>NZ_JBICZC010000009.1:0-520933 GCF_043201715.1 Streptomyces sp. NPDC048291
AGCGTGAGGGAAACGCCCGGTTACATTCCGAACCCGGAAGCTAAGCCTTACAGCGCCGATGGTACTGCAGGGGGGACCCTGTGGGAGAGTAGGACGCCGCCGAACAATCTTTGGAGGACCCCTGGTCCCAGCGTTCAGCTGGGACCAGGGGTCCTTTTGTTTTTACAATGCTTGCGGTACCGAAGACAGGAGTCACCATGTCCACCAACTCTCCCGACGACCGACCGGAGCGCGACCAGCGGCGACGGGACAGTGGTGACCGCAACGACCGTGGGAATCGTGGCGGTTACGGCCGTCGTGATGACAACCGCACTGGTGGCGGCGGCGGTTACGGACGTCGTGACGACAACCGCGGTGGCGGCGGCTATGGCCGTCGGGACGACCGCCGTGATGACAACCGCGGCGGTAGTGGAGGCGGTTACGCCCGTCGTGATGACCGTCGTGACGACAACCGCGGTGGTGGCGGTGGTGGCGGTGGTGGCGGTGGCTACGGCCGGCGTGATGACAATCGTGGTTCTCGTCCGGGGTTCCAGCGTGACGATCGGGGCGGCGATCGGGGTGGCGACCGGGGTGGTTACGGGCGTCGTGACGACCGTGATCGTGGTCCCCGTCGTGATGACCGTGGGGATCGTCCCGCGTTCCGTCGCGACGACCGCCGTGACGACCGCAGGGACGATCGGCGTGATGACCGTGGTGACCGTCCTGCTTTCCGGCGTGATGACCGTGACGACCGCGGCGGCTACGGGCGCCGTGATGACCGTCGTGACGACAACCGCGGTGGCGGCGGTGGTGGCGGTGGCTACGCCCGGCGTGATGACAATCGTGGTTCTCGTCCGGGGTTCCAGCGTGACGATCGGGGTGGCGACCGGGGTGGTTACGGGCGTCGTGACGACCGTGATCGTGGTCCCCGTCGTGATGACCGTGGGGATCGTCCCGCGTTCCGCCGCGACGACCGCAGGGACGACCGCCGTGACGACCGCAGGGACGATCGGCGTGACGACCGTGGTGACCGTCCTGCTTTCCGGCGTGACGACCGCGACGACCGCGGCGGCTACGGGCGCCGTGATGACCGTCGTGACGACAACCGCGGTGGCGGCGCTGGTGGCGGTGGCTACGCCCGGCGCGACGACAACCGCGGCGCCGACCGCGGCGGCGACCGTGACACCCGAGGTGGCTACCGGGGCCGGGACGACCGGCGTGATGACCGCGCGCGCGGTCCCCGTCGCGATGACACCCGTGGCGGTGGCGGTTACGCCCGGCGCGACGACAACCGCGGCGGGGGGTACCGCGGCCGTGACGACCGCAGGGATGACCGGCGCGACGACCGACGTGACGACCGGCGCGGCGGTGGCCGCTTCCGCGACGAGCGGGACCGTGACCGTGAGCCGATCAAGCGCCTGCCGATCCCGGAGGACGTCACCGGCGACGAGATCGACAAGGACGTACGGCAGGAGCTGCTGAGCCTGCCCAAGGGGCTCGCGGAGGACGTCGCCAAGAACCTGGTGATGGTCGCCCGCCTCATCGACGAGGACCCCGAGGGTGCCTACGGCTACTCCAAGGTGGCCCTGAGGCTGGCGTCCCGGGTCGCCGCCGTACGCGAGGCGGCCGGCTTCGCCGCGTACGCGAACCAGAAGTACGCCGAGGCGCTCGCCGAGTTCCGGGCCGCGCGGCGCATGACCGGAAACGTCGACCTGTGGCCGGTGATGGCCGACTGCGAGCGTGGGCTCGGTCGGCCGGAGAAGGCGCTGGACATGGCCGGCGCCCCCGACGTGCACAAGCTCGACAAGGCCGGCCAGGTCGAGATGCGGCTCGTCGCCGCCGGTGCCCGGCGTGACATGGGGCAGCTGGACGCGGCCATCGTGACGCTGCAGAGCCCCGAGCTGGCCTCCAGCTCCGTACAGCCGTGGACCGCGCGGCTGCGGTACGCCTACGCGGACGCGCTGCTCGCCGCCGGGCGTGCCGACGAGGCGCGGGAGTGGTTCGCCAAGGCCGTCGAGGCCGACCGGGACGGCAGCACGGACGCCTCCGACCGGCTGGCCGAGCTGGACGGGGTCGAGTTCGTCGACGCTCTCGACGAGGAGGACTCCGAGGAGGCTCCCGAGGAGACCGCGACCGAGACGGTGACGGTGACGGCGACGGACATCGAGCCCGACGCAGAGCCCGACGCAGAGCCCGAGGGAGAGCCCGAGGCGGCGGCCACGGACGAGCCCGACGTCGAAGCCGACGCCGAGCCCAAGGCCGAGCCCGACGCCGACGGCGAGCGGGACTGAGCTCGGAGACAGGGTGTTCGAGTGACGGACAGAGGGCAGGCCCCGACCGGGGTCTGCCCTTTCTGCGTTCTCGGGGTTCTCGGCGTTCTCTGTGTCTCCGGCAGGCTGTCAGACGTCGAGCGCCCGCAGCACCAGCCCCGATGCCGGCTTCGGGCCGAACGACGTCGACTTGCGGGGCATCGTCACACCCTGGCGGGCCAGGTCGCGGACGACCTCCTCGCGGACCGGGTGCAGGAGCACGGCCGTACCGCCGTCGCGTTCGGCCTTGGCGACCGTCGCCGCCGTGTCGTGGATGTACGCGATGTGCGCGGGGGAGTCCTCGGGGATGCGCCAGACGTGGTCCAGGAGCGTGGCGTGCAGGACGGTGGCGTCCAGGGTGCGCCAGGCGGCCGGGCGCTCGTCGGGGATCGTCCGGGCCAGGAGGTCAGGGTCCGGGCGGTCGATGAGATGGAAGACGCCGTCGCCGGCCAGCAGGAACGCGTTGCCGGCGCAGGCCGCGTCGGCCAGCGCCTCCTGGGCCGCCGGCAGGGGGACGTCGAGCCGTCGTACCCGGAACAGGCCCTTGACGTGCTCCAGGGCCTCCGCCACCGGCAGGCCGTGCAGCAGGCGGTGGATGGCGCGGACGCGCAGCGGGTAGCGGGCGGTGTCGACGAGGAGGACCAGGCCGTAGTCCCAGGGGCTGGGAGAGGGATGCTCCGCGCGTAGACGCAGGTAGGTCGCCCAGCGGTGGTGACCGTCGGCGATCAGGGCCTGGCGGTGGGCCAGGTCGGCCTGGACGAGGGAGACCTCCGCGGGGTCGGTGATCGACCAGAGGCGGTGGTGGAAGCCGTCCTCCGTGGTGGTGGCGAGGAGCGGGGTGCGGTCGGCCACCGTGTCGATGACCTCCGCGGCCGCGCCGTTGCCCCGGTAGGTGAGCAGGAGGGGTTCGAGGTTCGCCGAGGTGGCCCGCATCAGGGCCGCGCGGTCGGCGACCACCGGGGGCATGACCTCCTCGTGCGGCAGGACCACGCCCTCGGACGGTTCCGAGACCCGTAGGGCGCCGATGACACCGCGCTGGAGCAGGCCGTTTCCGTCGTGCTGTTCGTAGACGTACAGGCCCGGTACGGGATCCGTGGCGAGGATGCCCTCGGCCTGCCAGCGGTGCAGGGTGTCGGCCGCCTGTTCGGTACCGGCGCTGGGGGTACCGGCCTGGGGGAGGATGAGGCGGACGATGTTGTGCGGGTCGGCGGACTGGAGATGGTGCACGCCGTCGGGGCGTACGACGACGTCGTACGGCGGGGAGGTGACGGCGGCCAAACTGCCGACCCGGTCCGGGTCGTAGCGAAGGCCTCGGAACGGGGTGAGTTCCAGGCCTCGGCGCTCCGTTGCTTCCGAGTGACCTGCAGTGTTCATCCCGGCATCGTACGTGTGTCAGTGGCGTGCGGGATGATCGACGGTGAAACGCGGACGGACGAAGAGTGACGAGGAGTGACGAGGAGCGATGGGGATGAGCCAGGGCGTCAGGACTGGTCCCGAGGGCAGTGGACAGGCCCTGAGCACGGCGTACGACACGGCGCTGCTGGATCTGGACGGGGTGGTGTACGCGGGCGGCAGTGCGATCGCGCACGCTGTGGAGTCGCTGGAGGTCGCCCGCGCGGGCGGCATGCGTCTGGCGTACGTCACCAACAACGCGCTGCGGACGCCGGACGCGGTGGCCGACCATCTCAGCGAGCTGGGCATCCCGACGGGGCCCGACGAGGTCATCACCTCGGCGCAGGCGGTCGCGCGGCTGATCAGCGAGCAGGTGCCGGCCGGGGCGCGGGTGCTGGTGATCGGCGGGGAGGGGCTGCGGGTCGCGCTGCGGGAGCGGGGTCTCGAGCCGGTGGAGTCCGCCGACGACGATCCGGCGGCCGTGGTGCAGGGGTACGGCGGCCCGGATCTGACCTGGGGGCGGTTCGCCGAGGCGTCGTACGCCGTCGCGCGCGGGGTGCCCTGGTTCGCGTCCAACACCGATCTGACGATCCCGAGCGGGCGCGGGATCGCGCCGGGCAACGGCGCGGCGGTGGCGGTGGTGCGGATCGCGACGGGTGCCGAGCCGCAGGTGGCGGGCAAGCCGCTGCCGCCGATGCACCGGGAGACGATCCTGCGGACGGGCGCGGAGCGGCCGTTGGTGGTCGGGGACCGGCTGGACACCGACATCGAGGGCGCGTTCAACGGCGGGGTGGACTCGCTGCTCGTGCTGACCGGGGTCACCGACGGACGGCAGCTGCTCGCCGCGCCGCCGCAGCACCGGCCGACCTATGTCGACGCCGATCTGCGCGGGCTGCTCACCGGGCAGCCGGAGGTCACGGCGGACGGCGGCGGCTTCCGGTGCGGTGGCTGGACGGCGACGGCGGGTGCCGACCGGCTGGAGCTGGCGGGCGACGGCGGGGCGCTCGACGGGCTGCGGGCGCTGTGCGCGGCGGCCTGGACGGCGGCCGGGGAGGGCGCCTGTGAGCTGGACGGAGGCAAGTCGCTGGCGCGGCTGGGGCTCTGAGGCCCCCGCACCGGACGGGGACCTGTCCGCATGGGCGCCGGGGCTCACGGGGACACGGCATCGAGACGCAATGCGAGGGTAGGCTAACCTAACCTCGTGTTGGTCGACAGTCCCCCCGAACAGCGCGCGGGCGCAGCCCCCGCGCCCCCGACCCGTCGGGCGATCCGGGCCTTCG
The DNA here is from genome assembly GCF_043201715.1 of Streptomyces sp. NPDC048291. NCBI lineage: Bacteria > Bacillati > Actinomycetota > Actinomycetes > Kitasatosporales > Streptomycetaceae > Streptomyces > Streptomyces sp. NPDC048291. Next base: position 4,961 of record NZ_JBICZC010000009.1, read on the forward strand.
GGCTCCTCGTCTCCGTCGTGATCCTGTTGCTCGTCGCCTTGGCGAGCATCGCGATCGGGGCGAAACAACTGCCCCTGGACCAGGTCTGGCACGGCCTGTTCCACGACACGGGTACGTACGGCGACGTCGTCGTCGACACGCGGCTGTCGCGGACCGTCCTCGGCCTGCTGGCCGGTGCCGCCCTCGGCCTGTCCGGGGCGGTGCTCCAGGCGCTCACCCGCAACCCGCTCGCCGATCCCGGACTGCTCGGCATCAACGCGGGCGCGTCGGCCGCGGTGGTCACCGCCATCACCTACTTCGGCGTCAGCACCCTCAGCGGCTATGTGTGGTTCGCGTTCCTCGGGGCGGCCGTGGTGGGCGGACTGGTGTGGTTCCTGGGCGGCAGCCGGGGTGCCACGCCGGTCCGGCTGGCACTCGCCGGCACGGCGATCAGCGCCGCGCTCTACGGCTACCTCCAGGCCGTGATGATCACGGACGACGCGGCGCTGAACAAGCTGCGCTTCTGGACGGTGGGTTCGCTGGCCTCGGCGAACAACTCGACGATCCTTCAGGTGCTGCCGTTCCTCGCGGCCGGCAGCCTGCTCGCCCTGGGCCTGGCCCGGCCGCTGAACGCGGTGGCGATGGGCGACGACACCGCCCGTGCCCTCGGCGCCAACCTGGGCCGCACCCGGGCCCTCGCCATGCTCGCCGCCACCGTCCTGTGCGGCGCGGCCACCGCCGCCTGCGGCCCCATCGCCTTCGTCGGCCTGATGGTCCCGCACGTCGTGCGCTCGTTCACCGGCCCCGACCTGCGCTGGATCCTGCCGTACGCGACAGTCCTGTCGCCCGTGCTGCTGCTCGGCGCCGACGTCGTCGGGCGGGTCGTCGCGCGCCCCGCGGAGCTCCAGGTCGGCATCGTCACCGCGGTCATCGGCGGTCCGGTCTTCATTCTTCTCGTACGACGGCGGAGGACGGCCCAGCTGTGAGGAACACGCGTACTCTGCGCACCCCCGGCGGGCTCTCCGTGCGGGCGGACCTGCGCGCGCTGGCCGTCGTGGCCGCGCTGCTGCTGGCCGCGTCCGCGGCGAGCGTCGTGCTGATCGGCACCGGCGACTTCCCGATCTCCTTCGGTGACGTGGTGAAGACCCTGTTCGGGAACGGCACCGCCGGACAGGAGTTCATCGTCAACGACCTGCGGCTGCCCAGGGTCCTGGTCGGTCTGCTGGTCGGTGCCTCGCTGGGCCTCGGCGGCGCGCTGTTCCAGGCGATCTCCCGCAACCCGCTGGGCAGCCCGGACGTCCTGGGCCTCTCCCAGGGCGCCACGTCCGGTGCGCTCGTCGTGATCGTGCTGATGTCCGGGAGCGCCACCCAGGTCACCGTCGGCGCCCTGATCGGCGGCCTGCTGACCGGTCTCGCCATCTATCTGCTCGCCTGGAAGCAGGGCGTGCACGGTTATCGGCTGGTCCTGGTCGGTATCGGCGTCTCCGCGATCGTCACCGCCGTCAACGGCTATCTGCTCACCAAGGCCGACCTGGTGGACGCGGCCCGCGCGGTCGTCTGGATGACCGGCTCCCTCGACGGCCGTGACTGGAGCCAGGTCTGGCCGCTGCTCGCGCTGTGCGCCGTGCTCGTCCCGCTGGTCCTCGCCAACGCGCGGGGCCTGCGGATGATGGAGATGGGCGACGACGTGTCGAACGCCCTCGGGGTACGGGTCGAGCGGGTCCGGATGCTGCTGATGGTGGCCGCCGTCCTGCTGACCGCGGCCGCCACCGCCGCCGCGGGCCCCGTCAGCTTCGTGGCGCTCACCGCGCCCCAGCTGGCCCGTCGCCTCACCCGTTCGCCCGGCCCCAACCTGCTGCCCTCCCTCTGCATGGGCGCCACCCTCCTGGTCACCGCCGACTGGGCCTCGCAGCGCGCCTTCGGCTCCGACCAGCTGCCCGTGGGCGTGGTCACCGGCGTCCTCGGCGGTGTCTATCTGCTGTGGCTGCTCGTCACCGAGCGGAAGGCGGGCCGGATATGAGCGCGATCCCTGCCGGCGAGACGAACAACCCTAGGAGCACCGTGAACCGCCTGTCCGCCGAGAACGTCACCCTCGCCTACGACCAGCGCGTCATCGCCGAGCAGCTGTCGGTGGAGATCCCCGACAGCTCCTTCACGGTGATCGTCGGCCCCAACGCCTGCGGCAAGTCGACGCTCCTGCGCGCGCTCTCCCGGATGCTCAGGCCGAGCCGGGGCCGGGTGCTGCTCGACGGCCAGGTCATCCAGTCGATGCCCGCGAAGAAGGTCGCCCGCACCCTCGGCCTGCTCCCGCAGTCCTCCGTCGCACCCGACGGCATCACCGTCGGCGACCTGGTCGGCCGCGGCCGGTACCCGCACCAGGGCATCCTGCGCCAGTGGTCCGCCGAGGACGAGAGGGTCGTCCAGGAGTCCATGGCGCAGACCGGGGTCGCCGAGCTCGCCGACCGGTACGTCGACGAACTCTCCGGAGGCCAGCGCCAGCGCGTCTGGATCGCCATGGCGCTCGCCCAGCAGACCCCGCTGCTGCTCCTCGACGAGCCGACCACCTACCTGGACATCCAGCACCAGATCGACGTCCTCGACCTGTGCGCCGAACTCCACGAGGAGCAGGGCCGGACGCTGGTCGCCGTGCTGCACGACCTCAACCACGCGGCCCGCTACGCCACCCACCTCATCGCGCTCAGGGACGGCCGGGTCGTCGCCGAGGGCGCCCCGAACGACATCGTCACCGCCGAGCTGGTCGAGGAGGTGTTCGGGCTGCGCTGTCAGATCATCGACGACCCGGAGACGGGGACCCCGCTGGTGGTGCCGGCGGCCCGCAAGGCGCGGGTCACAGCAGCTTCCTGAGCCGGAACAGGTCCAGCAGGTTCGCCTCCAGCTTCACCCGGCCCGAACCCCAGGCGCCGGCGAAGTTCAGCTCGCCGTCGACCAGGGCCACCAGGTCGTCGCCGGCCATGGCGAGCCCGATCTGCGCCTTCTCGCGCGGCGGCCCGGGGAACGTCTCCTCGACGTCGATCCGGCCGCCGGTGAGCCGGCCGGCGAAGGTGACGTCCAGGTCGGTGATGTGGCAGCTCACCGTGCGGTCCATGGCGGCGGCCGCGCGGACGTCGCCCTCGGCGCCGCCCATGCTGTGCGAGAGCTTGTCGAGTGCGGCGCGGCACTCCTCGATCGTGGCCATCGCGATCGACGGTACCCCAGGGCTTCGATGTAGCGTCGGGGCATGACCGACTCTGCGCCCGAAGGCCTGGTGGCGGCCCCGGTGCCGGGGGCCGAGGAAGTGGCCGCCGTCGAACCCGAGTACGACGCCGCCGCGCCCGCCCCGCTGAACGTCCCTCGCACCCCCACCGGCGACGCCGAGGTCGACGCGCAGCTCGACCGGCTGGCCGACGCCGACCACCTCGCCACGGACGGCCACCTGGAGGTGTACGAGGATGTACACCGGGGGCTGCGCGACGCGCTGACCGCGCTCGACACCCGCCCCGGACCCCCGGGACCTTCGGGCCCCCCGGCACCGGCACCGCCGGGCGCCAGCCGGCCGCCCGCACCGTCGTACCACCAGAGCAGGAGCTGAACCCACCGTGGCAGGAGTCGCACGTCGCCGTCTGGACGCGGAGCTGGTCCGCCGGAAGCTGGCGCGCTCGCGCGAGCACGCCAGCCAGCTGATCGCCGCCGGGCGGGTCACCGTCGGCAAGGCCGTCGCGACCAAGCCGGCCACCCAGGTGGAGACCGCCGCCGCCATCGTCGTCCAGTCCGACGACAGCGATCCCGAGTACGTGTCCCGGGGCGGCCACAAGCTCGCCGGCGCGCTGGCGGCGTTCGTCCCGCAGGGCCTGGTGGTCGAGGGGCGGCGGGCGCTGGACGCCGGTGCGTCCACCGGCGGCTTCACCGATGTGCTGCTGCGCGCGGGGGCCGCGCACGTCGTCGCGGTGGACGTCGGATACGGCCAACTCGCGTGGTCTCTGCAGAGCGATGAACGCGTCACCGTCAAGGACCGTACGAACGTACGCGAGTTGACGCTTGAAGCGATCGATGGGGAGCCTGTGGATCTTGTCGTGGGTGATCTGTCCTTCATCCCGCTCGGGCTGGTGCTGCCGGCCCTTGCGCGGTGTGTGAAGCCGGACGCCGACCTGGTGATGATGGTCAAGCCGCAGTTCGAGGTGGGCAAGGAGAGGCTGGGCAGCGGAGGAGTCGTACGGAGTCCGCAGCTGCGGGCGGAGGCCGTGCGGGGGGTTGCCGAGAAGGCGTGGGAGCTGGGGCTCGGGGTGAACGGTGTCACCGCCAGTCCGCTGCCCGGGCCGTCCGGCAACGTCGAGTACTTTCTGTGGCTGCGGGCCGGCGCACCCGAGTTGGATCCGGCCGACGTTGACCGTGCAGTGGCGGAGGGGCCGCGTTGACACAGAACCGAGCTCGTACTGTTTTCCTGCTGGCCCACACCGGGCGGCCCGCTGCGATCCGCAGCGCGGAGCTCGTGGTGAAGGGGCTGCTGGCGGCCGGCGTCGGCGTACGGGTCCTGGATTTCGAGGCCGCGGACCTGCCGCTGCCCGACGAGGTCGAACTCGTCGAGGAGGCCTCGCCGCACAGCCTCGACGGCTGCGAGCTGCTGATCGTCCTCGGCGGTGACGGGACGCTGCTGCGCGGCGCCGAGTTCGCCCGCGCCTCCGGGGTACCGATGCTCGGCGTCAACCTCGGCAGCGTCGGCTTCCTCGCGGAGGCCGAGCGGGACGACCTGGACAAGGTCGTCGACCGGGTGGTGAGCCGGGCGTACGAGGTCGAGGAGCGGATGACCGTCGACGTCGTCGTGCACCGCAACGGGGACATCGTGCACACCGACTGGGCGCTGAACGAGGCGGCCGTGCAGAAGGCGGGCGCCGAGAAGCTCCTCGAAGTGGTGCTGGAGATCGACGGGCGGCCGGTGACCGGGTTCGGCTGCGACGGCATCGTGCTGTCGACGCCGACCGGGTCGACCGCCTACGCGTTCTCCGCCGGCGGGCCGGTGGTGTGGCCGGAGGTGGAGGCGCTGCTGATGGTGCCGATCTCCGCGCACGCGCTGTTCGCGAAGCCGTTGGTGACGTCGCCGGACTCGGTGCTGGCGGTGGAGGTGCTGCCGCACATCCAGCCGGGCGTGCTGTGGTGCGACGGGCGCCGGACGGTGGAGTTGCCGCCGGGGGCGCGGGTCGAGGTGCGACGCGGGGCGGTGCCGGTGCGGCTGGCGCGCCTGCATCACGCGTCGTTCACGGACCGGCTGGTCGCCAAGTTCGCGTTGCCGGTCTCCGGATGGCGGGGGGCGCCGCACTAGCGGTTCGTGGGGGGCCGGGGAGCTTCGGCGGCTGCGGGTGGTTCGTGGCTTGTCGCGCGGTTCCCCGCGCCCCTGGGTGGGTCCACTCGCCGGGGTGGCGAGACGGCCGGTCGCGCCCGCGCGGCGGCAGCCGCACATCGATACGGCCCCGCGCCCCTTCGGGGGCACCTCCACCCGCCCGGGTGACAGGGTGCCTCGCGCTTCTCCCGCCCTACCTCGTAAGGTCTTCCCCGTGCTGGAAGAAATGCGGATACGGTCACTCGGGGTCATCGACGACGCCGTCGTCGAGTTGTCGCCGGGGTTCACCGCCGTCACCGGTGAGACCGGTGCGGGCAAGACCATGGTGGTCACCAGCCTGGGGCTGCTGCTCGGCGGACGGGCCGATCCCGCGCTCGTGCGGATCGGGTCCGAGAAGGCGGTCGTCGAGGGACGGGTCACCGTGCCCGCCGGAGCCTCGGCGGCCGTACGGGCCGAGGAGGCCGGCGCCGAGCTGGACGACGGCGCGCTGCTGATCAGCCGTACCGTTTCCGCCGAGGGGCGCTCGCGGGCGCACCTGGGCGGGCGGAGCGTGCCCGTGGGGCTGCTCGCCGACCTCGCGGACGACCTGGTGGCCGTGCACGGGCAGACCGACCAGCAGGGGCTGCTGAAGCTGTCCCGGCAGCGGCAGGCCCTCGACCGGTACGCGGGCGACGGGGTCGTCGTGCCGCTCGCCAAGTACGGCGAGGCCTACCGGCGGCTGCGGGCCGTGGCCGTCGAGCTGGAGGAGATCGTCACGCGCGCGCGTGAGCGGGCCCAGGAGGCCGACATGCTGCGCTACGGGCTCGACGAGATCGCGGCGGTGGAGCCGAGGGCGGGCGAGGACGTCGAGCTCGCCGAGGAGGCGGAGCGGCTCGGGCACGCCGAGGCGCTGTCGTCCGCCGCGACCGCCGCGCACTCCGCGCTCGCGGGCAACCCCGAGGACCCCGAGGGCATCGACGCGGCCACCCTCGTCGCCGGCGCCCACCGGGCCCTGGAGGCCGTACGGTCGCACGACCCGGCGCTCGCCGTGCTCGCCGACCGGATCGGCGAGGTCGGGATCCTGCTGGGCGACGTGGCGGGCGAACTGGCCGGGTACGCCGACGACCTGGACGCCGACCCGCTGCGGCTCGCGGCCGTGGAGGAGCGGCGTGCCGCGCTCACCGCGCTCACCCGCAAGTACGGCCAGTACGGCGACGGCATCGACGCCGTGCTGGCCTGGGCCGAGCAGGGCGCCGCGCGGCTCACCGAACTCGACGGCGACGACGGGCGGATCGACGAGCTGACCGCCGAGCGGGACGCCCTGCGGACGGAACTGGGCGGTCTCGCCCAGGCCTTGACCGACGCGCGCACGGAGGCGGCCGAACGCTTCGCCGCCGCCGTCACCGCCGAACTGGGCTCGCTCGCGATGCCCCACGCGCGCGTGTCCTTCGCCATCCGGCAGACCGAGGACCCGGAGGGCGTGGAGGTCGGCGGCCGGGCCGTGGCCTACGGCCCGGCGGGCGCGGACGAGGTCGAACTGCTCCTCGCCCCGCACCCGGGCGCCCCGCCCCGCCCCATCGCCAAGGGCGCGTCCGGCGGTGAGCTGTCCCGCGTGATGCTCGCCGTGGAGGTCGTCTTCGCGGGCACCGACCCGGTCCCGACGTACCTCTTCGACGAGGTCGACGCCGGCGTGGGCGGCAAGGCGGCGGTGGAGATCGGACGACGGCTGGCCAAGCTCGCCAAGTCCGCGCAGGTGGTCGTCGTCACCCATCTTCCCCAGGTCGCCGCCTTCGCCGACCGCCAGCTGCTGGTCGAGAAGACCAACGACGGCACGGTCACCCGGTCCGGCGTGAAGGTCCTGGAGGGCGAGGAGCGGGTGCGGGAGCTGTCCCGCATGCTGGCCGGCCAGGAGGACTCGGAGACGGCGCGCGCCCACGCCGAGGAACTGCTGGCGACGGCACGGGCGGACCGCTGACCCGTCGCTGACCGAGGGGGCGGGCGGCGGGGCGCCACCCGCCCCGCGGCCGTTCCCCCGCCCCGCCGTCGTTCGCCCGGCAGGCCGGAAGCCGTCGGCCGCGCTCCCGCTCCTTCGTCCCCGGCGGCGTTTTCGTCACCCTCCCGGGTGATACGGTCCGGCGCATTGCCCCGGCCCGCCTCGGTATGTGCCTTCTCGGAATACCCGGAACACCGTTGTGTGCTGGCATCCTTGAGGGGGACGCGGTGTCCGGGGGAGGCGCGCGCGGTGATGCCCTCGGCCCCGGTACCTTCTGTACGTTCCCCCGTGACCGCCCCACGCCGAACCAGGAGTCCCGGCCGCGTGAGCCCCGTGAGCAGCAACGCACCGCACGGTCAGTCGCCGCTGCGCACCGTGCAGGTGCTGGGCGGTGGCAACGCCGGCAGCAGTGTGCACGTGCGTTCGCTGGCCGCCGGCCTCGTCGCACGGGGCGTGCGGGTCACGGTGTGCGCCCCCGTCGAGGCCGATCACGCCTACGGCTTCTCGGACGTCGGCGCCGACCACGTGCACGTGCCGCGCAGCAGTGACCCGGGGTCGGTGGCGGCGCTCCGCGCGGCCTGCACGGACGCCGACCTGGTGCACGCCCACGGCCTGCACGCCTCCTTCCGCGCGGCCCTGGCGCTGAGCGGCCGCACCACCCCGCTCGTCGTCACCTGGCACAACCGGGCGCACGCCGAGGGCGCCCGGGCGCATCTGCTGCGGATGCTGGAGCGGCGGGTGGTGCGGGCCGCCGCCGTGGTGCTCGGTACCACCTCCGACCTGGTGGACCGGGCCCGGCGTACCGGCGCCCGGGACGCCCGGCTCGCCGCGGTGGCGCTGCCCGGCCCGCAGCGGCCCGCGGACCAGGACGAGACGGAGCTGCTGCGGCCCAAGGTGCGCGCCGAACTCGGCGCCATGGGAAGGCCGTTGCTCATCGCCGTCGGCTCCCTCGACCGGCACCGCGGCTACGACCACCTGCTGGACGCGGCGCGTGCCTGGTGCCGGCTCGACCCTGTACCGCTCCTCGTCATCGCCGGCGAGGGGCCGCTGCGCCCGGCGTTGCAGCGGCGGATCGAGGACGAGGAGCTGCCGGTGCGGCTGATCGGGCGCCGCGACGACGTCACCGAGCTGCTCGCCGCCGCCGATCTGGCGCTGCTGCCCAGCAGTTGGGAGTCCCGTTCGGTCCTCGCCCAGGAGGCCCTGCACGCGCGCGTGCCGCTCGTCGCGACCGCCGTCGGCGGTGTCCCCGACCTGGTGGGGGACGCGGCCGAGCTGGTGGCGTACGGCGACGCACGGGCCCTCGCCGCAGCCGTCGTACGCCTGCTGGACGATCCCGAGCGCTGTGCGGAGCTGCGCGAGCGGGGTTCCCGGCAGGCGGCGAGCTGGCCCACGGAGGACGAGACCGTGGCCCAAGTGCTCAGCGTGTACGACGAGTTGACGCAGCCCCGGCCGCTGCCGTAGCCCCGTCGGGCGCCCTGGGGCCTAGGGCACGTGCCGGCGGGCCCGCAGCGCCAGGCTCAACGCCATGACCACCTGCGGGTCGTCGAGGTCCGTGCCCAGCAACTCCCCGATGCGGGCGAGGCGGTTGTAGAGGGTCTGCCGGTTGAGGTGGAGTTCCCGGGCCGTCTCCGCCTTGCGGCCCGCGTGCGCCAGGTAGGTCTCCAGCGTCGGCAGCAGCGGTGGCCTGGAACGGCGGTCGTGGTCGCGCAGCGGGCCGATCGCGCGGTCGACGAAGGCCGCCAGGTCGGGATGGTCGCGCAGCCGCCACAGCAGGAGGTCGATGTCGAGGCGGCGGGCGTCGTACCAGGGCCGGTCGGAGAGGCCCTGGGCGGCCGTCGCGGTCTCGGCCGCGTGCCGCAGACCCGCCGAGGCCGCCGCCCAGCCGCCGGCCGCGCCGACCACCACGACCGGGGGAGCGGCTCCGGGGCGCTGCATCCCGGCCCGTTCCACCCCCGCCCTGAGCGCCGCCGCGACCCGGTCCGCGACCGTCGTCCGCTCCGCCTCCGAGCGCAGGCCCAGGAGCAGCGGGACGCGGCCCTCGACCGGTCGTACGCCCAGCAGGACGGGCACGCCCACGGCGGCCAGTTCCTCGCCCACCGCGCGGGCCAGCACGGCCCAGCCGCCGCCGGGGGACAGGGAGTCGCCGACCCGCATGACCACCGGCAGCAGCGGGCTGCCGCCGGGCTTGAAGCCGAGGACCCGGGCCTGGGCCGGGGCGTCCTCGGCGGTGATGCGGCCCTCGGCGAGGTCGGTGAGGAAGTCGCCGCGCCCGCGGGCCGCCAGCTCCTCCTCCTGACGGGCCTGCATCAGGACGACGGCCAGGATGCCGGCGGCGCGTTCGGCGGCGATGCGGTGCACGGGCGCGAGCGGGCCGCGTACGGGCAGCAGGACCAGCCGGGCCCGCACCGATCCCGCCCCGGGCCCGCCGCCCGGCACGTCCACCAGCACCGCCCCGGCCGACGGCCGCGTGTCCTTGCGCTGGCCGCGCAGCCCCTCCCACACCTGGAGCGGATCGGCACCCTCGGGGCCCGCTCCGGCGGCGTACAGGAGCTGGCCGTCCGCGGTCTCCAGGAAGACCGGGTTGCCGGCGAAGTCGGCCAGGATGGCCAGCACCTGGGGCACCCCGCCGCCGCCCAGCAGGGCCTCGGTGCAGCGGCGGTGCACCTCCTCGGCGCGCTGGAGGAGGGTGTAGTGGTGGTTGACGATCTCGGTGTGGATCTCCTCCGTCACCGTCACGAACGGCACCTCGCGGTGCAGCACCACCAGCGGCAGCCCGGTCGCCCGGGCGGTGTCGACGAGGGTGGCGGGCAGCTGGGAGAAACGGGCGCCCAGCTCCACCACCAAGGCGGCGATGCCCCGCTCGGCGAGCGTGCGCACGAACGCCCGCTGCTCGGCGGGGCGGGTGCCCAGGCCGTAGCCGGTGGTCAGCAGCAGTTCGCCGCCCTTCAGCAGCGAGGCGATGTTCGGCACCTCGCCCGCGTGCACCCAGCGCACGGTGCGGCTCAGCCGGTCGGCGCCCGCCAGGATCTCCGGCAGCCCGCTGCGCAGCCCGGGCAGCTCCAGTGCCCGCTGCACGGTGATCCCGGCGCCCTGGGTGTCGGGTCCACTGCTCCTACCGCTGTCCATGGAGCGGACGCTACCTGGGCGAACGCCTCCGCGGCACCTCGCCCGCGGCCGGTGACGTCCGCCCGTCCCCGGCGGCTATCCCCCGTACGCCCCGGAAGCCGTGAGGCGAAGCGCCGTGTCGATCAGCGGCACGTGACTGAACGCCTGCGGGAAGTTCCCCACCTGCCGCTTCAGCCGCGGATCCCACTCCTCCGCCAGCAGGCCGAGGTCGTTGCGGAGCGCGAGCAGCTTCTCGAACAGCTTGCGGGCCTCGTCGACGCGCCCGATCATCGCGAGGTCGTCGGCCATCCAGAACGAGCAGGCCAGGAAGGCACCCTCGTCGCCCGGCAGGCCGTCCACGCCCTCCTCGCCGCCCGAGGTCGGGTAGCGCAGGATGAAGCCGTCCGAGGTGGACAGCTCCCGCTGGATCGCCTCGATGGTGCCGATGACCCGCTTGTCGTCCGGGGGCAGGAAGCCCATCTGGGGGATCAGCAGCAGCGACGCGTCCAGCTCCTGCGAGCCGTAGGACTGCGTGAAGGTGTTGCGCTCCTTGTCGTAGCCGCGCTCGCAGACGTCCCGGTGGATGTCGTCGCGCAGCTCCTTCCAGCGCTCCAGCGGGCCGTCCGCGTCCCCGGACTCGATCAGCTTGATGGTGCGGTCGACGGCGACCCAGGCCATCACCTTGGAGTGCACGAAGTGCCGGCGCGGGCCGCGGACCTCCCAGATGCCCTCGTCCGGCTCGTCCCAGTGGTCCTCCAGGTAGCGGATGAGCTTGAGCTGGAGGAGGGAGGCGTAGTCGTTGCGGGCGAGGCCGGTCATGTGGGCCAGGTGCAGGGCCTCGGTGACCTCGCCGTAGACGTCGAGCTGGAGCTGGTGGGCGGCGCCGTTGCCGACCCGGACCGGCGCCGAGTTCTCGTAGCCGGGCAGCCAGTCCAGCTCGGCCTCGCCCAGCTCCCGCTCGCCCGCGATGCCGTACATGATCTGCAGGTTCTCGGGGTCGCCGGCGACCGCGCGCAGCAGCCACTCGCGCCAGGCGCGGGCCTCCTCGCGGTAGCCGGTGCGCAGCAGGGAGGACAGGGTGATGGCCGCGTCGCGGAGCCAGGTGTAGCGGTAGTCCCAGTTGCGGACGCCGCCGATGTCCTCCGGCAGCGAGGTGGTCGGCGCGGCGACGATGCCGCCCGTGGGGGCGTAGGTGAGGGCCTTGAGGGTGATCAGCGAGCGGACCACGGCCTCGCGGTACGGGCCGTGGTACGTGCAGTGCTCGACCCACTCCCGCCAGAAGTCCTCGGTCGCCTGCAGGGACTGCTCCGGCTCCGGCAGCGCGGGCGGCTGCTTGTGCGAAGGCTCCCAGGAGATCGTGAACGCGATCCGGTCGCCCGGGGCCACCGTGAAGTCCGCGTACGTGGTCAGCGCCTTGCCGTAGGTCTCGGCCTCCGTGTCGAACCACACCGAGTCGGGTCCCGCGACGGCGACCGTACGGCCGTCGTGCTTGTGCACCCAGGGGACGACCCGGCCGTAGGAGAACCGCATGCGCAGCACCGAGCGCATCGGCACCCGGCCGGTGACGCCCTCGACGATGCGGATCAGCTGGGGCGCGCCGTCACGCGGGGGCATGAAGTCGGTGACCCGGACCGTGCCGCGCGGGGTGTCCCACTCGGACTCCAGGATCAGCGAGTCGCCCCGGTAGGTGCGGCGCGCCGCGGTCGGCGGCTCGGAGTCGGCCGCGTGCGCCGGGCCGAGCCGCCAGAAGCCGTGTTCCTCGGTGCCGAGCAGACCGGCGAAGATGGCATGCGAGTCGAAGCGGGGCAGGCACAGCCAGTCGACTGTGCCGTCCCGGCAGACCAGGGCAGCGGTCTGCATGTCTCCGATGAGTGCGTAGTCTTCGATGCGCCCGGCCACGTGCAACTCCAGTCGAACGGCCACGTCACCCCCCAGGCAGAAGGGGGCTGTCGCTAGTGCGGTCAAGGGGGGTTGTTGTTGTACGTCGTTGAGCGGTGAAGCAAAGCAGCCCGCCCTGCCCTGAGGCAAAACGACAGTCACAGCTCAACGAACTGCCAAGCTCTCGTTGTTCCGGGAGGTACGGGCGGGGGTGTGCCGTGTATTCCGGCCGGGCTCGGCAGCGAGTGTCCGAGCAGGATACGACGCACGTAGATGATCTGCGTGCCGCTCCGGGCAACCCGTGTGGGCCGAACGGGTGAGCCCTGGGTGAAAAGCGGGTAAGGCAGGCCCCATGTCCGTGCCGACGTGTGTACGGAGCGTGGCCGGAAGCCATCTCTCCGCGGCGCTGATACCCTGGTAGCCCGTGGACCGGTGGGCACGAAACCCCCGAACCGCAGCGACGGCACCACCCCGGAAACTCCAGGACGGGAGCCGTACCGCACGACAGACCGCGACCACGGGAGCCCCCTCTTGGCCATGCCGCCGCATGCTTTTAAGAACAGCGCAGCCACGACGACCAAGCACATCTTCGTCACCGGGGGTGTCGCCTCCTCGCTCGGCAAGGGCCTGACGGCCTCCAGCCTGGGCATGCTGCTCAAGGCCCGGGGCCTGCGCGTCGTGATGCAGAAGCTCGACCCGTACCTGAACGTCGACCCGGGCACGATGAACCCCTTCCAGCACGGTGAGGTGTTCGTCACCAACGACGGTGCCGAGACCGACCTGGACATCGGCCACTACGAGCGTTTCCTTGACCGCGACCTGGACGGCTCCGCCAACGTCACCACGGGTCAGGTCTACTCGACGGTGATCGCCAAGGAGCGGCGCGGCGAGTACCTGGGCGACACGGTCCAGGTCATCCCGCACATCACCAACGAGATCAAGCACCGCATCCGCCGCATGGCCACCGACGAGGTCGACGTGGTCATCACCGAGGTCGGCGGCACGGTCGGCGACATCGAGTCGCTGCCGTTCCTGGAGACCGTCCGCCAGGTCCGGCACGAGGTCGGCCGGGACAACGTCTTCGTGGTGCACATCTCGCTCCTGCCGTACATCGGCCCGTCCGGCGAGCTGAAGACCAAGCCCACCCAGCACTCGGTGGCCGCCCTGCGGAACATCGGTATCCAGCCGGACGCGATCGTGCTGCGCTGCGACCGCGAGGTGCCCACCGCCATCAAGCGCAAGATCTCGCTGATGTGCGACGTGGACGAGGCCGCGGTCGTGGCCTGCCCGGACGCCCGTTCGATCTACGACATCCCGAAGACCGTGCACGGCGAGGGCCTTGACGCCTACGTCGTCCGCAAGCTGGACCTGCCGTTCCGCGATGTGGACTGGCGGACCTGGGACGACCTGCTCGACCGCGTCCACAACCCCGACCACGAGATCACCCTCGCGCTGGTCGGCAAGTACATCGACCTGCCCGACGCCTACCTCTCGGTCACCGAGGCGCTGCGGGCCGGCGGCTTCGCCAACAAGGCCCGCGTGAAGATCAAGTGGGTGACGTCGGACGACTGCCGTACCCCGGCGGGCGCGGCGGCCCAGCTCGCCGACGTCGACGGCATCTGCATCCCCGGCGGCTTCGGCGACCGCGGTGTGCTCGGCAAGGTCGGCGCGATCAAGTACGCCCGCGAGAACCGGATCCCGCTGCTCGGCCTCTGCCTGGGCCTGCAGTGCATCGTGATCGAGGCCGCCCGCAACCTGGCCGGCATCCCGGACGCCAACTCCACCGAGTTCGACTCCGCCACCGGCCACCCGGTCATCTCCACCATGGCCGAGCAGCTGGACATCGTCGCAGGCGAGGGCGACATGGGCGGCACCATGCGCCTGGGCATGTACCCGGCGAAGCTGGCCGAGGGCTCCATCGTGCGCGAGGTCTACGACGGCAAGGAGTACGTCGAGGAGCGGCACCGGCACCGCTACGAGGTCAACAACGCCTACCGCGGGGAGCTGGAGAAGAAGGCCGGTATCCAGTTCTCCGGCACCTCCCCGGACGGCAAGCTCGTCGAGTACGTCGAGTACCCGCGCGACGTCCACCCCTACCTGGTCGCCACCCAGGCCCACCCGGAGCTGCGCTCCCGCCCGACCCGCCCGCACCCGCTCTTCGCGGGCCTGGTGAAGGCGGCGGTCGCGCGTCAGCAGGGCGCCGTCGAGCAGGAGAATTCGAAGTAACACACCAGTTGTACGGTGGCCGGGGTGCATACCTTCGAAGGCGGGCACCCCGGTTTTCTTCTCCGCACGTGGCAGGCACGTGGAAGGGCGGCACGGCATGACGATCAAGGACACCCCCGAGGAGTGGGAGATCCGCGCGACGGAGACCCCCTTCGTGGGCAACAAGACCTCGGTCCGCACGGACGAGGTGGTCATGCCCGACGGCTCGGTGGTCCGCCGCGACTACCAGGTCCACCCCGGCTCGGTCGCCATCCTCGCCCTCGACGAGGCGGACCGGGTGCTGCTCATCCGCCAGTACCGGCACCCGGTCCGGCAGAAGCTCTGGGAGATCCCGGCCGGCCTGCTCGACATCCCCGGCGAGAACCCGCTGCACGCCGCCCAGCGCGAGCTGTACGAGGAGGCGCACGTCAAGGCCGAGGACTGGCGGGTGCTGACCGACCTGTACACCACCCCCGGCGGCTGCGACGAGGCGGTGCGGATCTTCCTCGCCCGCGACCTGTCCGAGGCCGAGGGGGAGCGCTTCGCGACCGAGCACGAGGAGATCGACCTGGAGTACGCGCGCGTGCCGGTCGACGAGCTGGTCCGCCTGGTGCTCGCCGGCGACGTGCACAACAACTGTCTGGTGACGGGCGTCCTGTCGCTGGTCGCCGCCCGCACCGGCGACGGGCTCGACGCGCTGCGCCCGGCCGACGCGCCTTGGCCGGCCCGCCCCTTCGAGGCCTGAACCCGCCCTGCGGGGTCCGGAACCCGCAGGGCGGGGGTACCGGTGTGACCATCGCCTGATCCGATCGGGCGATGCGCCCGCCGCGCTCCGCCGGGAACGTCCGCGCACGTGAACTAGGCTCGACGCGATTGAGCCGAAACGCCCGAACCGGAGCCCCGGCGGGCCTGCGTGTGCGGTGGGACGGGAGTGTGGCCCGTGACGGATCAGGCGGTGGACACAGGCGGCGTACGGCGCTCGGCGCCCGCGGCCACGGACGACCGGTTCCTGGGCCGTACAAGGGAGTTGAAGGAGCTGCGCGCCGACATCGAGCGCGCGGGCCTGGACACCATCGCCGGCCGCAAGGCACCCCGCGCCCGGGTGCTGCTGGTCGCCGGCCGACCCGGCTCCGGCCGCACCGCCCTCGCCGCGGAACTCGTCCGGCAGGTCGCCCCCGGCTACCCCGACGGGGTGCTGCGCGCCCGCCTCACCGAGCCCGACGGCACCCCGGTCCCCGTCGAGCGCACCGCCCGCGACCTCCTCACCGCCCTGCGGCTGCCCACCCCGCCCGGCGCCGCCGCGGACGACCTCACCCACGCCCTGCGCACCGCCCTCGCCCAGCGCCGGATGCTGCTCCTCCTCGACGACGCGCCCGGCGCCGAAGAGGTCGACGTCCTGCTCCCCGAGAGCCCGGACTGCCTGGCCGTCGTCGTCTCCGGCGGCCCGCTCACCGGGATCTCGGACGTCCGCCCCTGCACCCTCGGCGGCCTCGACACCAAGTCGGCGGTGGAACTGCTCAGCCGGCACACCGGTTCGGTCCGCATCACCGTCGACCCCCGGTCCGCCGAGTCGCTGGTCGAGGCGTGCCAGGCGCAGCCCGCCGCGCTCGCCCTGGCCGGCGGCTGGCTCGCCGCCCGACCCCAGGCGGCCGTCTCCGACCTCGCCAAGCGGCTGCACGCGGAGCCGGACGACGGCACCGCGCTGGCCCGGGTCTTCCGGTTCGTGCACGGCCAGCTGGCGGCCCAGTCCGCGCGGATACTGCGCCTCCTGTGCCTGGCCCCGGCCGGCCTGATCGACCCGCACACCGCCTCCGCCCTGGCCGGCTGCTCGGTCGACACCGCCCGCACCACCCTGGACGAGCTGGTCCGCCTCGGCCTGCTGCACCCGGTGGCCTCCCCGCTGCCCCAGTACGAGGTCCCCGGCTGCCTGCACCCGCTGCTCCTGGTGCTCGCCGAGAGCCAGGAGCGGGCCGGCGAGCTCCAGCTGGCCCGCGCCCGGATGCTGGAGCGCACGGTACGGCTGCTGCAGTCCTGCCGGGCGATCACCGAGACCGACAACCCGCAGGCCCGCGAGAAGCTCCAGGCCCTGCCCCGGGAGCTGCGCTTCCCCACCCCCAGGGCCGCCGCCGACTGGCTGCGCGTCCGGCGCCCGGCGCTGCTGGCCGCCGCCCGCGCGGCGGTCGCCGACGGCGAGCTCGACACGCTGGCCCGCCGGCTGATGGCGCAGTTGGTCAAGGCGATGGTGGCGCACCTCGGCACCCAGGCCGCGGCCCCCGACCTGTACGGCATCCACGGGCTCGTCCTCGATGTCGCCCGGCGCCGGGAGCTGCCCCGCGAGCAGGCCGCCGCGCTGCTGAACCTCGGCGACCTGGACGCGCAGACTGGGCGGACGGCGGACGCACTGGTGCGATATCGGTCGGCTTTGGATGCCGGACGCAGCGCAAATGACCCGTACGCGACCGGTCGCGCAATGGAATCCGTAGGTGGCACCTACCAGGAGCTGGGGGACTACGACCGGGCGGCCGACTGGTTCGGCCGCGCCCTGGCCGAGCGACTGGCCCGCGGCGAGCGTGCCGAGGTGGCCCGGCTCTACGGCCGTATCGCCGGCGCGCACACCTACGCGGGCCGGTACGGCGAGGCGCTGCGGGCGTGGCGGGCGGCCGTTTCCGGCCACCGCAAGAACGGTGATGTGCCCGCGCAGGCAAGGGCGTTGAGCGAGCTGGCCCGGGTCCAGGAGTACGCGGGACGGCCCGAGGAGTCGCTGCGCACCTGCCAGGAGGCGGTGGAGTGGGCGCGCCGCGCCGAGGACGTCCGGCTGCAGGCCGCGCTCCAGCTGCGACTCGCCGACACGCTGGAGCGCCTCGGCGACTCCACCGCCGCGAGCCTGCACCGCTCGGCCGCCGAGCGCATGCTGGGGGAGGGGCTGCCGGACCTCTTCGGGCACGCGGAACCCGACTCCGACCCGGAACACGGCGCTAACGCCTGCGAAATCCGTAGTGCATCCGGCGAAGATTGATGCAATGAAAGGCTAGACAGTCGGAACACCTTCATTAAACTGGCTCTGCCGCCGGTTCTTCCGCGGTGTCTCCTGGTATGCCGCCGCATGCCGGGTATGTGCGTCTATGCCCCCACACCCTCTGAGCCAAGGACCGTGATCGACGTGAAGGTCGGCATCCCCCGCGAGGTCAAGAACAACGAGTTCCGGGTGGCCATCACCCCGGCCGGCGTGCACGAGCTGGCGCGCCACGGCCACCAGGTCGTCGTCGAGCGCGGCGCGGGCCTCGGCTCGTCGATCCCGGACGACGAGTACGTCTCCGCCGGCGCCACGATCCTGGACACCGCCGACGAGGTGTGGGCCACCGCCGACCTGCTGCTGAAGGTCAAGGAGCCGATCGCGGAGGAGTACCACCGCCTCCGCAAGGACCAGACCCTCTTCACCTACCTGCACCTGGCCGCGTCCAAGGAGTGCACGGACGCCCTCCTGGAGTCCGGCACCACGGCGATCGCCTACGAGACCGTCGAGCTGCCCAGCCGCGCGCTCCCGCTGCTCGCGCCCATGTCCGAGGTCGCGGGCCGGCTCGCCCCGCAGGTCGGCGCCTACCACCTGATGCGCGCCGCCGGCGGCCGGGGCGTCCTGCCCGGCGGTGTCCCGGGCGTGCTGCCCGCCAAGGCCGTCGTCATCGGCGGCGGCGTCTCCGGCTGGAACGCCGTGCAGATCGCCATCGGCATGGGCTTCGACGTGACCCTGCTCGACCGCGACATCAACAAGCTGCGCGAGGCCGACCGGATCTTCGGCACCAAGGTCAAGGCCGTCATGTCCAACGCCTTCGAGCTGGAGAAGGCCTGCCTGGAGGCCGACCTCGTGGTCGGCGCCGTGCTCATCCCGGGCGCCAAGGCCCCGAAGCTCGTCACCAACGAGCTGGTCTCCCGCATGAAGCCGGGAAGTGTCCTTGTCGACATCGCGATCGACCAGGGCGGCTGCTTCGAGGACTCCCGCCCCACCACGCACGCCGAGCCGACCTTCAAGGTCCACGAGTCGGTCTTCTACTGCGTCGCCAACATGCCCGGCGCGGTGCCCAACACCTCCACCTACGCGCTCACCAACGCCACGCTCCCGTACATCGTGTCGCTCGCGGACAACGGCTGGGCGGAGGCGCTGCGCCGCGACGCCGCGCTCGCCAAGGGCCTCAACACCCATGACGGCAAGGTCGTCTACAAGGAGGTCGCCGAGGCGCACGGCCTGGAGCACGTGGACCTCGACACGCTCATCGGCTGACCCGGCCCGACGGGCAAGTCACCTTTTCGTAAAGGCGATACGTCAACAAGCCGCGTCAAGCGCGCACATCCGGCCGGACCTTGCCCGACAAGGTCCGGCCGGATGTGTGTATGGTCACTTTGCGACTTGCGGTCAACTCGCCTCGAACGTAACCCTTCGACCGATTCGCACACCGGTGAAACCTGCTGTGCGACGGCCGTACGCCCTTGACAGAGGGATGTTTCATTGCCGACACATCCTGCCGGGTCCGGCGGATTGTGTTGCTGCGAACGCCCGACACGCCATAGAGTCGCCAACCGTCGGCATAGTGCCACGCTGACCTGTCTAGAAGTTTCCTGGTCACCAAGGAGGTAAGACGACTTGTGAATGAGTCGACATTTTCTCCCGGGGGTGGTCAACCAGGAATGCCGGTACGGGACCAGGGTCCCGCGGGGTTCGAGGCTGTCGGCTCCGTCGCGGTGCGTACCTTCGCAGCAGCCCGGACTCCGCTGACCACGCGGACAGCACACCAGAGCATGGATGGCCATCACGTGAACGCCATGGCCGGCGACGGAAGTGGCGCGCCCCACAGCCAATTCGCCGACTACGACGAACTGCCCGACGGGCACTTCTACGACCCCGACGCCGAGTACGAGCCGGATCCGGAGTACGCGGCCACGCTCGCGCCCGACGCGGCCCGCCAGCGCCGCGAGCGCGTCGGCCCGACCGGGCGCCCGCTCCCGTACTTCCCGATCCCGGGCCCGGTGACCAGTCACGGCCCCGCGACGATCATCGCGATGTGCAACCAGAAGGGCGGCGTCGGCAAGACCACGTCGACCATCAACCTGGGTGCCGCGCTTGCGGAGTACGGCCGCCGGGTGCTGCTCGTGGACTTCGACCCGCAGGGCGCGCTGTCGGTCGGTCTCGGCGTCAACCCGATGGAGCTCGACCTCACCGTCTACAACCTGCTCATGGAGCGGGGCATGGCGGCCGACGAGGTCCTCCTGAAGACCGCGGTCCCCAACATGGACCTGCTGCCCTCCAACATCGACCTGTCGGCCGCCGAGGTCCAGCTGGTCTCCGAGGTGGCCCGCGAGTCGACGCTGCAGCGTGCCCTGAAGCCGCTGCTGCCCGACTACGACTACATCGTGATCGACTGTCAGCCCTCGCTCGGCCTGCTCACGGTCAACGCGCTGACGGCCGCTCACAAGGTGATCGTGCCGCTGGAGTGCGAGTTCTTCGCGCTGCGTGGTGTCGCCCTGCTGACCGAGACCATCGAGAAGGTCCAGGAGCGGCTCAACCCGGAGCTGGAGCTCGACGGCATCCTCGCCACGATGTACGACTCGCGCACGGTCCACAGCCGTGAGGTGCTGGCCCGTGTGGTCGAGGCGTTCGACGACCACGTCTACCACACGGTCATCGGCCGCACGGTCCGCTTCCCGGAGACCACGGTCGCCGGCGAACCGATCACCACGTACGCCTCCAACTCCGTCGGTGCCGCCGCCTATCGCCAGCTCGCCAGGGAGGTGCTCGCCCGGTGTCACGCCGAGTGAGTCTGCCCGGGGCCGACGAACTGTTCCGTACGACCGGGGGCATGGCGCTGCAGCCGTCCACCCCCAGGCGCCCGGCCAACGGCGAGGCCCGGGTGCCGGCTCCCGCGACTCCTGTGGGGGAGCACCACGACGACGCGGCCGCGGCGGCCGAGGCCGCCGAGGACGCGCCCCAGTCGGTGCCCGTGCAGGGCGGCGACGGGGAGGGCGCGGAGCACGTGGCGGCGGAGGCCGAGCCGGCCGACGCCGGGGAGTCCCGCAACCGCGGGGCGGCGGCCACGGTGGTGCCCTCCGGGCCGCGCCGGCCGGCGGCGCAGGAAGCTTCCGGCGTCGACCCCCAGGCCCAGCCCCGCAAGCGCGGGGGCAGGGCGCCCGCCCGGCGGCCCAGCGGGCGGGAGCGGCACGACGAGAAGATCACCGTGTACGTCTCCGCCGAGGAACTGATGGACCTGGAGCACGCGCGTCTCGTGCTCCGGGGCGAGCACGGGCTGGCCGTGGACCGGGGCCGGATCGTCCGCGAGGCGGTCGCCGTGGTCCTCGCCGACCTGGAGTCCCGCGGGGACGCGAGCATCCTCGTCCGACGGCTGCGCGGGCGGTAGGGGTAGCCTGCGGGGGCTATGACCTCGAACGACGTTCCCGCATCCGGCCCCGGCGCCGGGCGCAGGCGTGCGCTGGGGCGGGGGCCGGGGGTTTCGCCTCCGGCGCCAGAAGCGGTGCCGGAGGTCGACGAGAGGCCGTCGTCGGTTGATGTCGCTGGTCCGGCTGAGGCCGGTGAGGCGTTGTGCCCACCCTCCCCCACTCTCGACTCCGCTCGAGCGGGGGGACCCCCATCGCCCAGCGGAACGCCTGCCCGCAACGGCGGCGCGTCTGCGGAGGAACCCGGCGCTGCCGAAGTCCCCGACGGCGTCTTCAAAGTCCGGCTCGCCAACTTCGAAGGGCCCTTCGATCTCCTGCTCCAGCTGATCTCCAAGCACAAGCTGGATGTCACCGAGGTCGCGCTGTCCAAGGTGACCGACGAGTTCATGGCGCACATCCGGGCCATGGGGCCGGACTGGGACCTGGACCAGACGACCGAGTTCCTCGTCGTGGCCGCCACGCTGCTCGACCTGAAGGCCGCCCGGCTGCTGCCCGCCGCCGAGGTGGAGGACGAGGCCGACCTGGCGTTGCTGGAGGCCCGGGACCTGTTGTTCGCGCGGCTGCTCCAGTACCGGGCGTACAAACAGATCGCCGACATCTTCAACCGGCGCCTGGACGACGAGGCCCGCCGCTGGCCCCGTACGGTCGGTCTGGAACCGCATCTCGCCGAGCTGCTGCCCGAGGTCGTCATCAGCATCGGTCCCGAGGGGTTCGCCAAGCTCGCGGTCAAGGCGATGCAGCCCAGGCCCAAGCCGCAGGTGTACATCGACCACATCCACGCCCCGCTGGTCAGCGTGCAGGAGCAGGCCCAGATCGTGGTGGCGCGGCTGCGGGAGCTGGGAGAGGCCAGCTTCCGGGTGCTCGTCGAGGACACCGACAACACGCTCACCGTCGTGGCCCGTTTCCTCGCGCTCCTGGAGCTGTACCGGGAGAAGGCCGTCGCCCTCGACCAGGAGACCGCCCTGGGGGATCTGATCGTGCGGTGGACCGGTGGCGGCGCGGAGGCCTCGCCGATGGTCACCGACGAGTTCGACCGGCCGCCCGAGCCGCCCAAGGACGAGCGGGCCAAGGACGAGCGGGCCAAGGAGGAGAAGGCGTGAGTGAGGAGACCGCGGAGCTGCCGGCGGGGCTGCGGCCCGTCGCCGAGCTCGACCTCAAGCCGGCCCTGGAGGCGGTGCTGATGGTCGTGGACGAGCCCGCCACCGTCGAGCACCTGTCCAAGCTCCTGGAGCGGCCGAAGCAGACGGTCACGAAGGCGCTGCGGGCGCTGGCCGACGAGTACACCGCACAGGGCCGCGGCTTCGAGCTGCGGTTCGTCGCGGGCGGCTGGCGTTTCTACACCCGCGCCGAGTTCGCGCCCGCCGTCGAGCGGCTGGTCCTGGAGGGCCAGACCGCCCGGCTGACCCAGGCCGCCCTGGAGACCCTCGCGGTCGTCGCGTACCGCCAGCCGGTCAGCCGCAGCCGGGTCTCGGTCGTCCGCGGAGTCAACTGCGACGGTGTGATGCGCACCCTGCTCCAGCGCGGTCTGGTCGAGGAGGCGGGCGCGGAACCCGAAACAGGTGCGATCCTGTACAGGACGACGAACTACTTCCTGGAGCGGATGGGCCTGCGCGGCCTGGACGAGCTCCCGGAGCTCGCGCCCTTCCTCCCCGAGGCGGAGGCGATCGAGGCCGAGACCCAGGAGGGCGTGCCGTCGTTCGATCCGGACGCACCCGATGCGCCGGATTCCGAGGACGCAGACGACTAGACGGAAATTTTGATGCGAAGCAGCAGCGGCAGGAACAGCAGCGGAAACAACGGCGGGAGCCGTGGTGGCAACAGCGGCGGCCGCGGCGGGAGCAGCGGTGGGCGCGGCAACTACCGCGGCGCCGGCAACTCCCGTGACGACAACCAGGGCGCCGGCCGGCCGAAGAAGCCGCGCCCGGAGGAGCGGCGCTACGACGTGGGCCCCGGCGCCACCCAGGACGGCCCGAAGTCGGGCCGCGGCGCCTCGGCGCGCGGCGGCGCCAAGGGCGGCCCCCGGCAGGGGCAGGGCACCGGACGCGGCCGTACGGCTCCGGCCAGCTCCCGTGAGTACGACGCACGGGCCGAGGAGCGCAACCGGGAGCGGTACGCGGGCAAGCCGGACGTGAAGCTCCCCAAGACCTTCCCGGGCGCCGAGCAGGAGGGCGAGCGGCTGCAGAAGGTCCTCGCCCGCGCGGGCTACGGCTCCCGGCGTGCCTGCGAGGAGCTGATCGAGCAGGCCAGGGTCGAGGTCAACGGCGAGATCGTCCTGGAGCAGGGCAAGCGGGTCGACCCGGAGAAGGACGAGGTGCGCGTCGACGGGCTGACCGTCGCCACGCAGTCGTACCAGTTCTTCTCGCTGAACAAGCCGGCCGGTGTGGTCTCCACCATGGAGGACACCGACGGGCGGCAGTGCCTCGGCGACTACGTCACCAACCGGGAGACCCGGCTCTTCCACGTGGGGCGGCTCGACACCGAGACCGAGGGCGTCATCCTGCTCACCAACCACGGCGAGCTGGCGCACCGGCTGACCCACCCCAAGTACGGCGTGAAGAAGACCTACCTCGCGCACATCGTCGGCCCGATCCCGCGCGACCTGGGCAAGAAGCTCAAGGACGGCATCCAGCTGGAGGACGGGTACGCGCGCGCCGACCACTTCCGGGTCGTCGAGCAGACCGGCAAGAACTACCTGGTCGAGGTCACCCTGCACGAGGGCCGCAAGCACATCGTGCGGCGCATGCTGGCGGAGGCCGGCTTCCCGGTCGACAAGCTGGTGCGGGTCGCCTTCGGCCCGATCACCCTCGGCGACCAGAAGTCGGGCTGGCTGCGCCGCCTGTCCAACACCGAGGTCGGGATGCTCATGAAGGAAGTCGACCTCTAGATCCCTCCGGCCCGCGAACCCCGCGAGGGGGCGTGCACGGCCTTCTGGCGGCCGGTCCCGGACACTCCGGGACCGGCCGTCGTCGTATCCGTGAACGGGGCTCCAGCGGCCACTGAGAGCTCGTGCGCTGGGTAGTGAGCACTCCGGAGGGGTTGCCCGACGACCCGCGGGCTCTTTATAGTCGTCTCGACTATTAGTGTTGTCGATCATCGAGGGGGGTGGACGGGCACATGCAGGGCTACGACAAGTACGCCTTCGAACCCTTCGCCGTCACCGTCGACCTCGCCGTCCTCACCCTCCGCGCCGGTGTCCTGCACGTGCTGCTCGTCGAGCGCGGGCAGGAGCCGTACGCCGGACAGTGGGCGCTGCCCGGCGGCTTCCTGCTGCCGCGGGAGTCGGCCGAGACGGCGGCCCGGCGTGAACTCGCCGAGGAGACCGGACTGTCGGACGTGTCCGGACTGCACCTGGAGCAGTTGCGGACCTACAGCGGGCCGGACCGCGACCCGAGGATGCGGGTCGTCTCCGTCGCCTTCACCGCGCTGCTGCCCGACGCCCCCGAGCCGCACGGCGGCGGTGACGCGGCCCAGGCTCGCTGGCTGCCGTACGACCCGGGCAGAGCGCTCGCCTTCGACCACGAGCGGATCCTGGCCGACGCCCACGAACGGGTCGGCGCGAAACTGGAGTACAGCTGCCTCGCCACCGCCTTCTGCCCGCCCGAGTTCACGCTCGGCGAGCTGCAGCACGTCTACGAGACCGTGTGGGGCGTCGCACTGGACCGCCCCAACTTCCGCCGCAAGGTGCTGGCCACCCCCGGCTTCGTCGAACCCGTCCCCGGGGCCGCCCGGCTGACCGGAGGCCGCGGCAAACCGGCCGCCCTCTACCGCGCGGGCACCGCCACCGCACTGCACCCGCCCCTGCTCCGCCCGTCCGCGGAAGGACGCCCCGCATGACCACGAACATCGGCGACAAGCGCGCCGCCACCGGCTCCCTGATCGGCCTCGCCCTCGGCGACGCGCTCGGCTTCCCCACCGAGTTCAACGACGTGCCGTCGATCATCGCCAAGTCCGGACCGTGGCGGGAGATGGGCCTGCCGACGCCGGCCGTCGTCTCGGACGACACCCAGATGACCCTCGCCGTCGGGCGTGCGGTGCGCACCGCCATGGACCGCGGGGTGCTCGCGCCCGAACACCTGGAGCGGCCGCTGCGCGACGAGTTCGTGGCCTGGTACGAGTCGCCGGACAACAACCGGGCGCCGGGCAACACCTGCCTGCGCGCCTGCGCGCTCCTGAAGGACGAGGCCCGGGCCTGGCAGGACGCCAGCCAGATCGACTCCAAGGGCTGCGGGGCCAACATGCGGGTCGCGCCCCTCGGGCTCGCGCCAGGGCTGAGCGACGAACAGCGCGCCGGGGCCGCCCAGTTGCAGGCCGCGCTCACCCACGGCCACCCCACCGCCCTGGCCGCCTCCGACCTCACCGCGCGCGCCGTGCACCTGCTCGCGCAGGGGGCCGAACCGGACGGGCTCGTCGAGCAGTTGCGGTCGTACGCCGGCGAGAACCGCGGCCGCTACCACCAGACCTGGCTCGGCGACCTGTGGACGCGGGGCGGGGACGTGACCGCCGAGGCGTTCATAGCGCGCGGCTGGGACGAGTGCCTGGAGATCCTCGACCGGCTCCAGGAGGCCGTGCGGACCGCCTCGCCGGAGGACGACCCGTGCCTGGCCACCGGCGCCGGCTGGATCGCCGAGGAGGCCCTGGCCACCGGTCTGCTCTGCTTCCTGCTCCTCCCCGACGAGCCGCTGCTCGCGCTGCGCCGGGCCGCCTGTTCCTCCGGCGACTCGGACTCGATCGCCTGCCTCGCCGGGGCCTTCGCGGGCGCCCGGCTGGGCGCGGAGGCCTGGCCGACGGAGTGGGCCGACCGGATCGAGTACGGGGGCGACCTGCTGACCCTGGGCGCGCTCTGGGACGCTTGAGCCCATGATCGACGACCTTGATCCGGACCTCGACCTGGCGCCCGTCGTCGCGGAACAGCCCGACCCCCTGCTGTTCGCGACCGTCTCCGGCGCGCACCTGTACGGCTTCCCGTCCCGCGACTCCGACCTGGACCTGCGGGGCGTCCACCTGCTGCCCGCCGCCGACCTGGTCGGGCTGCGCGAGCCGGAGGAGACCCGCTCGAAGACCTGGGTGCGCTACGGCGTCGAGATGGACCTCGTCACCCACGACCTGCGCAAGTTCGCCCGGCTGATGCTGCGCCGCAACGGCTATGTGCTGGAACAGCTCCTGTCGCCGCTCGTCGTGCACACCGGCGACACGCACCGCGAGCTGGCCGCGCTCGCCCCGGGCGTGCTCACCGGCCACCACGCCCACCACTACCGCGGGTTCGCGGTCACCCAGTGGCGGCTGTTCGAGAAGACCGGCGAACTCAAGCCGCTGCTCTACACGTTCCGGGTGCTGCTCACCGGCATCCACCTGATGCGCAGCGGCGAGGTGCAGGCCCATCTGCCCACGCTCCTCGGCGAGGTCCCCGAGGCCCCCGCCCATCTGCCCGAGCTGATCGCCGCCAAGGCCGAGCAGGAGCACGGCACGGCAGCGGTCGCCCACGCGCGCGTGGAGGCCGACGTGGAGCGGCTGCACGTCCTGCTCGACGAGGCGCAGGACGGCTCAGCGCTGCCCGACGCGCCCAGTGTGTACGACGCCCTGCACGACCTGGTGATCCGCGTGCGTCTGGAGGGCTGAGTCCCGGCGCGCCCGGAAGACGAAGTCGGCCACGCGCGCGTGGTCCGGCTCCGCCGGGAGCGGGCTGCCGGACAGGGCCCGCTCGGTCTCCGCGGCGAGCCGGGCCATCCGGGACTCGACCTCCGCCCAGGAGACCTCGCCCCGCTTCACCGCCAGGAACTCCGCGCGCCGGTCGCCGACGTCGATCGTCAGCTCGCCGGTGCGCAGCAGGTCGCGGGCGCTCGTCAGGAGCCGCAGCAGGTGCATCGCGTGCTTCCAGCGCGGGGCGCCGTGCGTCCGGACGTCGGCGTCGAGCTTGCGGCGCTGGCCGAGGGCGTAGCGGGTGAAGGTGTCGTGGGTGCGCCGGGAGAGGAAGGCGCCGCGCAGGGCGAGCAGTTCGCGGCCGGTGGCGTCGAGGTGCTCGACCAGGGGTGAGTGCAGGCACTCCAGGATGTTCGGGTTCGCCCGCAGCGCCAGCTCGCAGAACCGTTCCAGCTCCCAGGAGAACTGCTCCTCGCCCGGCCCCTCGACATGCGTGGGCGGCTTCTCGAAGCCCCAGAACAGGGGGGTGGGGGCGAGGAACACACCCCGGCGGTCGGTGTCGCTGCCCTCGGTGGCCAGGCCGAAGGCCCGCGACCCCATGACACAGGCGTAGATCGTGTGGTCGCGTACCAGGTCCTCGGGCTGCATGTCCGGGAGCGTACGGGGCCGGTCAGCCCATGGTGATCGAATTTCCGCTCACCGTGATCGACTCGGCCGGCAGCGGTCTCGTCGCCGGGCCGTGGGCGACCGAGCCGTCGGCGATGTGGAACTTGCTGCCGTGGCAGGGGCAGTCGATGGTGCCGTCCGCCACCTGGCTCACGGTGCAGCCCTCGTGCGTGCAGATCGCCGAGAAGGCCTTGAACTCGCCCTTCGCCGGCTGGGTCACCACGATCTTCTGGTCCTTGAAGATCGTGCCGCCGCCCTCGGGGATGTCACTCGTCTGCGCCAGCGCCTGCCCGGTGGCCGCGCTCGCCGACCCGGAGGCGGACGATCCGGCGGTGGGCGACGCGGACGCGGCGGACGTCTCTGACGCGGTGGGGGTCCCGGACGAACTGGAGGAGTTGTTGCTGCCGCAGCCCACGCAGGTCGCGGCGAGCGCCGCGGTACCCGTCGTGAGCACGGTGCGCCGAGTGGAGCCGTCGGTCATGTCGTCACTCCGAATGTTCGGAAGAACCAGAATGCGGACGTCAGCCAGACGAGCGTGAGCACGGCGAACACCAGCCCACCGACGATCGGCAGCAGCCAGCCAGGGAGTCGCTCCCAGCGGAGCAGCAGCATCTTGGCACTGAAAACACCGAAGAAGAAGCAACCCAGGATGGAGTGCCACAAAACGCGTGTTTCGTACGTCTGATAGCCCAACGCGTACAGGCAGTGCACCGCCACGGGGACGGCGACCAGGAAGGAGATCCGCCCCGACCAGCGATGCAGGCCCGAGGCCCAGCGCGGCCCCGGCAGCCTGCCGTACAGCATCAGCGCGGAGACCAGCTGGACGAGCGCGAAGAAGAACGCGATCGAGGCCAGCCACGACTTCCCGGCGAACGTGCTGCTGAAGGCGCCGAGGCCGAAGACGTTCCCGGTCGGGTGGTGGACCCTGCCGTACACGCCGAGGGCGACCGCGACCGCGCCGGCCACCAGGACGGGGACGAGATAGCGGGCGGGGTGCGGGCTGTGGCGGTTCGGCTCCTGCGGCGGCCAGCTCTGGGTGGCGGCGTTCGGGTCGACGGTCATGGTCGGCTCCCTCGGGTCACGGCCGGATGTCAGGGGAGGGCCGGGGTCGCCGTCAGCGGCTGTCCGTCCACCGTCACGGCGCCGGTCTCCGGGTCGATGCGGGGTGCGGACGAAGGCGTGCCCTCGCGGTCGACGATGCCGACCTGGCGGCCGTCGGCGAGCACGATCCAGCCGCCTTCGACCTTCGCCCCGCGCACGGTCGCCGTGGCCCGGTACAGGCCCGACCCCTTGACGGCCCTCGGGGCGGTGAAGGCGTAGTGGCCGCCGTCCAGGTCGACGGTCCCGCGGATGCGGACGCCGTCCCGCAGTGTGCCGTTCAACGCGGCGCCGTGGCCGCCGGTCAGCCTCATGCTGCCGTCGGCCAGTACCGGGCCCTTGAGCCAGGACTCCCTGCTGCGCCCGTCGCAGAAGTACGCGATCGCCCTCCCGCCGCGGACCGAGACGGCGACGGAGGACGAGTCGTCGTCGGTGCGGCCGGCGTAGGAGGCGTCGGCGATCCTCGACGGCGACGGCGACGAGGCCGCCGGGGCCGGGGACGCCGTGCTGCTCGTCGGCGTCGGACTCGGTGGTTTCTCCTGGTACGACGACGAGGCGCGGCTCGTCCCCGCTGTCGCGTCGAGCGTCAGAGTGAGCAGGCCGAGCAGCAGACCCGCGAGCAGGGTCAGCAACGGACCGGGGTGTTTCATGGCGGACCTCCCCCGAGGCGGGACTGCCTGTCATCAGAGCGGACCGGCGGGCCCGGCGTAAAGAGGCGCACGGGTGTGTTTCACCCCAAGTAGCGGAATTGGGTCATACGCGTGACATTGGGCCCATGGCAGGCAACGACCTCGAAAACATACTCGGCAGCCTCCTGGGCGACGACGGCGAGAGCGCCGGGAGGCTGACCACACTGATCGGCGCGATGAGCCACGGCCAGGGCGGAGGCTCGCTCGGCGGGCTTCTGGAGACCCTCGCGAAGTCCGCTCCGGCGGCCCGGAAGGACTAGAAGGGCCGCAGGGTCCGAGGGGCGTCTCAGCGGGCGGGCACGGTGCACCGGCGTGGCGGTGGTCTGACTAGGCTGGACGGACCAAGACGCCGACGTCAGAACAGGAGCAGCGCCGTGGCGGTACGAGCGGTCCGGGGGGCCGTCCAGCTGGAGCGGGACGAAGCCGGCCACATGGACGAGCAGGTCGGAGCGCTGCTCACGGCCATCCTGGAGCGGAACGGCCTGACCGCCGACGACCTGATCAGCATCTGGTTCACGGCCACCCCCGACCTGCACAGCGACTTCCCGGCGGCCGCCGCGCGGGGGCTCGGCATCGTCGACGTGCCGCTGATCTGCGCCCAGGAGCTGGACATCGCGGGCGCCATGCCCCGCGTCGTACGGATACTCGCGCACATCGAGTCCGACCGGCCCCGCGCCGACATCACCCACGTCTACCTCGGCGCCGCGGCCGCCCTGCGCAAGGACATCGCCCAGTGAGAACCGCGCTCGTCATCGGCACCGGTCTCATCGGTACGTCCGCCGCCCTCGCCCTCGCCCAGCGGGGCGTCGTCGTCCACCTCGCCGACCACGACCCCGAGCAGGCCCGCACCGCGGCGGCGCTCGGCGCCGGGACCGACGAGGCGCCCGAGGGCCGGGTCGACCTGGCCCTGGTCGCGGCCCCGCCCGCCCATGTCGCCGCCGTCCTCGCGGACGCGATGAGCAGGGGCGTGGCCCGCGGTTACGCCGACGTGGCCAGCGTCAAGGGCAGCCCGCGCCGGGAGCTGGAGGCTCGCGGCCTCGACCTGTCGTCGTACATCGGCACGCACCCCATGTCCGGCCGGGAGAAGTCCGGGCCGCTGGCGGCCACCGCCGACCTCTTCGAGGGCCGGCCCTGGGTGCTCACCCCCACCCGGGACACCGACACCGAGGTGCTGAACCTCGCCCTGGAGCTGGTCTCGCACTGCCGGGCCCTGCCCGTCGTCATGGACGCCGACGCCCACGACCGCGCGGTGGCCCTGGTCTCCCACATGCCCCACCTGGTCTCCAGCATGGTCGCGGCCCGCCTGGAGCACGCCGACGAGTCGGCCGTCCGGCTGTGCGGACAGGGCATCCGGGACGTCACCCGGATCGCCGCCTCCGACCCCCGGATGTGGATCGACATCCTCTCCGCGAACCCCGGCCCGGTCGCCGACCTGCTCGCCGACGTCTCCGCCGACCTCGACGGAACGGTCCGCGCCCTGCGCGCCCTCCAGTCCGCGGACGAGGAGAAGCGGCGCGAGGGCGGCGCGGGCATCGAGGACATGCTCCGCCGGGGCAACGCCGGCCAGGTGCGGGTGCCCGGCAAGCACGGCTCGGCGCCGCGGGTGTACGAGGTCGTGGCGGTGCTCATCGACGACCAGCCCGGCCAGCTGGCCCGGATCTTCGCCGACGCCGGTGCGGCCGGCGTCAACATCGAGGACGTGCGGATCGAGCACGCGACCGGTCAGCAGGCCGGCCACGTCCAGCTCTGGGTGGAGCCGAAGGCGGTGCCCGTGCTCACGTCGGCCCTGCGGGACCGGGGCTGGGCGCTGCGGCAGTAGCGCTGAGAACGGCGGTCCCGGGGGCCGGTAACCTTGTGCGGGGCGCACCGCCGCCCGCACACCACCCACCACCCTGCACCCGGAAGGTGTCCACCCGTGGAAAACGGCGCCGTAAAGCCCGTGATTGTCGCGATCGACGGCCCCTCGGGCACCGGCAAGTCGAGCACGTCCAAGGCCGTGGCCGAGCAGCTCGGCCTCAGCTACCTGGACACCGGCGCCCAGTACCGGGCGATCACCTGGTGGATGGTGACCAGCGGCATCGACCTCACCGACCCGACCGCGATCGCCGCGGTGGCCGGCAAGCCGGAGATCGTCTCGGGCACCGACCCGGTCAAGCCGACGATCACCGTCGACGGCGTGGACGTCTCCGGCCCGATCCGCACCGAGGAGGTCACCTCCAAGGTCAGCGCGGTCAGCGCGGTGCCGGAGGTGCGCACCCGGATCAGCGACCTGCAGCGGTCGCTGGCCCGCGCCGCGGCGGACGGCATCGTCGTGGAGGGCCGGGACATCGGCACCACCGTGCTGCCCGACGCCGACCTGAAGGTCTTCCTGACCGCCTCCCCGGAGGCCCGCGCGGCCCGCCGCAGCGGTGAGCTGAAGGGTGCCGACGTCAACGCCACCCGCGAGGCCCTGGTCAAGCGGGACGCGGCCGACTCGACCCGCAAGACCTCGCCGCTCGCCAAGGCGGGTGACGCCGTCGAGGTGGACACCACCGAGCTGACGCTGGCCCAGGTCATCGAGTGCGTCGTCACCCTCGTCGAGGAGAAGCGGGCCGGGAAGTGAGCCTTCCTTCGCAGCGCGGCGCCGAGACCGGGCGCCGCATCGGGGTCGGCCTGATGTACGGGCTGTGGAAGCCGCGCGTGCTCGGCGCCTGGAAGGTGCCCGCGCAGGGCCCGGCGATCCTCGCCGTGAACCACTCCCACAACATCGACGGCCCGATGGTCATGGGAGTGGCGCCCCGGCCGACGCACTTCCTCATCAAGAAGGAGGCGTTCGTCGGCCCGCTCGACCCGTTCCTGACCCGGATCGGGCAGCTGAAGGTGGACCGTCAGTCCACCGACCGCCTGGCGGTCACCCGGGCGCTCGGCGTCCTGGAGGCCGGGGGAGTGCTCGGCATATTCCCCGAGGGCAGCCGCGGCGACGGCGACTTCGCCGCGCTCCGCGCGGGCCTCGCCTACTTCGCGGTGCGCTCCGGGGCGCCGATCGTCCCGGTGGCCGTACTGGGAAGCGCCGAGCGGCGCGGACGGCTGGTCAAGGGGCTGCCCCCGCTGCGCGCCCGCGTCGACGTCGTCTTCGGCGACCCCTTCGAGGCGGGCGACGGCACCGGCCGGCGCACCCGCAAGGCCCTGGACGAGGCCACCGAGCGCATCCAGAAGCAGCTCGCCGGCCACCTGGAAAACGCCAGGCGTCTCACCGGACGCTAGGCGACACTTAGTAGTGGATCAGCCCATTTGCGGCTGCTCCACCGATCACCACGATGAACGACGAGGTACGGACTTCATGAACGACCACAGCCAGCCCGGCGACTCGGCTGAGCACGAGTACGACCACGGGGCGCTCGGTGACACCGAGTACGCGGAGTTCATGGAGCTCGCCGCCGAAGAGGGCTTCGACATCGAGGACGTCGAGGGCGCCATCGAGGCGGCCGGGCACGGCCCGCTGCCCGTCCTCGCCGTCGTCGGCCGCCCGAACGTCGGCAAGTCGACCCTGGTCAACCGCATCATCGGCCGCCGCGAGGCCGTCGTCGAGGACAAGCCCGGGGTCACCCGGGACCGCGTGACCTACGAGGCCGAGTGGGCGGGCCGGCGCTTCAAGGTCGTCGACACCGGCGGCTGGGAGCAGGACGTCCTCGGCATCGACGCCTCCGTGGCGGCCCAGGCCGAGTACGCGATCGAGGCGGCCGACGCGGTCGTCTTCGTCGTCGACGCCAAGGTCGGCGCGACCGATACCGACGAGGCGGTCGTACGCCTGCTGCGCAAGGCCGGCAAGCCGGTCGTGCTGGCCGCCAACAAGGTGGACGGCCCCAGCGGCGAGGCCGACGCCTCCTACCTGTGGTCCCTGGGCCTCGGCGAGCCGCACCCGGTCTCCGCCCTGCACGGCCGCGGCACCGGCGACATGCTGGACGCCGTCCTGGAGGCGCTGCCCGAGGCGCCCGAGCAGACCTTCGGCGGCCCCGGCGTCGGCGGTCCCCGCCGGATCGCCCTCATCGGCCGCCCGAACGTCGGCAAGTCCTCCCTCCTCAACAAGGTGGCGGGCGAGGAGCGCGTCGTCGTCAACGAGATCGCCGGCACCACCCGCGACCCGGTCGACGAGCTGATCGAACTCGGCGGCATCACCTGGAAGTTCGTCGACACGGCCGGCATCCGCAAGCGCGTCCACCTCCAGCAGGGCGCCGACTACTACGCCTCGCTGCGCACCGCCGCCGCGGTCGAGAAGGCCGAGCTCGCGGTCATCCTGCTCGACGCCTCCGAGAACATCTCGGTGCAGGACCAGCGGATCGTCACCATGGCCGTCGAGGCGGGCCGCGCGGTCGTCCTCGCCTTCAACAAGTGGGACACCCTCGACGAGGAGCGCCGCTACTACCTGGAGCGCGAGATCGAGACCGAGCTCGGCCAGGTCGCCTGGGCGCCCCGGGTCAACGTCTCGGCGCGCACCGGCCGGCACATGGAGAAGCTGGTCCCCGCGATCGAGACCGCCCTCGCCGGCTGGGAGACCCGGGTCCCCACCGGCCGGCTCAACGCCTTCCTCGGCGAGCTGGTCGCGGCCCACCCGCACCCGGTCCGGGGCGGCAAGCAGCCGCGCATCCTGTTCGGCACCCAGGCCGGCACCAAGCCGCCGCGGTTCGTGCTGTTCGCCTCCGGCTTCATCGAGGCGGGCTACCGCCGCTTCATCGAACGCCGGCTGCGCGAGGAGTTCGGCTTCGAGGGCACGCCGATCCATATCTCCGTACGGGTGCGCGAGAAGCGCGGCGCGAAGAAGAAGTAGGGACACGGGGGAGCAGGACACAGCGGAGAGGGGGGGGGCCCCCCCGCGGGGGGGGCCCCCCCCCCCCCCCCACCCACCCCCCCCCCCGGGGGGGCGCGGGGGCGCCCCCCCCCCCGGCGGGGGGGGCCCCCCCCCCGCCGCCCCCCCCCCCCCCTCTCCGCTGACCTCACATCCCGCGGCGCGGAGCCGGTGGCAGCGCCACCGGGACCGGCGCCATCCCGGTCTCCTGGGCCCGCCCGAGCGTCCCGATCCGCTGCCATTGCGGCGCCTGGGGCTGCCCGCTGCCGTTCCGGGCGTTGTAGGCCCCCGCGCTGTACGCGCTGTACGAGCTCCCTCCGTACGACCCCAGGCCGTGGGTGCCGGTACTGAACGGGGCGCTGCCGAAGGCGACGAACCCCAGCGACTCCTCACCGCTGCGATCACCGGGCAGCGTACGGAAGGCCTTGACCCACTCCGCGTAGAGCGAGTCGTAGATCGGCGTGGCCGAGAGCCCGCCCTGGGCCTCCTGAGCCACCCGGGCGGCGGGAACGGCGGAGAAGGACGGCCGGTGGTGAGGAAGGTCGTATGCGTGCACGTATGTCCAAACGACCGGATTCCTGAAGAGATGCGGTCGATTGGTGCCCCTTTGGGGGCGCGGGGCTGCATTGGATTTGCGGCTATCGCCGCGTGGGCGCGACCAGCCACGAACTACCTGCTGTCGCCTGTATGCAGTAGTCCCCACCCCATTGGACGCCCCTCAGACCCCCGCAAGCGGCAGCGCCGCCGCCACCAGCTGCCCGTTCGCCGCCGCCTTGTCGATCGCGTCGCGCAGCAGGTCCTCCCGGGGCTGCCGCCCGATCGACCCCACCGGCGCCGCGAACATCAGCACCTGCTGGTGCTTGTTGGCCGCCGCCCGCCACCCGTCGGTCACCTGTAGCGGCTGGTGCGCCTGCCACCACGCCACCGGCTGCCCGCCCGTCGGACCGGGCTGCAGCACCGCGTGCAGCTGACCCACCGCCAGCAGCACCGACCACCCGTGCAGCACCGGCGGCACCGCGGTCAGCTCCGGCATCGGCATGAAGCCCTGCTCGATGAGGAGCGGCAGGAAGTCGTCGCCCACTCCGTCCGTGCCGGGCCGCGCGATCGGCGAGGTCGGCTCCACGACCAGCGCGGGGTGCAACTCCCCGGCGATCAGGACGAGTCCGCTGGTCACCCCGAGCACCGCCTGCTCGGGCACGGACTTCCGCGTCCCGCCGGGCGCGCTGTCTCCGCTGATGGAGCGGACCGCGCCCTGCAGCTGTTCCTCGGTGACCTGGACGACCTGCGAGGGCAGGCAGGTGGCATGGGCGAAGGCGAGGACGGCGGTCTCGTCGCCGATGAACAGGACGGTGCTGGTGCGCTCCTGTTCGGAGTCGCCCGGGGTGCGGCAGGACGTGCAGTCGTAGCTGCCGGGGGCGTTGTCTCCGGCGAGCAGCCGGTCGGCTTCTTCGTCGCCGATCTCGGCGCGTACCTCGTCGCTGACGTCGAGCATGCGCGGCACGGTGGCTCCCTCGGGATGCGGTACGTGAAGGCCCGGGTGGCTCCCGGTCCGTGAGCCCCCGGGGTCGCGGGCTCATGAAGAAGACAACGGGCGATCTGTGGTGGGGGTCACGCATCGGGGGGATCGGGATCGAACCATCCGCTGCACAGGGTCACCCGTCGTGCGGAATCCGGCACTCCCCGTCAACTCTTCGCAAGCCAAAGGAGTTTGACGCGGTGAAGTGAATCACAGATCCGTCGAACCCATGGTCGACAAATCATGAAATCCTGGAATGTAGTGGGTGGCTCAAAATCGCCGCTACCCACGGTAACACCGAACTGGCCTGGCCCGACGGGGAGTTGGTTGATTTCGGGCGTTCCCGATCTCTAGATTCCTCCGCCGTGTGCAGCGAGCACCGCTCGGGTACGTCCGCCGGCCGGCACAGGCAGAGCACCACCGCAGTACCGGCCGCGGCGGACGGGGCGAGCGCGAGGAACCGCGTCCATTGCGCGGGGACCGCGTCCCGCCTGGGGGACCCCGGGTATGTGGAGAGGGAAATACATGTCCGAGTGTGCCGATACCACCCGTGAGACCGCCGCGAACAAGAACGGCTCCCGCAAGGGCCGTACGACGGCCGCCCTGGCCGGAGCGGCACTGCTCGCCCCGCTGGGCCTGCTGGCGGCCACCGGCAACGCCGCGGCGGCGGACAGCGGAGTGTGGGACCGCATCGCCCAGTGCGAGAGCGGCGGCAACTGGCACATCAACACCGGCAACGGCTACTACGGCGGACTCCAGTTCTCCGCCTCCACCTGGCGCGCGTACGGCGGCACCGCCTACGCGGCGACGGCCGACCAGGCCTCCAGGGAAGCGCAGATAGCCGTCGCCACCAAGGTCCAGCACGCCCAGGGCTGGGGCGCGTGGCCGGTCTGCTCGGGGCGGGCAGGGGCGACCGGCTCGGCGCCGGAGAACGCCTCCGCGACCACCAGGAGCGGCACGGAATCGGCGACGAGGTCGTCGGAGTCCTCGAAGTCCTCGAAGTCCTCCACGTCGACCACCCGGAAGTCGGCCCCCGCGGCGAAGACGCCGCAGCGCTCGACGGCCGGCACCGGCCACACCTCCGCCAAGGGCGACTACACCGTCCGCAAGGGCGACACCCTGAGCGAGATCGCCGAGCGGCACGGCACCACCTGGCAGCGCCTCTATGCCGCCAACAAGGCCGTCATCGGCGGCGACCCGAACCTGATCGTGCCCGGGCAGCGCCTCGCGTTCTGACGCGAGCCCCCGCCCCGCACGACCCCGCCCCGCCCGGTCCGACCGGGCGGGGCACGGTGCGTTTCGTGGGGACATGTACATGCTCCGAATGGGGGCGCGCCCGTATGTGAGGGCGATTCATGCGCGGACGGCACGGCCCGAGTTCACGTTGCCGCAACCTCGCGCCTACCCGTGCGGTACGGGGGTTCTGTGCCGAACCGGTGAATCTCTTATGCGGTGTCAGCTTCGCCGCGTCCCGCCGTAATCGGAATGGAATGCGGGCGCCGGAGCGTCCCGGATCCGGGCTTCGGGTTCTTTCCGGAGGCTTTTCGGAAGACCCTACCGGCATCGGGGAATTACGCTCGAATGCGCCAGGAAGACGCATGGAACCGCTCGTACGTGTGACGGAGTTCGATCGAAACGCGTGTCGTGATTCTGTGACAGAAGTGTGACCGGAGGCGGACCGGGGACTTCGGCTTCCGTCTCCGCCGGAAGCGGCCTAGCGTGGGCCGCATGGCACCGGACACCGCTCCGCCGACGGAGCCCCAGGACAGCCCGCAAGGGTACGTAGGCCGCGACGCGGGCGACGCGGAACGGCTCGCCCGGCAGCGCGGGTGGACCACGGTGCGCTCGCTGCCGCCGGGCGCGATCATCACCATGGAGTACCGGACGGGGCGGCTCAACTTCGAGGTACGGGACGGCGTCGTGGCGCGCGCCTGGAAGGGCTGACCCTACGACGGCGAAGGCCCCGGTTCCCGCAGTCGGGAACCGGGGCCTTCGCCGTGCCGGGGCCGGCTGTGCGTACCTCACCCCGCTGTCGCGTCGTACGGCCGTCAGCCGCCCGTGAGCGGGCGGGCCGGGGCGGCGGTGCCGCGCGGCTGCCGCTCGGGGTGCTGCGGGCGGCGGCTGCCCGCCGGGGTCACCGGGGTGCGCTCCGAGCGGGCCGTGTGCGGGCCGGGCGCCAGGTGGATCGGGGCCCTGGGCGGGCGGGACAGGGAGACCGGCTCGGGTTCCGGCGCCGCCTGCTCGACGGGCGCCGGGCGCGGCTTGAGGACCACGGGCACCGGGACGGGCGCGGGCACCGTGCTGCCGCTGCGGGCGCGCCAGCGGTCGCGCAGGTCGAAGAGCCAGGCCTCGGCGCGCGCGATGAACGGCTCGCACCAGGGCAGCGCCAGCAGGATCAGCAGCCCCGCCGCCCAGCCCAGCAACACGTCGCTCAGCCAGTGCGTACCGAGGTAGACGGTGGACATGCCGACGCCGAGGGAGGTGACCGCGGAGGCTGCGGAGAGCCAGCGGCGGGCTCTCGGGGTGGAGGCCAGATACGCCAGAATTCCCCAGGTCACCACCGCGTTGGCGGTGTGTCCGCTGGGGAATATATCGCCGCCCAGGCCCATCTCGTTCGAGCCGATCACGGTCGCGTAGTGCGGACCGAGGCGCCCCATGCCGAGCTTGGCGGCGCCGACCGTGATGTTGAGCAGCAGCAGCGAGGCGCCGAGCGTGAGCATGGGGCGCAGGGTGTGCTGCCGCCAGGAGCGCCAGCCCAGCCAGGCCGCGACCATCACGGCGGTCGGGCCGCGCTGGCCGAGGACCACGTAGTAGTCGACGAACCAGTGGATTCCCGACCACTGCTGGTACGGCCGGAAGAACATGACCTGCCAGTCGAGCCGGACCAGCCAGGACGTGATCACGACGGCCCACACGATCGCCAGGTAGAAGGCGAGGGTCGCGGTGAACAACACGACCCGGTGCCGGCTCATCCTCGGCACATCAATGTGGGCCGGCCGTTCCGGCTCACGGTCCAGCCTGGCGAACACCCGGTCCAGACGGGTGAGGTTTCGTTCGGTACGCACCCAATCGACGTTACAGCGAGTGAGCTCTGTTCCCGGTCGAAACTGCGGCTTTGTGATGACGATGTGATGTGGGAAACCTCTCAGGAGGTCTCCGAATTCTAAGGATTCCGTAATCCGCGGCCGGTCCGCCCTTCAATTCCTTTGATCATGCCGGGTCGCCGTTTTATGGCACTTATGAATTCGTTAACCAAAGAGTGGGGTGGAATTCTCCCGCTGCTCATCGAGCCCACCGAAACGATCATGGAGGTCCGGAGCCGTTCAGCCAGAACGCGCCATAGACCGCCGAGGCCACCGCCACACCGGCCGTGACCAGCGCCGATCTACCGACACGCAGCCGGGCGAGGGCCCGGGCGAGCGGCAGCAGCACCGGGAAGGCCGGCATCAGCAGCCGCGGCTTGGACCCGAAGTAGCTCGACGCGCAGAGCGCGAGCGCGAAGACGACACCCGTGTAGACCAGCAGGGGGAGCGGCTGCCGCTGGCGGACGCCGGTCACGTAGAGCCACAGCAGCAGTCCGACGCCGAGGATCAAACCCGCTCCGGCGAGAGCGGACGGAAATGACGTGAACTTGTCGGCGACGAAGCGTGCGAACGCATAGCCGCCGTCGAAGCCGTTACGCCAGCCCGCCTGGACGTCCAGATAGCCGAGCGGGCCGCGGCCGGTGCGGTGGCCGACCCACAGGACATAGGCGGCGGCGCCGACCGGGGCGAGAAGCATGCCCAGTGCGCGGCGCCAGGCGGGGGCCCCGGGGGCGGTGACGTGGGGGGCGCGTGGTGCGTGGGGTGCGCCGGTTGCCTCCGGGGCGCGCCGGGCGCGGGCGGCGCCGGACGCCTCGGGGGCGCGTTCGCCGTGGTGCGCTCCGTCCGGCTGATCCGCACCACGGTCCTGCGCGCCCCTGCCCCGATCCCGCACGAACGAGATCACCCCCGCCGCCCACACCGCCGCCACCACGGCGAGCCCCACCGGCCGGGTCAGCCCCGCCAGCGCGGCCAGGGTCCCGGCGGTCACCCAGCGGCCGGTCAGCACGGCGTACAGCGACCACGCGGCCAGCGCCGTGAACAGCGACTCGCTGTACGCCATCGACTGCACGATCCCGACCGGCAGCACGGCCCACACCAGCACCGCGCAGACCCCCACCCGGCGGCCGTACACGACGTCCGTGACCGCGAAGACACCCCAGGCCGCGGCGAGCGAGGCGAGCAGGCTCACCGTGAAGCCGGCGTCGGCGTACGACAGCGGGGCGAGCGCGTGCAGCAGCCGCTCCAGCCAGGGCAGCAGCGGGAAGAAGGCCAGGTTGGAGTGGACGTCGCCGTTCGGCAGCCGCACCTGGTAGCCGTAGCCAAGTTCGGCGACCCGCGTGTACCACAGCGAGTCCCAGCGCGCCGTCAACAAGGTGTACGCGCTCTTGCCCCGCGCCGCGCTCCACCCGGCCAGCACGACCAGGCCGAGGGCGCGGACGGCCGCGTACCCGAGCAGGGCCGGCGCCGCCCGGCGCAGGGCGGGGGCGCGCGGTGCCGCCAAGGGCGTTTCAAGATCGGTCACGGGCTCGATTATCGACGGGACGCGGAACCGCGGGGTCGGCGCGGGCGTGGTGCGGTGCGGGGGCAGTGGCGTACGCCACATGAGTTCTCCGGAGCGTGTGAGAGGTCCGCCACGTGCCCCCGCAACGAACTCGCGTACGCTGACATGTCACTCGCGTTCGTATGCGCGGGCCGGAGACCCCGCTCCTCTCCGGCCGTACGACGGGGAGTCCCCACCCCGCCCGTCCGCCGCACGTGAGGGACCATCTGGGAGGTACGTACATGTCCGGGACGACCACGGCCGCCGTACGACCGCGCCGTCGGACGGTGTCCAGGGCCGGTGCCGGTGCCAACCGCTGGGTCGTCCTCGTCGTCCTCTGCGTCAGCCTGCTGCTGGTCGCCCTCGACGCCACCGTGCTGCACGTCGCCGTGCCGGCCGTCACCGAGGACCTCAAACCCGGCGCCATGGAGCTGCTCTGGATCGTCGACGTCTACCCGCTGGTCTGCGCCTCGCTGCTGATCCTGTTCGGCACGCTCGGCGACCGGGTGGGCCGGCGGCGGGTCCTGCTCCTCGGCTACACCCTGTTCGGCATCGCCTCCGCGGCGGCGGCCCTCGCGCCGAGTGCGGCGGCGCTGATCGGGGCCCGGGCACTGCTCGGCGTCGGCGGCGCGATGATCATGCCCGCGACCCTCTCCATCCTCCGGCAGGTCTTCCCCGACCGGCGCGAACGGGCCCTCGCCATCGGTATCTGGAGCGCGGTCGCCGCCGTCGGCGCGGCCGTCGGCCCCCTCCTGGGCGGCTTCCTCCTCGAACACTTCTGGTGGGGCTCCGTCTTCCTGGTCAACATCCCGCTGATGCTGATCAGCCTCCCGGTGGGGCGCCTGCTCCTGCCCGAGTCCCGCGGCGACCGCGACGGCCCCTGGGACGTGGTCGGCGCGCTGATGGCGGCGGTCGGCCTGTTCGGCGTCGTGTTCGCGGTGAAGCGCCTCGGCGGCGGCGAACCGGCGGGCAGCGCGCTGACGTTGGCACCGCTGCTGCTGGGCGCGCTGCTGCTGGCGCTGTTCGTACGACGGCAACGGCGGCGCGCGTTCCCGCTGGTGGACCTGAAGATGTTCGCGCGGCCCGCGTTCAGTACGGCGGTGGGCTGCATCGTGCTGGCCATGCTGGCGCTCGTGGGCCTCGAACTGATCGCCGCACAGTACCTGCAACTGGTGCTCGGCCTCTCGCCGTTGCAGACGGGGCTACGACTGCTGCCGCTGACGCTCGCCGCGATGGCGGCGGGGCTGGCCGGGGCGCGGCTGCTGCGGCGCTTCGGGCCGCGCCGGATGGTGTGCTTCGGCTTCTGCCTGACCGCGGTGGCGGTGCTGGTGCTGACCGCGATGGGCGGGACGGACAACCCGGTCCTGCTGCTCGTCGGTTTCCTGCTGCTCGGGTTCGGCCTGGAGACCACGCTGTTCGGGGCGTACGAGTCGATGCTGAGCGAGGCGCCTGCGGCGCAGGCCGGCGGGGCGGCGGCGATCGGCGAGACGTCGTACCAGCTGGGTGCCGGGATCGGGATCGCGCTCCTCGGCAGTGTGATGAACGCGGCGTACGCGCCGGGGCTGGCCGGGGTGCCGGGGGTGCCGGCGTCGGCGTCTACCGCGGC
Source organism: Streptomyces sp. NPDC048291 (assembly GCF_043201715.1). Taxonomy (NCBI): domain Bacteria; kingdom Bacillati; phylum Actinomycetota; class Actinomycetes; order Kitasatosporales; family Streptomycetaceae; genus Streptomyces; species Streptomyces sp. NPDC048291. The sequence goes on from NZ_JBICZC010000009.1 coordinate 46,530, forward strand.
GGGGCATTCGCTGGGGGAGGCGTACGCGGTCGCCGGGCGGCTGGGCGGGGCGGCGGGGGCGGCGTTGCGGCGGGCGGCGCGGGATTCCTTCGTGCACGGGTTGCATGTGACGTTGCTGGTGAGTGCGGGGTTGCTGTTGCTGGGGGCCGTGATGGCGCTGCGGTTGCCGCGCGCGATGCAGTGCGAGGACGCGGCCGCGTCGGTGGAACTCCCCGCCCCTCGCGAACCCGAACGCTCCCGCGTGTCGGCGTAGCCGCGCCTTGCCCACCCACGCACCGCCCGTGCGGGTGGGCACGAAGGTGGGCCGACCTGTGGGGGTGGTGCGCCGTTGGCGGCTGCCTTTCCTTGCCCACCCACGCACCGCCCGTGCGGGTGGGTATGAAGGTGGGGCGACCTGTGGGGGTGGTGCGCCGTTGGCGGGTGCGGGTCAGGGTCTTCCCCACCCGCGCACCGCCCGTGCGGGTGGGGGGAGAGGCGGAGCGACCTGTGGGGGTAGTTCGCCGTTGGCGGGTGCGGGTGCGGGTGCGGGTGCGGGTGCGGGTGCGGGTGCGGGTGCGGGGGGACTGGGGACTGGGTTTGTGGGGGATGGCTGCGCGCGGGCGCCGACGGTGAAGGTGCCCCGCGGGAGAGGTCTGGTTCTCGGGGGACTCGCACGGGTGGTGCGTGGGTGGGGGAACGGGGGAGACTGTAACTAGCGCTGCTAGTTTTGGGAGGGTTCTGAATGTCCGCGTCCGTGAAGTTGCCCCCGTTCGATGCCGGTGACCCGCTCGGGATCGACGATCTTCTGGAGCCGGAGGATCTCGCCGTACGGGAGACCGTCCGGAGCTGGGCGGCGGACCGGGTGCTGCCGTTCGTCGCCGAGTGGTACGAGAGCGGGGAACTGCCCGGCATCAGGGAGCTCGCCAAGGAACTCGGGTCGATCGGGGCGCTCGGGATGTCCCTCGACGGGTACGGATGCGCCGGGGCGTCGGCCGTACAGTACGGGCTCGCCTGCCTGGAGCTGGAGGCCGCCGACTCGGGTATCCGGTCGCTCGTGTCCGTGCAGGGATCGCTCGCCATGTACGCGATTCACCGGTTCGGGAGCGAGGAGCAGAAGCAGCGGTGGCTGCCGGGCATGGCCGCCGGCGACGTCATCGGGTGCTTCGGGCTCACCGAGCCGGACCACGGGTCCGACCCCGCCGCCATGCGGACCCACGCCCGGCGCGACGCCGGCGGCGACTGGGTGCTGAGCGGGCGGAAGATGTGGATCACCAACGGGTCGGTGGCCGGCGTCGCCGTGGTGTGGGCGCAGACGGAGAACGGCATCCGGGGGTTCGTCGTCCCCACCGACACGCCGGGGTTCGCGGCGCCCGAGATCAGGCACAAGTGGTCGCTGCGGGCGAGCGTCACCAGTGAGCTGGTGATGGATGATGTGCGGCTGCCCGCCGATGCCGTGCTGCCCGAGGTCGTCGGGCTCAAGGGGCCGCTCAGCTGTCTCTCGCACGCCCGGTACGGGATCGTGTGGGGTGCCATGGGCGCGGCCCGCACCTGCTTCGAGACCGCCGTCGACTACGCGAAGTCGCGGGAGCAGTTCGGTCGGCCCATCGGGGGCTTCCAGCTCACCCAGGCCAAACTCGCCGACATGGCGGTCGAACTGCACAAGGGAATCCTGCTCGCCCATCATCTGGGGCGGCGGATGGATGCCGGTCGCCTGCGTCCCGAGCAGGTCAGCTTCGGCAAGCTCAACAACGTACGGGAGGCGATCGAGATCTGCCGTACGGCGCGGACGATCCTCGGCGCCAACGGGATCTCCCTGGAGTACCCCGTGATGCGGCACGCGACCAATCTTGAATCGGTGCTCACCTACGAGGGCACCGTCGAGATGCACCAGCTGGTGCTGGGCAAGGCACTCACCGGGCTCGACGCCTTCCGGTGACCCCGCGCGGGGGCAGGGCCGGTGAGCGGCCCTGCCTCAGCTCTGGTTGAAGAAGCCGTCCTCGCGGCGCCTGGCCGGCTCACCGCTGACGATCTCGGTGTTCGAGGGGGTCAGCAGGAAGACCCGGTTGGCCACCCGCTCGATGGTGCCGCGCAGGCCGAAGGTCAGCCCGGCCGCGAAGTCGACCACGCGCTTGGCGTCGCCCGGCTCCATGGCCGTGAGGTTCACGATGACCGGCACGCCCTCGCGGAACAGCTCGCCGATCGCGCGGGCGTCCCGGAAGCTGTCCGGGGTGACCGTGCCGATCCGGCGGCCCTTCTCCTCGGCGGTGTCCGTGGCCACCTTGACCCGGGGGTCGGTGACCCAGGCATCCCCGGGCTGCTCGGTCCCTTCGGAGTAGTCGTCGTCGTAGTAGCGCTCGTCATCGTTGTCGTCGACGAGGCCAAGCCAGGCACTCGCCTTGCGTACCGATCCCATGGACGCCTCCTCTCACAGCGGTCCTTCTTGCTTCCGCATCCCTATGGTCGTCCATGATGCGGATGTCGCGCCAAGTGGATAGACGCCGCACGGGGGGTTTGTGACGGTACTGGTGCAGAGCCAAAACGTCGAGAGCCCAGGTACCCCAAGGGCGGTAGCTCACACGGCTGCTGACTGAGAGTGAAATATGATTGTTTCCGGCGTACGGGTGATGAACGGTGCGTCAGGGTGAACGGACCGAGGCGGTTCGGGGGGCTTTGACACGGGCTCGGGGGTGCGTCGGCCGGCCCGGGTGCGTCGCGGAGGCCGTCAACCCGCGTGCATGTCCGTCACCGTATACGGACGGGTGGCGCCGGGACGCTCGCCTCGGGGTTCACCTTGATCCTGTTTCCGTGACGTAAAACAAAAACATGATCGGGTGACCGCTGCCCGGAGAGGTTCGTTGGCCGAAGCGCAGAACCATTTCTCCCCCCGGTTCCGCATATCCATCAACTCGCCTCATGATTAAGGCACTTCTGTGCAAGCAGCCACCATTCGCACCAGGCTCCTGCGGATCCTGGTCCTGGCCCTCGCCGTCCTGCTGACGCTGCTGGGCGTCGCGGCCGCCGAGCAGGTCTCCGTCTACCGCAACGCCTCCGCCACCGCGGACAACGCCCGGCTGGAGATCACGCTGCAGGGCCTCATCCACGAACTCCAGAAGGAGCGCGGTCTCACCACCGGATACGTCGGCGGCGTCAAGGAGTTCGCGGGCAAGCTGCCCGCGCAGCGCAAGGCCACCGACACCGCCCGCGCCCGGCTCGACCAGGCGCTCCGGGGCCGTGGCGACAGCGCCGCCGGCTCGGTGCGCGAGTCCCTCGGCCGGCTCGACGGCCTCGCCGGGATCCGCAAGCACGCGGACGACCACACCGGCGTGGTGAAGGACACCTTCGACTACTTCACCACCACCATCACCGTCCTCGACCGGCTCGACCTGGGCCTGAGCGACGTCCACGACGCCACCCTGCGCGACGCCTACCAGACGCTGCAGATCCTCGGCAACGCCAAGGAGTTCACCGGCGAGGAGCGCGCCATCGTGCTCGGCTCGGTGCGCGCCGGCCAGTTCCAGGGCGACGACTACAGCAGGTTCATGGAGATCCGGGCCGGCCGCCTCGCCGCCCTCGACGCCTTCCCGCGCTCGGCCGCCGACGCCCAGCAGCGCCGCCTGGACGCGGCCATGACCACCCCGGACGCCGAGCGCGCGCTGGCGTACGAGGACACCGCCGTCGAGGGCGGCGGGAAGCTGAAGTGGAACGACATCCCGCCCATGCAGTGGTGGGACGCGATGACCGCCACCATCAACGGGCTGCGGGACGTCCAGGTCTCGCTCGGCACCGACGTCGAGAACCGGGCCTCGGCCCTGGAGGGCACCGCCCAGCGTGACCTGCTGCTCTTCCTGCTGCTCGCGCTCGGCACCGTCGCCGCGCTCGGCGCGCTCGCCCTGGACTGTGTACGGTCCGTCTCCGCGCCGCTCGCCGAACTCGCCCAGCAGGCCCGCGAGGTCGCCGGAGAGCGGCTGCCGAAGGCCGTCGCCGCCGTCCAGGACGGTTCCTACGGCGAGCACCCCGAGCCGCCCGCCCCGCTTGCCGTCTCCGGCCGGGCCGGTGCCGAGGTCAAGGAGGTCGCCGAGGCCTTCGACCGGGTGCAGCGGGCCGCCTACGACCTGGCCACCGAGCAGGCCGTGCTGCGCCGCAACGCCACCGACTCGCTGGTCAGCCTCGGCCGCCGCAACCAGAACCTGGTGCGCCGCCAGATCAGCTTCATCAACAAGCTGGAGCACGAGGACGCCGACCCCGCGACCCTCGCCAACCTCTTCGAACTGGACCACCTCGCCACCCGCATGCGCCGCAACGCCGAGAGCCTGCTCGTCCTCGCCGGGGAGTCCAGCCCGCGACCCTGGTCCACCCCGCTGTCCATCACGGACGTCCTGCGCGCCTCCCTCGCCGAGGTCGAGGAGTACCGCCGGGTCACCCTGCGCCGGGTCGAGCCGGCCCACCTCACCGGCGCGGTCGTCGCCGAGATCGCCCACCTGCTCGCCGAGCTGATCGAGAACGCGCTGAGCTTCTCCCCGCCGGACTCGGACGTCGAGATCGAGGGCCGCCGCACCAGCGCCGGCTACCTGGTCGCCATCGTCGACCACGGCTTCGGCATGGACGCCAAGGCGATCGCCGAGGCGAACGTACGGCTCTCCGGCACCGCCAGCTTCATGGCCGAGCCGACCCGGTTCCTCGGCCACTTCGTGGTCGGCGCGCTCGCCCGCAAGTGCGGGATCGAGGTGCGTCTCGGGGAGGCGCCGGCCGCCGGGGTGGTGGCCCGGGTGCTCGTCCCGGACAGCCTGCTCACCGAGGCCACGGCGACCCCGAAGCAGCCCGTCGCCGCCGTACCCGCCCCGGCCGTGCCGGCCCCGCGCAAGGAGCCGGACGAGACGCAGCTGGTCTCCGTCGCCGCCGAGGCCAGGCCCGAACAGCCGCAGAAGAAGGGGGCCTCGGCCGCCCGGACCCGCAACGGGCTCGTGAAGCGGCCGCAGCGCAGCGCGATCTCGGAGGCCGTCAGCGAGACGGACCGGCCCAGCCGCCCGGCACCCGCCGAACGCACCCCCGACCGCAGCCCCGAGGAGGTCTCCGGAATGCTCGCCACCCTGCGCAGCGCACACATGCGGGGCGGGATCAGCGTGGAGAAGGAGAAGGAGAAGGAAAAAGAGAAGGAAAAGGCGAAAGGGAAAGAGCAGGCGCCTGTGCAGGCGCAGGCCCAGGTGTCCGAGACGCGTACCGAGGAGGACGGCGAGTGACCACCGTCGACACCCCCAACGACTCGCGGACCTTCAACTGGCTGCTCGCGAACTTCGTCAGGTCCACGGACGGGGTACGGGACGCGGTCGCCGTCTCCTCCGACGGGCTGCTGATCGCCGTCTCGGACGGGCTCGGCCGCACCGAGGCCGACCATCTCGCGGCGATCGTGTCGGGGCTCTCGTCGCTCGCGCGCAGCGCCTCGAAGCGGTACAGCTTCGACGGGGTCAAACTCATCATGATCGAGATGGGGCGCGGCTTCCTGCTGGTCTCCGCCATCCGGGACGGCAGCTGTCTCGGTGTCCTCGCGGACTCCAGCGGCGAACTGGGCCTCGTCGGCTACGAGATGGCGGTGCTCGCGGAACGGGCCGGTGACCTGCTGACCCCGACGCTCATCGCCGATCTGCGGCAGGCGTTGCCCCGATGAGTGCGCGGGAGCCCGCCGAACCCGTCGAGGACACGGCGTTCGTACGGCCGTTCATCATCACCGGCGGGCGGGCCGAGCCGCTCCAGACCGACCTGCGGCTGGAGACGTTGGTCATGGCCGTGGGTGCGCCGGACGAGTCGCTCACGTTCGAACGCCGGCACATCGTGGCGGTGTGCGCGCAGCCGACGACGGTCGCCGAGGTGGCGCACCGGGTCGGCGTACCCCTCGGAGTCGCCAAGGTGCTGATCTCCGATCTCGTCGTCGCCGGACAGCTCGCCTGCCGGCAACCCGCGGAGCTGCCGCTCCAGTTGCTCGAAAGGATCAGGGACCATGTCCGGGCGCTCTGAGAAGGTCGTGCCGCTCGCCGTGAAGATCGTGGTGAGCGGGGGACTGGGGGTCGGCAAGACGACGTTCATCGGGGCGATCTCGGAGATCGAGCCGCTGGACACGGAGGCGGCGATCACCCAGGTGTCGGTCGGCGTCGACTCGCTCGCCGGGGTCGAGTCCAAGACCACGACGACCGTGGCGCTCGACTTCGGCCGGATCACGCTGGATCCGGCGGTCGCGCTGTACCTGTTCGGGACGCCCGGGCAGGACCGGTTCTCGTTCCTGTGGGACGACCTGGTGGAGGGAGCGCTGGGAACGGTGGTCCTCGCGGACACGCGCCGGATCGAGGACTGCTTTCCCGCCGTCGACTACTTCGAGTCCCATGGGGCGCCTTTCGTCCTCGCCGTGAACCGCTTCGACGGTGCCGAGCGGTTCGATCTGGAGGAGGTACGGGAGGCGTTGGGGCTCGGGGCGGACGTGCCGGTGCTGGAGTGCGACGCGCGGGAGCGGGGGTCTGTGCGGGATGTGCTGGGGGCGTTGATGGACCGGGTGATCGGGGTGAGGTCCGTACCCAGGAGGAGGGCGATGGCGGTGCGCTAGTCGCCGTGGGGGCGCGGGGCATGTGGCGGCCGCGGGATTCGTCGTGGTTGCTCGCGCAGTTCCCCGCGCCCCTTTGGGGCGCGTGAATCCGGCGTCTGTTCTTGAGGGGAGGGGGTGCGTGTGAAGGCGAAGGGAGAACGCGAAGGGTCCCCGCCGGTCGCGGGGCGTGCAGGGGGTCAGCTCAACAGGAACAGGACCACACTCGACCGAAGTCGATGTGGGAGCGCTTGACCAGCCACTGCTGCGGATGCATGGGCCAAGTGGAACAGGTCTCCGGTTCTCCGTCAACCGACCTGAGACGCGCCGCCCACACTCTGGACACCCTTGACAGCGAGGGGAAACGGCACCGTAGAGTCGACGGACGGCCCTGCTGAGGGGCTCGGCCGTAAGAGCGCCGTACGCCGGCGTTCCGTGTGAAGGCACCCGCACCCCGTGTGCGCGTCCACCGTGTTCGATTGATCCGCCACGGAGCCTTCGCATGTCTTCCGAGACCCTTGCCAGAACCGCCGTCTCTTCCGTCCCCGGCATACCCGGGCCCGAGGCCGTCCGATGAGGCCCCAGCTGGTGATCGTGGGAGCCGGGCCGCGGGGGACCGGACTCCTGGAGCGGATCGCCGCCAACGCCCCGGAGCTGTACGCCGGTTCGGGTCTCGACATCCATCTGGTCGACCCGCATCCGCCGGGCGCCGGGCGGATCTGGCGGGCCGCCCAGTCGCCGCTGCTGTGGATGAACTCGCACGCCGAGGACGTCACCATGTTCACGGACGAGTCGGTGCGGATGGCCGGGCCGGTGCGGGAGGGCCCTACCCTGCACGAGTGGGCGGGCCTGGACGGCCGTACCTTCGCCGACCGGCCGATCCAGGGCCGCTACCTGCGCCACGTCTACGACCGCGCCCTCGCCGACCTCCCGGACGGCATCACCGTCCACCACCACCCGCGCCGGGCGCTGCGGGTCAGCGGGCCGCGCGAGGGCCGCCAGCAGGTCTGGCTGGAGGGCCGGCCACGCCCGCTCCTCGCCGACCTCGTCGTCCTCGCCCTCGGCCACCTGGACGCCGAACTCGAACCGGAACAGGCCGCGTTGGCCGAGTACGCCGAGGCACACGGCCTGGTCCACCTGCCGCCCGACTTCACCGCCGACAGCGACCTGTCCGCGCTGCGGCCCGGCGAACCGGTGCTGGTGCGGGGGTTCGGGCTCGCCTTCGTCGACCTGATGGTGCTGCTCACCGAGGGGCGCGGCGGCCGGTACGACGGTGACACCTACGTGCCGTCCGGGCAGGAGCCGGTGCTGTACGTCGGGTCGCGGCGCGGCGTGCCGTACCACTCGAAGATCGGGTACGACTGGACCGGCGAGCGCCCGCCGCTGCCCCGCTTCCTCGGCCCCGCCGAGATCGACGCACTGCTCGCCCGCCCGGACGGCTTCGACTTCCGGCGGGACGTGTGGCCGCTGGTCGAGAAGGAGCTGGGCTTCGCCCACTACCACCGGCTGTTCACCGTCCATCCCGAGCGGACGGCCGTCGCCTGGCGGGACTTCGAGGAGAAGTACGCCGCCGCCGAGGGCGAGGCGGAGGTGCGGGCGCTGGTGGCCGCCGCCGTACCGGATCCGGCCGACCGGCTCGATCTCGCGGTGCTGGACCACCCGCTGGCCGGGGTGCGGTACGGATCGCACGAGGAGTTCCAGGACGGCCTGCGCGGCTACATCGAGGCCGACCTGGACCGCCGGCACGATCCCGCGTACAGCGCCGACCTGGCGGTGTTCCTCGGACTGCTCTCCGTCTACGGGCAGTTGGTGCGGCTCGGCGACATCGGGTCCTGGTGGCACGGGTTCTTCAGCTACCTCGCCTCCGGGCCGCCCGGCCCCCGGCTGCGGCAGCTGCTCGCGCTGTCCCGGGCCGGGGTGCTGCGGTTCGTCGGCGCCGGGATGACGGTGACGGCCGAGGACGGGGTGTTCCGGGCGGCCGCCGACACCGTGCCCGGGTTCTCCGTCGCGGCGCGGGCCCTGGTCGAGGCGCGGCTGCCCGAACCCACCGTGGGGCGGGCCCGGGACGCGTTGCTGCGCGGGCTGCCCGCGGACGAGGCCGCCGAGACGGCCGACGGGCTGCTCCGGGTGGACCCGGCCGACGGGCGGATCCTCGACGGGCGCGGGCGGCCGCATCCCCGGCGGTTCGCGCTCGGGCCGTTCACGAACGGCCGTACGCCCGGCGCTTTCACCCGTCCGCGCACCGGAGGGCCCGCGTTCCGGCAGAACGACGCCACGGCGCGCGCGGCGCTGGCCTTCCTGGCCGACCTGGCCGGGGTCGTGTCATGAGCGGGCGTCACGGCCGGTGTCCGGCCGTTTCGCAGGCTGTCTCACGGGCTGTCTTACAGGGAGGTTCGTGGTGATGACCGGCTCGTACGGCCGGGGGCTGCTGCATCTGGCCGCCGCCGTGGATCAGGTCGGCGTGTTCGACGCGGAGCGCTACGTCGAGCTGGTGCGGCTGGCCGAGAGCGGCGGACTGGACTTCGTGACGCTCGACGACCGGTTCGGGTGGCCGGAGACCGACGCGCTCACCGTACTGGCGCAGGTGGCTTCGGCCACCCGGCGGATCGGGCTGGTGCCGGTGACGACCGGCCCCGAGGCCGCCGTCGCCCACCTCGACCGGGTCAGCCGGGGCCGGGCCGGCCGGTGGAGCGAGGCCCCGGGGCCCGCGCCGGAGCAGCCCGTCCGGGTGGCCGACGCCACCGAGCCCGCCGCCCGGCAGGCCGCCGGCCGGTACGCCGACGTCGCCCTGGTGCGGGCCGCGAGCTCCGCGCAGGCCGCCGCCGTACGGGACGAACTGCGACAGCGGGCGGCGGAGTTCGGGCGGGAGCCGGATGCCCTGCGGGTGCTGGTGAGTCTCGTGGTGGATCTGGGCGACGGGGAGCGCGCGGCCGAGCCGGGGCACGGCGGCGGCGGGCCCCGGCAGACCGTGCAGGGGCCGCTGTACCGGGGCGGTCCGGTGGATCTGGCGGAGCTGGTCGCCGGCTGGCACGGTGAGGGTGCCACCGACGGCTTCCACCTGGTCCCCGCCGAGCCGCGCCGCGACCTGGAGCGGCTGGTCAACGGCACGGTGGCGCTCCTCCAGCACCGCGGTCTGTTCCGCACCTTCTACCCGGGCAGCACCCTGCGCGAGCACCTCGGCCTCGCCCGGCCCGCCGGGCAACTCGCGGCGCCGTGAAATACCTTGCGCGTAGGAGAGACCTGACATGGGTGACGACGAGGACCAGGGAAGGGCTGATCGGATGAACGCGGACGCGGCCGGAGACTGGAAGCGCCGGCACGAGCACCGCGAGGAGACGGTGTCGGCGCCGTACGGGCCGCTCGCGCTGGTCGGCAGCCTCCCCAGTGCCTGAACGGCCTGGGGGGACCCCCAGATCGAGGACCGTCCGGACGGCCGGCTCCCCGCCCTGCCCGGCATATGGGCGGCCGACGGGGACGGCGTCGTGCTCACCGCGACGGCGGCCGACGGCCTGGCCCCGGACGGCGAGCCCTTCGCCGGCGAGGTCCGGCTCGCCGCCGACCCCGAACCGTCGGCCCGGGTCACGCTCGGCGAGCGACGGCTGGTCGTCCTGGTCCGCGAGGGCGTCTGGGGCGTACGGGAGTACGACCCGGCCGCCGGGACCCGCCGCGCCTTCCGGGGCATCGACGCCACCCCGTACGACCCGCGCTGGTCGGTGCCGGGACGCTTCACGCCGTACGACGACGATCCGCACACCGTCCGGGTCGGCACCGCCGACGGAGTGGAGCGGGCGCTGGTGCTCGCCGGGGAACTCGGCTTCACCCTGGCCGGCCGGGAGCTGGCGCTCCGGGTCGCCGAGCAGCCCGACGGCAGGCTGTGGGCGGTGTTCGCCGACACCACCGGCGCAGCGGGCGGCTTCCGGTTCAGGTTCCTCTATTCGGCCGCCCCGGCCGCCGACGGCTCCACCACCGTCGGCTTCAACCGGGCGCAGCTGCCGCAGTGCGCCTTCGCGGACCACTTCATCTGCCCTTTCCCGCCGCCGGGCAACACGCTTGACCTCGCCGTCGAGGCGGGGGAGCGGAAGCTCGCCTGAGACATTCGACGGACGTTCGACGAACATTCGACAGGGCGTCAACCCGCCCGGACCGCGACAGGATCACACAAAGTCGGCATGGTTCGAACACGGTCGCACGGCCGAAAGGCACCCTTGCGGGCGCCGGTCGTTCGCCCGAATACTCCCCCTCAGCGCTTGTCAGGGGCATTGCGTGTCCGAAATCCGGGCACACCCACTGGCTGCGCCTCACGGGCCCCGACCCCACGCGGGCCCCCGACTTCCCCTGGGAGGGAACGAAAAGTGAGGATCAAGCGCACGACCCCCCGCAGCGGTATCACGAGACGGACCCGGCTGATCGCCGTGGGCACCGGCTTCCTGGCCGCGGCGGCGCTCGCCGTCCCCACCGCGAGCGCGAGTGACACCCACACCTTCAGCACCACCGAGCTGAAGGCCGTGAACAGCTCCGTCCTGAAGGCGAACGTCCCCGGCACCGCCTGGGCCGTCGACAGCAAGACCAACCGTGTCGTCCTCACCGTGGACTCCACGGTCTCCAACGCCGAGATCGCCAAGATCAAGCGGCAGGCGGGCGTCAACTCCGGCGCGCTCACCGTCAAGCACACCCCCGGCACCTTCAAGAAGCTGATCACCGGCGGCGACGCCATCTACGGCGGCGCCTACCGCTGCTCGCTCGGCTTCAACGTGCACAGCGGCAGCACGTACTACTTCCTGACCGCCGGGCACTGCGGTGAGGTGGCCTCGACCTGGTACAGCAACTCCGGCCACACCACGGTCCTGGGCACCAACGTCGGCTACAGCTTCCCGACGAACGACTTCGCGCTGGTCCGCTACACCAACACCTCGATCGCGCACCCGAGCGCGGTCGGCAGCCAGACCATCTCCAGCGCGGCCACGCCCAGCGTCGGGACGACGGTGTACCGCCGCGGTTCGACCACCGGCACCCACAGCGGCCGGGTCACCGCGCTCAACGCCACCGTCAACTACGGCAGCGGTGACATCGTCTACGGCATGATCCAGACCACGGTCTGCGCCGAGGGCGGCGACAGCGGCGGCCCGCTCTACGGCGGTTCCGTGGCCTACGGTCTGACCTCCGGCGGCAGCGGCGACTGCACCTCCGGCGGCACGACCTTCTTCCAGCCGGTCACCGAGGCGCTGAGCTACTACGGCGTCAGCGTCGGCTGACGACCCCTGGGGCCGGATCCGGACCGGCCTCCGGCAAGCCCTCGTACGCAACCGGCGTACGGGGGCTCGCCCTTGTACGGCCCCGGAGTTACCGTCGAAGGACCGTTGGAGTCAGTCACCCTCTGGGGGCCGGCATGGTCGAGGCGTTGGTGGCGGCCGGGGCCGCTCTCGTGTCCGTCGGAGCGGTCTACGCGCTGGCCGCGGCACGGGTCGTCAGACAGTACGAGCGGGGCGTGGTGTTCCGCCTCGGCCGGCTGCGACCGGTGGTGCGCGAGCCCGGGTTCACCATGATCGTCCCGTTCGTGGACCGGCTCCAGAAGGTCAACATGCAGATCGTCACGATGCCCGTGCCCGCGCAGGAGGGCATCACCCGGGACAACGTGACCGTACGCGTGGACGCCGTCGTCTACTTCAAGGTGACCGCGCCCGCCGAGGCGGTCGTCCGGGTCGAGGACTACAAGTTCGCGGTCTCGCAGATGGCGCAGACCTCGCTCAGGTCCATCATCGGCAAGAGCGAGCTGGACGACCTGCTGTCCAACCGCGAGAAGCTCAACCAGGGCCTGGAGCTGATGATCGACAGCCCGGCCGTGGAGTGGGGCGTCACCATCGACCGCGTCGACATCAAGGACGTCTCGCTGCCCGAGACCATGAAGCGGTCCATGGCCCGGCAGGCCGAGGCCGATCGGGAGCGCCGGGCCCGGGTCATCAACGCCGACGCCGAACTGCAGGCGTCCAAGAAGCTCGCGGAGGCGGCGAAGGAGATGTCGGAGCAGCCCGCCGCGCTCCAGCTGCGGCTGCTGCAGACGGTGGTGGCGGTCGCCGCCGAGAAGAACTCGACGCTGGTGCTGCCGTTCCCGGTGGAGCTGCTGAGGTTCCTGGAGCGGGCGCAGCAGCAGCAACTGCCCCCGGCGGCAGGGGCCGATGGTGCCGGCGGGACAGCAGGGGCGAATTCCGGCCAGGGGTAGCAGGCGACGGGTCGGGGGCGGACGTCACTGTCGGCCGCCCGTTGCTCGCGCGCGGTGTTTGCAGTGCGAATCCTCTTGGGGTGACTGGCGACCGGCGGTCGGCGGCGGCCGGTGGCCGTGCACGATCCGTGCACAGGGGGGCGCACAACATCCGCGCACGCGAGACCTGAAGTCGACCTTGTGTGCTCCCTGTGGGTCTCGGAATAGTAGGCGGCCGTCAACCAGCCTTCCGGTCCTCAAGGTCCCCACAACCTCGCGGACCGACCCCCCACAGGAGGACATGAGTTGAAGCACCGACGCATACCCGGGCGCCGGACGGCGCTCGCCGGCGCGGGAGTCGCCGCGCTCGTCGCCGCCGGAGTGACCTTCCAGAGTGCGAACGCGAGCGAGCCCGCCAAGTCCGCCGTACCGCAGATCCTGTCCGCCCCGGCGGCCGGAAAGCTCGCCTCGACGCTCGCCGCCGACCTCGGCACCGACGCGGCGGGCACCTACTACGACGCCCGGTCGAAGAACCTCGTCGTCAACGTGCTCGACGACACCGCCGCGAAGGCCGTCGAGGCGGCCGGGGCGAAGGCGAGACTCGTCGCCAACTCCCTCGCCGAACTCGACGGCGCGCGCATCACCCTGAAGCAGGACGCGACCATCCCCGGCACCTCGTGGGCGACCGACCCGGTCGGCAACAAGGTCGTCGTCACCGCCGACAGGACGGTCACCGGGGCCGGCCTCGCCAAGCTCACCAAGGTCGTCGACGGACTCGGCCGGAAGGTCGAACTCCGGCACTCGAAGGGGGAGTTCAAGCCCTTCATCGCCGGCGGCGACGCGATCAGCGGCTCGGGCGGGCGCTGCTCGCTCGGCTTCAACGTGGTCAAGGACGGCCAGCCGTACTTCCTGACCGCCGGGCACTGCACCGAGGCCATCTCCACCTGGTCCGACTCCGCCGGGAACGTGATCGGCCAGAACGCCCAGTCCAGCTTCCCAGGAAACGACTTCGGGCTGGTCAAGTACACCTCGGACGCGGACCACCCGAGCGAGGTCGACCTCTACGACGGCTCCGCCCAGCAGATCACCGGCGCGGCCGAGGCCACCGTCGGCATGAAGGTGACCCGCAGCGGCTCCACCACCCAGGTCCACGACGGCACGGTCACCGGCCTCAACGCCACCGTGAACTACTCCGAGGGTACGGTCGGCGGGCTCATCCAGACCGACGTGTGCGCCGAGCCCGGCGACAGCGGCGGTTCGCTCTTCTCGGGCAGCAGCGCGATCGGCCTGACCTCGGGCGGCAGCGGCGACTGCACCTCCGGCGGCGAGACGTTCTTCCAGCCGGTGACGGAGGCGCTGTCCGCGACCGGGACCCGGATCGGCTGACGCCCACCGCCGTCCGGACCGACGACACCCGCCGCATCCCGGCGAGGCCCTGCCCCTCGGAGGAGAGGGGCAGGGCCTTCGTCGTACGGCGGGCTCCGGATAGAACGTTCTAGGGCGGTGCGGTGTGTACGCCGGGCGGTCCGGCGTACGTCAAGACATCCGGGCTGGAACGTGCGGGGGGCGGGGGTCAGCGAGGTGCCGGGCCGGTCGTCGAGCGTTCGACCAGGCGGGGCGTGAGCACGGTCTCCCGCGGGGTGCCGCCCTTGACGAGGTCCAGTGCCGCGGCCACCGCGGCGTCCGCCATGCCGGCCGCGTCCTGCGAGACGGTGGTCAGCTGCACGTGCGGCATCTTCGCCAGTCGCGAGTCGTCGTAGCCGACCACGGAGATCTCCCCGGGCACCTTGCGGCCCCGATGCGCGAGAACGTCCAGGACACCGGTGGCCGTACGGTCGTTGAAGGCGATGACGGCCGTGGGCGGCGGCACCTGGCGGTCCAGCAGGTAACGCATGCCCTCCGCACCGGCCTCCTCGGTCAGGCCGCCCGCGAGCACGTCGGCGAAGTCGGCCAGCCCGTGGTCCGCCATGCCCTGGAGGAAGCCGAGCCGGCGGTCCGAACTGCCCGGGGCGCCGGCCCCGTCGATGTGCGCGATCCGCCGGTGCCCGAGGCCGACGAGGTGGTCGACCGCGAGCCTGATGCCCACCAGGTCGTCACCGCGGACGGAACCCACGCTCGCCAGTCCGCTGCGGCGGGCGACGAGAAGGGTCGGCAACCGGCGGGCCAGGCGTTCGAGTTCCTCGTCGGACAGGCGGCTGCCCAGCAGGACGGCGGCCTCGCAGCGTTCACGGAGCAGGGCGTTGACCGCCGTGGACTCCGCGCGGCTGGGGGCCACCGCGCTGATCACCGCCTCGTAGCCGTGCCGGGCCGCGGCGGCGTAGAGATGCTCGACGAGATCGCCGTGGAAGGGCTGCTGGAGCTCGAAGACGACACCGAGCACCCGCGAACTGGACCGCCGCAGCTTCTGGGCGCGCTGGTCGGGGACGTATCCCAGCTCGTCGGCGATCTGGAGCACGCGCCGCCGGGTCTCGTCGCTGGCCCCCGGGACACCGCGGATCACGATCGAGACCAGGGCGGTGGACATACCGGCGGCCCTGGCCACGTCGGCCATGGTCGGACGGCTCTTCCGCCCGCGTGCGGATCCGGCGGTGGAGTCGGCGGTGGAGCCGGCCGCGGCGACCTGCGCGGGGGGCGCCTGTGCGGCGCCGTCGCGGGCGTCGTCGTCCGACTTCGTCACGTCGCCACTCCCCAACCTGGTCGAATGCGGCTCGGCCGCCGGATCCGAGGGCGGCCTCGCGCCGAGCATATCGACCCCTTGACCGATGCCCGGCGTGCGTTTACCTTCCCGACTAGAACGTACTAGTTTTCGGGAGCACCGACATGGTCGTCGCTGACAATTCCCCCGGCCGCCTCCGGCCCGTCCCCCGCACGCTGCGGCTGGCCACGATCGGCGCGGGCCGTATCGGCTCGAACCACGCCGAGATCGTCGCCCGGCACATCCCCGGCGTCACGCTGGCGGCGGTCGGCGACCCGGTCCCCGGCGCCGCCGAACGCCTCGCCGCCGAACTGGGCGCGCCGCTGGCCACCACCGACGTGCGCGAGATCCTCGACCGGGACGACGTCGACGGCGTGCTGATCACCGCCCCGGCCCGGGCCCACACCGATCTGGTGGTCGCGGCGGCCGGGGCCGGCAAGCACGTCTTCGTCGAGAAGCCGATGGCGGTGACCCTGGCCGACGCCGACCGCGCGATCGTCGCCGCGGAAGCGGCCGGTGTCGTACTCCAGGTCGGCTTCAACCGGCGTTTCGCCCCCGGCTTCGCCGCCGCCCGCGCCGCGATCGACGAACAGCGCATCGGCACCCCGCAGTTGCTGCGCTCGCTCACCCGCGACCCGGGCCCCTTCACCGCCGACCCGGCACGCATCCCGCAGTGGACGATCTTCCTGGAAACCCTCATCCACGACTTCGACACCCTGTGCTGGCTCAACCCCGGCGCCGAACCGCTGAGCGTCCACGCCACCGCCGACGCCCTGGTCCGCCCCGACGCCAGGGACCGGGGCCACCTGGACACCGCGGTCGTGACCGTCCGCTTCGACAACGGCGCCATCGCCACCGCCGAGGCCTCCTTCAGCGCGCTGTACGGCTACGACGTACGCGCCGAGGTCTTCGGCTCCGAGGGCATGGTGACCGCCGGCGACGCCCGCACCACGGACATGACCTTCTACGGCGCCCAGGGCATCCACGTCGACACCGCCCGCCGCGACACCGACCTGCTGCGCGCGGCGTACGTCGGTGAACTGACTGCCTTCGCCGACGCCGTCCGCCACAAGAACCCCGCCGTCGTCACCGGCCACGACGCCCGCCGCGCCCTGTCCGTCGCCCTGGCCGCGATCCGCAGCGTGGAGACCGACCGCCCCGTCACGATCGCCGAGGTGACCGCATGACCCCGACCGCTTCCCCGTTCGTCCTCGCCGCCAGCGCCGAAATGCTCTACCGGGACCGGCCGTTCACCGAGCGCGTGACCCGGATCGCCGAGCGCGGCTTCCAGGTGGAGATCTGGGACTGGTCGGCCAAGGACCTCGACGCCCTGGCCGCCACCGGCGCGACCTTCTCCTCCATGACCGGCTACCTCACCGGGAACCTCACCGACCCCGACGGCATCGACGCGCTGCTCTCCTCGGCCCGCACCTCCCTTGAGGCGGCCGCCCGCATCGACTCCCCGCGCCTGAACCTGCACGGCACCGGCCTCGACGACCAGGGCCTCCCCGTCCGCCCCGTCGAGGTCGTCACGCCCGACATGTGGCTCACCGCGGCCGACACCCTGCGGCGCGTCGCGGAACTGGGCGAGGCCGCGGGCCGCGTCTTCACCCTGGAGAACCTCAACCTGGCCGTCGACCACCCGGGCACCCCCTTCGCCCGCGCCGCCGACACCCTGGCCCTCGTCCGCGCCGTGGACAGCCCCTACCTGCGCATGAACCTGGACCTCTACCACGCCCAGATCGGCGAGGGAAACCTCGTCGAACTCTGCCGCCGGGCGCTGCCGTTCATCGGTGAGATCCAGGTCGCCGACGTCCCCGGACGCTGCGAACCGGGCACCGGCGAGATCCACTACCCCGCCGTCGCACGCGCCCTGCACAGCTTCGGCTACACCGGCGTCATCGGCCTCGAAGGCTGGGCCCGCGACGACTCCGACGCGGCCCTGGACGCCTTCCGCGACGCGTTCGCCATCGCCGCGCCGACCCCGTCCGGCAACGGCACGACGGCCGCCGGATCCACTGCGGCCGTGGTCGGTTCCTGAGCTGGTTTCCGCCGGTCCCGCACCGGCGGAAGCGGTCAGTCGGCCAGCGCCGCCGGCCGTATCGCCCCGGGTCCGAAGCGGCGGCGGGCACGGTCCGCGGCGGCTTCGGCGGCGCGGGCGCGCTCCTCGCCCGGATCCATGGAGAGCTGCCGGCTGGCCTTGCCTTCCGGCAGCAGGGCGTCGGCACGGACCGCGAAAGCGCGGACTCTCGCCCGCTGCAGCCCCAGTGCGTTCAGCAGGCCCAGGGCATGTGCCGCGAGGGCGGGGGAGTGGCTGGTCGGCTCCGGCAGTGTGCGGGTGCGGGTGGTGGAGCTGCGGTCGGCGTACCGCACCGTGAGGGCGAGCCGGCCGGCGACCTGGTGTTCGCCGCGCAGGCGCAGGCCGACCTGTTCGGCAAGTCCCAGGACCGCGCGGTGCTGCTGCGCCGGATCGAGACAGTCCCGGTCGAGCACAAGGTCGGCACTCAGATGGGTCGCCGGTTCCGCGGGGACCACCGGGCGGGGGTCATGGCCGCGGGCGCGCTCGGCCAGCAGTCGCGCCTGGCCGACTCCGAGGAGCCGTTGCAGGGTCGCTGCGGGCAGGTCGGTGATCTGGCCGATGGTGTGCAGGCCGTATCTGCTGAGCGTCGAGGCTGTGGCGCGGCCGATTCCGGGCAGCGCGGTGACCGGGCGTGGATACAGCCATTCGGCGGCCCGTTCGACGGGGACCCAGGTGGTGTCCCCGGGCGCGGACGCGTCGGCGGCCATGGCCGCGAGCATGCGGTTGCCCGCGAGGCCGGCGCTGCTGTCGATGCCGTAGAAGAGCTTCAGCCGGATCATCGCCGTCTGGACCATGTCATAGGGGGACAGATCGAAGTACCGGAGCGCCGACGTCAGGTCCAGCTGCACCGCGTCGGGCGGGACGGGCTGCACGTGGGGCGTGACATCAGACATCAGTTCGATTACGTCACCGTACTGAGTCTCAGTCAGAGCGGTGTGCAGATGCAGGTGGGCGATGTGCCGCCGGCGTGTGGTCATCCCGCTCATCCCGCTCATCCCGCGCTCCCGGGGCTTCGGTGGCCGAACTTCTTCAGGTCGGCGGAGCGGGTGCCGGCCGGCTGGAGGTCGGCGTACGGGTGGAGCCGGGCGCCCGCGGTGCCGTCGGCCAGGGTGCGCCGCGGCTGGGCGGGCGTCGGGTGCGGACGGTTCCGGCCGAGGAGGGCGAGGGCGGCCTCGGGGCCGTTGTCGCGGCGGGCCGCGGCGATCTCGTCCAGGTCCCAGGCCATCGTGCCGACGACGGTACGGCGGGTGCCGCGCACCTGGACCGTGCCGCGGACGAGGAGCAGCCCGCTGTGGAAGACGGTGTGGGCGCAGGCCGGGTGGGAGTCCTCGAAGAAGGCCAGGTCGACGAGGCCGGAGCCGTCCTCCAGGGTGACGAAGATGATCCGCTTGCCGCTCGCGATCGGCGGGGTCTGGGTGGAGGCGCGTACACCCGCGACGAGGACCTGCTGACCGGCGCGCATGCCTGCCAGGTGGGCCGCGTCGGTCGCGCCGATCTCGCGGAGCAGCCGGTGGTGGTGCTCCATCAGGTGCCTGGAGACGTCGATGCCGAGGGTGTTCAGCTCGGCGCTCAGGGCTTCGCGGCCGGTCATCTCCGGCAGCCCGCTCGGTTCCGCCCCGCCGACGGCGCCCGCGTCGATGGGCAGCTGGCCCGCGCCCGCGGACCGGGTGCGGGACTGCCGGTGCAACTCGGCGATCTGGAGCAGCAGGTCGCGCCGGGTGAGCCGGCCGTCGTGCAGACAGGTCAACGCGCCGATCTCGGCGAGGCGTTCGGCGACCGGTCTGCTGGGGCGGGCCCGCTGCCAGAAGTCGGAGAGGGATCCGTACGGCTGCCCCTCCTCGATCCTGGCACTCTCCTCCTCGCTGATGCCGCGCACCCCGGACAGGGCGAGGCGTACCCCCCACCGGTCTCCGTCGGTCTTCTCCACGGTGTGCTTCACCCGGGAGCCGTTGACGTCGACGGGCAGGACGGGAACCCCGCCCCGGCGGGCGTCGGCGACCAGGACCCGCTTGGGCCACATCCCGGGGTCGTGTTCGAGCAGGCCCGCCAGCAGGAACGCCGGGTAGTGCGCCTTGAGCCAGGCGCTCTGCAGGGCGGGCACGGCGAAGGCGACCGCATGGGCGCGGCAGAAGCCGTACGCGCCGAAGGCCTCGACGGTCTTCCACACCTCGTCCCGCACGGCCGCGCTGTAGCCACGCGCGCGGGCCTTCTGGTGGAACCAGTCCCTGATCCTGGGCAGTTGCTCCTTGTCGCCGAGCGCCCGCCGGGTGATCTCGCCGAAGGCCCGGTCGCAGCCGGTCAGCACCCGCAGCGTCTCGATGATCTGCTCGTGCCAGATGGTCACGCCGTAGGTGTCGGCGAGGACGGGTTCGAGGTCCGGGTGGGCGTAGCCGGGTGTGCCGCCGTGGCGGGCGGCGATGTACCGCTCGGGCATGCCGCCGGCGACCGGGCCCGGACGGAAGAGGCTGATGTCGGCGATGACGTCCTGGACGTCGCGGGGCTGGAGCCGGGACAGCAGGTCCTGCTGGCCGGGGGACTCCAGCTGGAACAGGCCGAGGGTCTGGCTGGCCTGGATGAGCTTGAAGGCGAAGACGTCGTCGAGCGGGACCTGCCCGGGGTCGTCGAGGTCGATGTGGTTGCCGGTGGTGCGTTCGATCTCGGTGACGGCGTGGGCCATCGCGGACTGCATCCGCACCCCCAGGACGTCGAGTTTGATGTTGCCCAGCGCCTCGATCTCCTCCTTCGCGGCCATGGCCATGGGGTAGTCGCCCTGCGGGGTGGGCTGCACCGGCAGCCGGTCCAGGAGGCCGGCGTCGCTGATGACCACGCCGCAGGGGTGCATGGCCATGCCGTGGACCAGGGAGTCGAGGCCCTCGGCCAGCTCCCACAGGGGGCCGTACCGGTGCGCCTCGCCCGCGAGCTGCCGTAGTTCGGGCAGTTCGGCGAGGGCACTGCCGATGTCGCAGGCGCGCAGGTGCGGGAAGCTCTTGGCGATCCGGTCGACGTCGGCGGGCGGGATGCCGAGGGCGAGGCCGGTGTCCCGCAGGGCCCTGCGCGCCCGGTAGGTCTCGGGCATCGCGGTCACCGCCACCCGTTCCTTGCCGAAGCATTCGAAGATGGTGTCGTAGCACTCCAGGCGGCGGGCGGACTCCACGTCGATGTCGATGTCGGGCAGTGACTCCCGGCGCATGCTGAGGAAGCGTTCGAACAGCAGGCTGTGGTCGAGCGGGTTGGCGGTGGCGATGTCCAGGGCGTGGCAGACCAGGGAGCCGGCGCCGGAGCCGCGGGCCGCGACCCGGATGCCCCTGGCCCGGATGTCGGCGACGACCTGTCCGACGGCGAGGAAGTACGCGTCGTAGTTCCAGTGGGAGATGACGGCGAGCTCCTCGTCCAGCCGGGCGAGCGCCGCCCGGTCGCGGTCGAGGCCGCGTCGGGCCAGGCCGTCTTCGGACCTCTGCCGCAGCAGCCGGGCCGCGCCGCCGGCTCCGGGCTCGGCGCCGAAGAGCGCCGGTTCGGGGAGGTGCGGGGTGCCGAGGCCGAGGTCGGCCGCCGGGTCCACGGTGCACGTGTCAGCGGTGGCGGCGGTGTCCGCCATCAGGCGGTGGGCCCGGCGGGGGTCCGTTCCGGCGCAGTCGGTGATCATGCGGGCGACGGCCGCCATCCCCCGCTCGTCCCTGAGCCAGCGTTGCCCGCTGTCCAGGCGGCGCCGGTCGATCGGTCTGAGCAGTCGGGTGGCGTCCAGGACGTCGGCGAGGCGGTGCTGGTCGGGGTCGGCGTAGCGGACGGCGTTGGAGAGGACGGCGGTGGTGCCGGTGCGGTCGGCCAGGGCGAGGGTGCGGGCGGCCAGGCGCAGGGATCCCGGACCCGTGCCGGAACGTTTCTGCGCGACGGCTTCCAATCGAACATCCCTTCCGAAGATCTCCTGCCAGGGCGCCAGCAGCTTCACCGCGACGTCCTCCCGCCCCACCGACAGTGCCCGCACCGGCTCCGAGAGCGGCCCGAGCAGCACGGTCAGGCCGGCGCCGCCGTACTCGCACAGTGCCTCCCACGGCACCACCGGCGGCACACCGGACACGGCCCCGACGTGGGCGGCCGACGTGATCCGGCACAGCCGGGCCCAGCCCGCCCGGTCCTGGGCGAGCAGCACGAACCGCAGCGGCGGCTCGACCACGTGCGCGCCGCCGCGTGCCGGGGTGCGGCGGTGCCGGGCGGGCGGCGGGGGTGCCAGGGCCGCCACCGCGAGGTCGATGCCGAAGACCGGCCGGACCCCGTCCTTCGTGCAGGCCCGTGCGAATCGAACAGCCCCGGTGACCGTGTCCCGGTCGGTGAGCGTGAGCGCGGACATGCCCCGGTCCGCCGCCCGCCGGACGAGCTGCTCGGGATGGGAGGCGCCGTAGCGGGCGGAGTAACCGGACGCGACGTGCAGATGGGCGAAGCCCGTCATGCCGCACCTCCATCACTCCACCCCTTTTCGGCCATAGGTCAGATATGTTCATCGTACGCTCGTTCGATTACTCTAACCCCATCAGCCCCGGTCAGCGACTCTTAATCGAACGTGCAAGCGATTCTTTGGAGGGTGAGTGGCGCCCGCAACAGGCTCCGCCCGGTCAGTTCCCGGACCGGGCGGAGCAGTTGGCGGAAATCACCGCCGGGCGCCGGGTGCCGGGAACGTCATCGTGGTGCAGAACCCCCTCACGTCCCTCGCCGACGACGTCGCCGCCACGAACTTCGCGCTGGCCCGGCAGGACGGGCCCACGGTCCTGGTCGCGCACTCCTACGCCGGGACCGTCATCTCCCAGGCCGGGCTCGCGCCGAACGTCACCGGGCTCGTCCATGTCGCCGCCCGCGCCCCGGAGGCCGGTGAGGACTTCGCCGCCCTCGCCGCGAAGTTCCCCACCCCTCCGGTCGACTCCGGCATCGTCACCGCGAACGGTTTCAGGTTTCTGAGCGAGCAGGCGTTCCTGCGGGACTTCGCGAACGGGGTGCCCCGGAAGGAGGCGCTCGAGCTGTACGCCGTCCAGGGGTCGCTGTCGACGGCGCCGCCCACCACGAGCGTCGCCGCCTGGCACCGGAAGCCGTCCTGGTACGCGGTCTCGAAGGGCGACCGCACCATCGATCCCGGGCTCGAGCGCTTCATGGCCAAGCGGATGAAGGCCACGACCGTCGAGGTCGACGCGGGCCATCTGTCCCTGGTCACGCACCCGGAAGCGATCGGCAGGCTCATCATGCAGGCCGCGGCCCCGAGTTGACGCCGGGGCCGACTCGCACGGTCAACTCCGATTCCTGGTACGTCAGCCGGCCCGCGGCGGCATGATCCTGCCGCCGTGGGCCGACTCGGCCTCCGGGCTGACGGAGGAGACGGCCGCGGAGGTCGTGCGGGGCTGGGGGATGCGCCGGGGGAGGGGGAAGTGCGCGTGTTGCGGGAGTGTTTGGGGTGTATCACACCCTATGGTCCCCTCAGGCCCGCTGGTGACACCCCGTCAGGCGAGTGGCGTGCGACCGGTTACTCGGAAGTTTTACCGACGCGTAACTTCACGCTTGCACTACTCGTCCGTAACTTGATGAGTGAACAGCATCCTTCGTGATCCGGATCACAGGGCGTAAGGCCGTCGTACCTCCCTTGAGCCGCAAGGAGATCACCCGATGCTGCCCTGGAAACGAGTGCTCAGACCCCTCACCGCGCTGCTCCTCGCCGCCGCCGTAGCCACCGTTCCCGCCGCCACCGCCCACGCCTCCAGTGCCCCCACGACCGGCTGGAACGACTACTCCTGCCGTCCCTCCGCCGCCCACCCCCGCCCGGTGGTCCTGGTCCACGGCACCCTCGGCAACTCCGTCGACAACTGGCTCTCCCTCGCCCCGTACCTGGAGGACCGCGGCTACTGCGTCTTCTCCCTCGACTACGGCCAGCTGTCCGGCGTCCCCGTCTTCTACGGCCTCGGCCCCATCGACAAGTCGGCAGAGCAACTCTCCGCCTTCGTAGACAAAGTGCTCGCCGCGACCGGCGCCGCCAAGGCCGACCTCGTCGGCCACTCCCAGGGCGGCATGATGCCCCGCTACTACCTGAGGTTCCTCGGCGGCGCCGCCAAGGTGAACGCCCTCGTCGGCCTCGCCCCCGACAACCACGGCGCCACCCTCAGCGGCCTCACCAACCTGCTGCCGTACTTCCCCGGCGCCTCGGACCTGATCAAGGCCACCACCCCCGGCCTCGCCGACCAGATCCCCGGCTCCGCCTTCCTCACCAAGCTCAACGCGGGCGGCGACACCGTCCCCGGAGTGCACTACACGGTCATCTCCACCAAGTACGACGAGGTGGCCACCCCCTGGCAGAGCCAGTACCTGAGCGGCTCCGACGTCCACAACGTCCTGCTCCAGGACCTCTGCTCGCTCGACCTCTCGGAGCACGTGGCGATCGGCCTCTTCGACCGGATCGCCTTCCACGAGGTGGCCAACGCGCTCGACCCGGCCCACGCCACCGCCACCACCTGCGCGTCGGCGTTCAGCTGAGCACCTGCCCAACTGAACGCCGCCGGGGCCTGTCCGGCCTGAGCCGCCGGTCAGGCCCCGGAACCATGAGGGATCAGCGCCGCGGCGCCCGCCGCCGTACCGACAGGAAGAGCGCGCTGGAGCCCAGCGCCAGGGCGGCCGCCCCGCCGATCGCCAGATACGGCGTGGAGCCGTCGCCGCCGGTCGCGGCGAGCGCCGTCGTCCCCGGACTTCCGGCCTGCTCGGGGGCGTTGGCCCGCGTCGGGTCGCCGGTCGGGTCGCCGGTCGGATCGGCCGAGGTGCTCGCGTCGTCGTCGCCGTGACCGTCATGCTCGATCGTCGACTTGTCGGCACCGGCCGCGATCTGCGCGTCGCTAGGGGCGGAGGCGCTGGGTGCGGAGGGGGCCGGGGCCGTACCCGTGTGGGTGTTGTCACCGCCCCCGAACTCCACGTCCGAGCAGGAGTAGAAGGCCTCCGGGCTGTCCGAGCGCTGCCAGACCGCGTACAGCAGCTGGCGGCCGGTCCGTTCGGGGAGCGTGCCGGAGAACGTGTAGAAACCGCCGGCGGCGACCGGGTCGGTGGCCGTCGCCACCGGACGGTCCAGGTCCAGGTCCGCCCAGGCGAGCGGCTTGGCCGGGTCGTAACCCGCCTTGGTGAGGTACACCTTGAAGGTGCCCTTGTGCGGCGCGGTCACCCGGTACCTGAAGGTGTACGACCCGCTGCTCACGTCCGTCGCCGGCCAGTCGGCGCGGGCCAGGTCGAGGCCCTTGAACTCGTCGTTGCCCGCGCTGCACAGCTTCCCGTCCGGGATCAGCGCCTGGTGCCGCCCGTTCGCGTCGCCGATGCGGATGCCGTTCCAGTCGTAGAGGGCCTGTGTGCCGCCGGCCGCCACCGCGGCCTTGCACGCGTCGGACTTCGGGCTCTCCGGGTTCTCCGCGTAACACTGGGCGACCCGGCTGACCGGGTCGCCCATCGTGCCGTGCGCGGACGCGGGCGCGGCGGCGAACGTGACCGCAGTCACGCCGAGCGCGGCGGCGACGGCGGCCTGACGGCGTGTTGCGAGCATGCGGAGACTCCTCGGAACGGTTCTCGGGGCGGGCGCGGTCCCGCCGGGGCGGGTCCCGTGGGGGGTGGATCCCGTGGGGGCGATCAGAAAGCTAGCCCCAAGGAACCGTGAAATCGCCTGCTGGGAGCGGGCGAAGGAGATCCTTATGGTCGCCTTAAGGGAGTGTTCGGACTGCGCTGAGGTAGCTAGCGTTCACGCCATGACGAACGACGGGATCAGGCCCGCCCGGGCCGCCGACGTACCGGCCGTGAAGGCCGTGACCGACATGGCGTACCACCACTACATCGCCCGGATCGGGGTGGTGCCGCAGCCCATGGAGGCGGACCACATGGCGAATGTGGCCGCGGGCCGGGTGTTCGTGGTCGGGGAGCCGGTGACCGGGCTCGTCGTCATCGAGGTCCACGACGACCACCTGTTCCTCGACAGCATCGCCGTCCACCCCGACGCGCACGGCACGGGGGTGGGACGGCGGCTGCTGGAGTTCGTGGACGCACGCGCGCGTGCGCTGGGCCTGCCCGAGGTCAGGCTCTACACGAATGCGCTGATGTGGGAGAACCGGAAGATCTACCCGAAGTACGGGTACGAGGTCGTCGAGCGGCGGACGGACGGGCCGTACGACCGCGTCCACTACCGCAAACGGCTGGACTGAAGGGCGCGGGGGCGCACGGTCAGCCGTCCGGCCACCAGGTGCGTGCGATGTCCTTGCGCACCTCGGGGCGTCCGGCGGGGCGCTCGTCGGCGTCCTCGCGGATCCGGCGGCTTTCCGTCCTCTTCAGGGGCTTCTGCACGGTTGTGCGGCGCATGGCTGCCTCCTTCAGTGCCTACCCGGTTCCGCGATGTCACGGAGGCAGACGCTTTTGGCGAGAGTTCCTCATCGGTGCCGGTCTGTCAGTGGTCGCTGTCACATGGATCGAGTGTCAGTGGTGGGTGTCACGCTGGGGGCATGAGGAATGAAAGTGATCGGACGGTTGCGGTGAGTGTCGACTGGGATGCCGAGGCGGCCCGGTTCGACGAGGAGCCGGATCATGGCCTCGGCGCGCCCGAGGTCCGTGCGGCCTGGGCGGCACGGCTGGGGGCGTGGCTGCCGGCCCGCCCCGCCGACGTCCTCGACCTCGGCTGCGGCACCGGCAGCCTCGCCCTTCTCGCCGCCGAGCAGGGTCATCGCGTCACCGGGGTCGACAGCTCCCCGGCGATGGTGGCCCGGGCCCGCGCCAAGCTCGCCGGCCGGGACGCGGTGTTCCTGCTCGGCGACGCGGCGGCACCGCCGGTGGGCGAGCTGCTCTTCGACGCCGTTCTCGTACGGCATGTGCTGTGGGCGCTGCCCGACCCCGCGCGCGTGCTGCGGCACTGGCGCGGCCTGCTGCGGCCCGGAGGCCGGTTCGTGCTGGTGGAGGGGGTGTGGGGGACCGTGACCCCGGTCGGCATACCCGCCGACCGGCTCACCGCCCTCCTCGCACCGCTCGCCGCGGACGTGCGGGTGGAGCCGCTGTCCGCGCAGGCGGTGCTGTGGGGGAAGGAGGTCGACGACGAGCGGTACGCGGTGGTGGCGACGGTCTGAGGGGTGCTTCAGGGCGACAGCAGGGCGGTGGCGAAGCCGGGCTCGTGGGCCAGGGCCTCCAGCGTGTCCAGCGCGGCCACGGCCGCCGCCGCGGCCTCCGGGTCCCGCTCCGCCAGCCCGCTCCCGGCGAACTCGTCCTCGTCCAGGCGCCGTACGTCCGTGCCGTCGGCGGAGCGCCACAGGTCCAGGTCGAGATCCTCGACGACCAGCCGGCCGCCGTCGAGCGTCGCCGGGCGGGTGACGTCGCAGTACCAGCCCTTCAGCGTGCCGTCGGCCGCGCGGACCTCCTTCACCGCGTACCAGCGGTTCCGCCAGTAGAACTCGGTGAAGACGTCGCCCTGTTCGAAGCGGACGAAGCCGAAGTCGCGGGGCGTGTCACCGGCCCAGGGGGCGCGCACGGCGATCCGGACGCCGTCGTCGTGCAGCAGCTCGGCGGGGTAACGGATCTTCGTGCGGCCCGCCTTGACCAGCACGACGTCCACCGTGCCGGCCGGCTCAGCCGAGTTCGCGGACATACCTGACCTCCGTTGCGCAGATCTCGTACCCGAACCACTTGTTGGTCGCGAGCATCGGGCCGTTGCCGCTGTCGTTGCCCGTGAACGCCCGGGTGAAGCCGGCGGCGCGGGCGCGGTGCAGTGAGTCGTTCTTGGCGAGCTTGGCCAGCCCTCGGCCGCGGAAGGCGCGGGCGGTGCCGGTCATGACGGTGCCGTACCGGGTGCCGTTGTCGGTGCGGGCCGCGCTGAAGGCGGCGGGGCGGCCGTCGACCAGGACGACCGAGGTCAGCTCCCGGCTGAACAGCGGGTGCCGCCAGGTCCCGTCCAGCCACGCCTCGTAGTCGGCGAACTCCGTGTCGATGTCGCTCGGTTCGTCCAGCGTCGTCTCCGCGTCGAGGTCGAAGAGCGGGCGCGGGTCGGCGGCGAAGTCGGCGCCGCTGCGCAGCTCCACGCCGGGCGGGGGAGTCCGCGGCGGGGGAAGGGTGCCGTGCGCGAGGTCGAGCCGGAGGAAGTGGGCGGACCGGCTCGCGCGGTAGCCGCGCCGCTCCGCGAAGGCGCGGTTGGCCGGGGCGTCCAGGACCCAGGCGTACGACGTGCTCGCGCCGGCCGCCGAGAGGTGCGCCTCCGCCGTGCGGGCCAGGAGGGTGCCGACGCCCCGGCCGGTGTGCTCCGGGTGCACGTACACGTTGGCGAAGCCCTGGCCGGGTTCCGTGCTCTCGTGGGCGAGGCCGACCTGGGCGGTGCCGACGACCTCGCCGTCCTCCTCCGCGACCAGCTGGCGGAAGCGGGCGTCGGGGTGGGTGTGCGTGAGGTCGTGGACCAGGGACTCCGGCGTGAACAGTATGAAGGGGAGGGCCAGCTGCCGGACCCGGGCGAAGCCCTCGGCGTCCGACCGGACGTCGGGGCGCAGGTCACGCACGATCACTGTCATGGGGCGCACGCTATGCGGGACGTGTGCGGGATGCCTCTCATTTTCCGGCGGTTGCGGGAGAATCGGGCCGTGACCTTGAAGATCCACATCGATGACAGCGCGCCGCCGTACGAGCAGGTGCGGGCGCAGATCTCCGAGCAGGCGCGGGGCGGGGTGCTGCCGGTGGGGTACCGGCTGCCGACGGTCAGGGGGCTGGCCGAGTCGCTGGGCCTGGCGGTGAACACGGTGGCCAAGGCGTACCGGGCCCTGGAGACGGACGGGGTGATCGAGACGCGGGGGCGCAACGGCACGTTCGTCGCGGCGGCGGGCTCGGCGGCGGAACGCGAGGCGTCGCTGGCCGCCCAGGCCTACGCCGAGCGGGTCCGGCGACTCGGGCTGGCCGAGGAGGAGGCGCTGTCCGCGGTGCGGGATGCGGTGCGGGCGGCGTACGGAGAGCGCTGAGGGCGGCTCGTCACCGCCGGAATGCGCCGTCGTGGCCGATCGTCGCCGCGGCGGAGGGAAAAATACGCCGGCGGGGGCAGGGCCGGGCGCCCTTCCTCTGCCAAGCACTTCCTCCGCCAGGCCCCTCCACCGCCAGGCCCTCTTTTCCGCTGCGACGGTGTCCGGCCACGACGGGGTGCCCGGCGGTACCGAACCCGGCTCGGCCCGACGCCGGAAGCACGGAAGCACGGAAGCACGGAAGCACGGCGTCAGCCGATCGTGCTCGGCTCCGGCGTCCTGGTCACCGTCAGCCCCGCCCGCCGCGCCGCACTCCCGAACGCCACCGCGTCCCGGACCGCCGCCCCGCCCGGGTCGTTGTTGAAGTACGTGTAGACGTCGGCGCTTCGGGGGTAGGCCGTGGCGATGCGGTCGGCCCACGTCTCCAGGGAGCGGCGGCCGTAGCGGGGCCAGGGGTGGGCCCGGCCCTGGTGGAAGCGGACGTAGCCCCAGTCGGTGGTGTGCCAGAGCGGGGTCATGGGGTGGGCCTGGATGTCGGCCCAGCACAGGGCCGCTGCCCGGGACTCCAGGACCTCGCAGGTCTCGCGCGTCCACCAGGAGTCGTGGCGGGGTTCCACCGCCACCCTCGTACCGCGTGGGAAGCACGACAGGCAGACGTCCAGCAGCGGCGGGTCCGCCTTGAGCGTCGGCGGGAGCTGGAGGAGGACCGGGCCCAGCCGGTCGCCGAGGCCCGCCGCGTGGGTCATCAGGCGGCCGACCGGCTCCTCGGGGTCCCTGAGGCGCTTGACGTGCGTGAGGTAGCGGCTCGCCTTGACCGCGACCACGAAGTCCGGCGGGACCCGGTCCCGCCAGGACTCGAAGTTCTCGCGGGTCGGCAGACGGTAGAACGCGTTGTTCAGCTCGACCGTCGTGAAGTGCCTCGCGTACTCCTCCAGCCAGGCGCGCACGGGCACGTCGGCCGGGTACAGGACGTTCCGCCAGTCCTTGTACTGCCAGCCCGAGGTTCCGACGAACAGGGGCACACCCCCATCAAAGCACTACAGGTACAGCCCCGCGTCCGCGCCCTCCCGCGCCCCCGGCACCGACGTCGGCGCCGTGCCCCGGCGCAGCGCGTACAGCTCCGCCAGGGTCGCCCCGTCCCGGCCCACCCCCTCCTCCGCGCCGAGCCAGTTCACCGCCTCGCGGTGGGTCAAAGCGCCCACCTCGATCCGGGCCAGACAGCGGCCGGGGCGGACCACGGCGGGGTGCAGCCGCTCCAGGTCCTCGTTGGTGGTGACGCCGACCAGGACGTTGCGGCCCTGGCCGAGCAGGCCGTCGGTGAGGTTGAGCAGGCGGGACAGCGCCTGCCCGGCGGTGTGCTTGGCCTCGCCGCGGATCAGTTCGTCGCAGTCCTCAAGGAGCAGGAGCCGCCAGCGGCCCTTGCCGGCGCCGTCCTCCTCGCCGATCGCGATGTCCATCAGGTAGCCGACGTCGGAGAAGAGCCGTTCCGGGTCGAGGACGCAGTCCACCTGGCACCAGTCCCGCCAGGAACGGGCGAGCGTGCGCAGGGCCGAGGTCTTGCCGGTGCCGGGCGGGCCGTGCAGGAGGAGCAGACGGCCCGCGATGTCCTCGGGCGTCGTCTTCATCAGGCGGTCCATCGCGTCCGCGACCGGCGCCGTGTAGTTGGCGCGGACCTCGTCCCAGGTGCCCGCGGAGATCTGCCGGGTGGTGCGGTGCGGGCCGCGGCGCGGTGAGACGTACCAGAAGCCCATGGTGACGTTCTCCGGCTGCGGTTCCGGCTCGTCGGCCGCGCCGTCCGTCGCCTCGTTCAGCACCTTCGCGGCCAGCTCGGCGGTGGTGGCGGTGACGGTGACGTCGGCGCCCCGGTTCCAGCGGGACACCAGCAGCGTCCAGCCGTCGCCCTCCGCGAGCGTCGCGCTGCGGTCGTCGTCGCGGGCCACCCGCAGCACCCGCGCCTCCTTCGGCAGCAGGGTCGCCCCGGACCGCACCCGGTCGATGTTGGCCGCGTGCGAGTACGGCTGCTCGCCCGTCGCGAAGCGGCCGAGGAACAGCGCGTCGACGACATCGGACGGGGAGTCGGAGTCGTCGACGTTGAGCCGGATCGGCAGCGTCTCGTGCGGCTTGGCAGACATGCCGCCATGATCCGCCACGGATGTGCCGCGCGCACGGCATTTCCCTCGGATGGCACTGGCGGTTCGCCATCCGCGGGCAGCAGGTGACCGGTCGTGCCCACCCGGCGCGGACGCCTGTCGAACACAGCCCCGCCCCACTTCGGGCGCGGGTGTTCCCAAGACCTGCCCCCGGGGCGATGTCCGTCGTTAGAGTTGTCCTTGATGGGACGTCATGGGTGGAATTCGGGGGCTCGGCGGTGGCGGCTCACCGCCCTGCTCGGGGTGGGTGTGGCCGCGCTCGCCCTGATCGTGGCACTGGTCAACACACTTCCCGGGGGCGGCGCCGACACCGCGGGCACGACCCGCGACGGCGACAAGGTGCACGGCACCCCCGCCACCCCGCCGGACGCCACCGAGCCGTCCGTGGGCTGGGGCTTCACCCACACCCAGTACAGCGCCGACGAGGGCAGTCCGACCGCCACCGGGCGGGTCGAGGACCGGCTGTCCCAGGACGCCGGGATGCCGCAGGACCAGGCCATCATGGGCTGGGGCGCCGACAACCCCGAGCCGGTGAAGGGGCGTTACGACTTCGGCGCACTGGACCGGCGCGTCGACTTCATGCGCAGGTCGGGCGGCACCCCGGTGATCACCCTGTGCTGCTCCCCGGACTGGATGAAGGGCGGCAGGGCCGGGGCGGACAACACCGACTGGAGCCAGGCCGCCCTGGAGACCGCGCCCACCCCCGACCACTACCAGGACTACGCCGACCTCGCCGCGACCGTCGCCAGGCGCTATCCGGACGTACGGCACTTCATCGTCTGGAACGAGTTCAAGGGCTTCTGGAACAACGCGAAGGGCCGCTGGGACTACGAGGGCTACACCGAGCTGTACAACCTCGTCTACAAGGCGTTGAAGGCCGTGAACAAGGACATCATGGTCGGCGGTCCCTACCTCGTCATGGACAGCTTCGACCCGCGCCAGACCGAGAACGCCTCCACCACCCTCAAGGGCGACTGGGGCGTCCTGGACCAGCGGGTCGTCGACGCCTTCGACTACTGGAACACCCACAAGGCGGGCGCCGACTTCGTGGTCGTCGACGGGTCCAGCTACACCAACGACGACGACCTGCTGCCGGACGAGTTCGCCGCGACGGAGAAGCTCACCTACGTCAGCGAGTGGGTGCGCAGGCAGACGCACGGCCTGCCGCTGTGGTGGGCCGAGTACTACGTCGAGCCCGCCGACGGCCGTGACGAACGCGACGGCTGGACCGAGGAGCACCGGGTCGCCGTCCAGGCCACCGGCATGATCGCCCTGGTCGGGGGCGGCGCCGACTCCGGTTTCTACTGGAACCCGGAGGACGAGAAGGGCGGCGACTGCGCCGGCTGCCTGTGGACCACGACGGACGGCGGCGACGGCGGGCAGGCGTTGCCCATGTACGACCTGGTGTCCCGGTTCGGGAAGGCGTTCCCGCCGGGGACCAGGTACGAGACGGTCTCCGTCGCCCAGGACGACGTGCCCAACGTCCGCGTCCTCGCCAGCGACAGGACGGTCCTGGTGGTCAACACCCTCGACCGGGCGATCAGCGCGCAGGTGGACGGCAAGCGGTTCGGGATGAAGGCCTACGAGGTGAAGTGGCTCACCAGGTGAACCAGGTCACCAGGTGAACCGGGTGTACCGGTTGCACCGGGTGAGCCACTTCGACCCCGTCACTTGAGGTCACTTGATCGTCAGGAACCGCTGCGCCAGCGAGGCCAGCAGCACCGCCAGCAGCGGCAGCGAGAACCAGAAGCTGCCTTGCAGCCACCGCAGTTGACGCACCCCGGGCCGGACCGCCACCCGGACCACCTCACGCGCCGCCAGCAGCAGGATCAGCGCGACGGCGGCGAGACCGCCGATCACCGACCACGGCGTCCAGGTGACCCGCGGCCCGATCGGCCCCGGATCCGGCTTCGCCACCGCGCCCGCGGGCCGTGTGCGTAGCGTGTACATGGTGACGTCGTCGTTGACCAGGACCTTCGTCAGGTCCTGCCGGTCGTCCAGGTTCCGGACCAGCCGGCTCTCCCAGGTCGCCGAGTACCCGGCGTCCATCCGGAGATAGGTCACCTGGCTCCTGTTGATCATCAGATACGAGTTCGGACCCGCGTCCTTCAGGGCCTTGACCAGGCTCGACACCAGCACCGGGTCGGTCGGGGCCAGCGTCGGCAGGTAGTCGACCCGCTCCATGTCCTTCGCGCCCCAGGGGATCGCCGGGGTCACGTCGTTGACGGTGTCGTTGCTCAGCCACAGCAGCCGTACCGTCGGCTTGTCGTGGGCGTAGACGTAGTCCATGGCGGCGACCTCGCCGGGCCGGACCCGCTCGAAGCTCTCGTTGCCCCAACGGGCCACCAGGAAGCCGCCCATGAGCAGCAGCCCGGCCATGAGCGCGGCCACCGGAGCCAGGCTGACCCTGTCCTTCTCGCGCTCCTTCGCCGTGGCCCCGGTACGCGGGAACAGGGCGAGCCCGGCCAGCAGGGCCGCGCCCGGCACCGCGAACATGAAGACGCGCAGCGCCATCTCGCCGCCGTACGACTGCATGCCGAAGCCCAGGAACGGGACGAAGGTCAGGACCAGCAGGGAACGCTCGCGGTACTTGTGGAAGCGGCGGCGCCACCAGCCCCAGACGGCGAACGCCATCATGCTCCCGGCCAGCAGGACCCGGACGTACAGCACCAGCTTGTGGGTCGAACTGCCGCCCTGGATACGGCCGGAGACCGAGGTGGAGACATTGCTGCCGACCCCGCCGACCCCGCCGAACAGCTCGTTGAAGTGACCCGACCAGTACGGCTCGGCCATGAAACCCAGCCAGACGGCCGCGACCACCCCGAACAGGAGTGGCAGGCCCCGCAGTTCGGACCTGCCGATCAGCACCAGCACCGCCAGCACGCCCAGCATCACGAACGGGGTGAGCTGGTGCGCGGGCACCGTCGCCGCGTACAGGCCGATCAGCACCATGAGCAGCACGGCCTGCTGGCGGCGGTTCGTCGGCTCGACCTCCGCCTCGCCCGGCCGGAACCTTGCCCAGACGACGTGCGGGGCGCGGAACCAGACGAGCAGGATCGCCACGAACATCAGATAGAGCAGGTAGGTGAAGCCCTGCGGGGAGAAGTAGTCCTGGCCGACCCAGCCGCACAGCACGAAGAACCAGATGCCGGTCCACTTCGCCCGCCAGCTCGCCCGCATCGACCGTACGAGCAGGAACATCGGTGCCAGATAGGCGAGTTGGATGAACGTGGGCCACCAGCGGATGACCTCGGTGAAGTCGGTGACCCCGCAGGCCCGGCCGATGAACGCGGCCGCCGCGAAGAAGCCCGGCCAGCTCCAGCGGGCGTCCAGGTCCGGTACCGCCGAGCCGGTGCGGTCGATGTAGTCGATGAAGCCGAGGTGCTGCCAGGCGGTCGGGAAACGCGGTTCCGTCTCGATCACGGCGGGCAGGGCATGGAGCGAGACGACCGTCGCCAGCAGCGTGACCAGGAGCAGCGCCTTGTGCTCCCGGCGCAGCCACAGCAGCGCGGCGAACACCGTGACCAGCAGGCCCGCCCCGACCAGCGTCGGCAGCGGCAGCACCGAGACCAGCCCGAGCCCGCCCATCCGGTCCAGGTCGGCGTCGTCGAGCCGGGCCGCCGGCACCCAGTAGAGCAGCAGGGCGGCGACCAGCAGACAGCCGAGGACGACCCCCGAGCGGGTGGGCGTCAGCCGCTCCCGCAGCGAGCGCGCGGGCGCGGACTCCGCCGGAGCCTCGCCCGGCACATCCGGCACATCCGGC
Source organism: Streptomyces sp. NPDC048291 (assembly GCF_043201715.1). NCBI lineage: Bacteria > Bacillati > Actinomycetota > Actinomycetes > Kitasatosporales > Streptomycetaceae > Streptomyces > Streptomyces sp. NPDC048291. The sequence continues at coordinate 80,928 of NZ_JBICZC010000009.1, forward strand.
ATGTCCGGTGCGCCCGGCACGCCCGGCTCCTCGGGTACGACCGCTTTCCCGAACGGCGCGTCGACTTCCGCCTCCCTCAGCAGCGAGGCCTCGGCAGGCCCGAGCGAGGCCTCCGCGTGCGGCTCTCTCTCCTCCACCGGCAGCCCTGGGTTCCGTGCCGGCCGGAGCGCCCACGTCGGCCGGTCGTCCGGTCGGACAACGGGCGTACCCGTGGGCGGAGTTCCCGGTCCCGGCCGTACGTCCGGGCGCCGCTCCACATGGTCGAAGTCCACATGGATGCCGAGGGCGAGTGTGTCGGTGTCCAGCGCCCACGCCGGGCCCCGCCTGCGCGCCGCGGCGACCGGGACCTCACGGGCCCCCAGGTCGGCGAGGTCGCCGTCCGGTGCCGTGTCCTCGGGGATCTCCGCCTGGGCGGCCCGGAGCGTCCGCCACAGCCGGGGCGCCGCGATCGTCACGATCACCGCGAGGCTGGAGATCTCGGCCACGCCCGCGCCGGTCAGCCCCATCCGGGGCAGCAGGAGCAGGGTCAGCCCAAGGACCAGCACGCACAGCAGGCCCTGCAACCAGGCGAGGCCGGCGGTACGGCTCTGTGCGCGCAGCACCGCGAAGTACGTCTCCATCACGACCCGGAGCAGCGCGCCGACCGCGAACCAGCGCAGCAGCGGGGTCGCCGCGTCCGCGTAGCCGGGGCCGAACACGCCGAGGATCCAGGGCGCCCCGAAGAACAGCAGCGCGCAGATGGGGATCATGATCCGGGCCATCCGCTTCAGCGCGGCCCGGGTGTTGGCGGCGAGCCGCGCCGGGTCGTGCGAGCCCTCCACGGTCAGCGACGCGCCCATGTTGATGGCGAGCAGGTTGGTGGTGCCGCCGATGGTGGTGGTGATGTAGAAGTACGCGTTGTCCTCGGAGCTGACCTGCGAGGCGATGATGACCGGGACCAGGTAGACCACGGCGAGGGAGAACAGCGAACCGGTGTAGTCGCCGGCCAGGAACCTGCTGATCTCCTTCAGCGTGGGCGGTTTGGCGTGGTCCGCGGTCGCCTTGACGTGCCGCGGCACCAGGCGCCGGAACACCAGCCAGCCCAGCGGCACGAACGAGGTGGCGATCGCGGCGACCCAGGAGACGAAGACGCCGGCCACCGGGACCGCCGCCGCGAAGGCGACGAGCAGCGCCAGCTTCACGGCGGAGAACACGGTGTTGCCCACCGGCACCCAGGGCGCGTTGCGCAGCCCGGTCAGCACCCCGTCCTGGAGCGTGAGCAGGTTCCAGGCGATCACCGCCACGACGAACCCGAGCCCGGGCAGCGGCCCGTGCAGGAACCGGTACGACGGCCCCCACACGCCCAGCGTCATCAGGAAGACCCCGGCCGCCAGCGCCACGATCAGCGAACTGCCCGCGTAGGTACGGAAGATGAGCTTGCCGGTGCGGCGTCCGGCGACCGGGATGAAGCGGGCCAGGGCACCGGTCAGGGTCACCGCGGTGAGTCCCGCGAGGAGTTTCATGGCGGCGATGGCGGCGGAGCCCTGGCCGACGGCCGACTCGGAGTAGTAGCGGGCCGCGGCCAGCCAGAAGCCGAGGCCCAGGACGGCGGAGATGCCGGTGTTCAGCATCAGCGCGTAGGCGTTCCGGAAGAGCGGACTGCCGCCGGCCGAGCCGCCCCGTCCCGGCAGGCGAAGGCGGCGCCCCGACTGCTCGGGCGCCGCTGTGTCGGATGTGTTGACCTGTGTTGTGGTGGTCGTGTCAGACACGGGAACGGATGGCCTTCCGGCGGACCTGGCGTGCTCTGCGGAGAACGGCGTAACCCTTGGTGAGGGCACGGTCCTTGGCGAAGTTGCGGGCGATCGAACGGCCTTCGAGCAGCCGGGCGAACTCCGCGGCGTCCGTACTGCGGCGCACGGTGACACGCTGCAGCGCGAACGGACCCTGGCGGCGGCGGGCGAGGCCGTTGCCGACGGCGAGCGCCTGGGCGTACCCCGCGTCCCGCACGGCCTGCCGGACCCGGCGGCTGGAGTAGCCGTACGGGTAGGCGAACGACGAGGGCGGTGCGCCGAGTTCGTCGGTGACGATCTCCCGGCTGCGCACCAGTTCGGTGCGCAGCCGGTCGTCGTCCAGCTGGTCGAGCTGCGGGTGGGTGTGGCTGTGCCCGCCGATCTCGCAGCCGGTGCCCGCGAGTTCGCGCACCTGGTCCCAGTCGAGCATGGCGTCCAGGCCGCCTCCGGTGTCGTACGCGCCCCTGATCCAGCCCGTCGAGACGAACAGCGTGGACACGAAGCCGTGCTTGGCGAGCACGGGCAGGGCGTGCCGGTGCACGCCCTCGTAGCCGTCGTCGAAGGTGATCAGGACGGGCCGGTCGGGGAGCGGGCCGCCGGAGCGCCAGCCCGCGCACAGATCCGCGGTGCTGACGGGGGTGAGGCCCAGGTCGCCGACGAGCGCCATCTGCTCGGCGAACGCCTCCGGCGCCACCGACAGCGCACGGGTGGCGTCGTTGGGCGAGGTCGCGACCGAGTGGTACATGAGGATGGGGACGGGGATGTCACTCATGCGGCACCCCCGTCGGCGGGGGCCGGCCGGTCGCCCGGTCCGCCCTCGATCCCGGCGACGGTGAAGGCCGCCCCGCTCCGCCGGGCCCGCACGCTCCCCACCACGTAGCCGCCGGCCGCCGTCAGCACCCCGGCGACGATCGCGCCCGCCCGGCCCGCGCCGCCCGGCCGGGCCAGCAGTGCGTCCCGCAGGCCACGAGCGACCCCCGCGGGCAGCACACGTGTGGTGTACCGGCGTTCGGACTCCAGGCCCTTGCCGGCGCCCACACTGCGGGCGACCAGGGCCTTGGAGAGGCCCTCGGCGTAGGCGCGGGTGCGGAAGTACCCGAAGTGCTCACGGACTTCGGGGACCCGGTGGTGGATCACCGCGCGGTCGTCGATGAGCAGCACGGCGTCCGGGCGGGCCCGGGTGAGCCGGATGCACAGCTCCGTCTCCTCGCAGCCCAGCGGGCGCTTGTCGCCGTCGCGGCCGATGCCGGTGGCGAAACCGCCCGCCGCGTCGAAGGCCGTTCGCCGGAAAGAAGCGTTTCCGCCCAGGACGTTCCGGACCCGGACGCGGCCCGCCGGCAGCCCCCGGTAGGTGCAGCCGACGACCCAGTCGAACTCCTCCGGGAACCAGTCCGGGCGGCGGCCCGAGGCCCAGACCGGCATGGTCCGGCCGCCGACCGCCATCACCTCCGGGTCGGCGTACCCCTCGGCGAAGCGGCGCAGCCAGTCCCGCTCGGCCACGGCGTCGTCGTCGAGGAAGGCGATCACCTCGCCGTAGGAGGCGGCGATGCCCGTGTTGCGGCCGGCGGACAGGCCGCGGGGGCCCGCGTTGGCGAGCACCCGCACGTCAGCGGCTTCTTTGTACTCCTTCGTGAGCCGTTCCAGGAGCACCGGGTTGTGGTCGACGACCAGCAGGGTCTCCAGCGCCGGATACGACTGCGCGCGCACCGAGGAGACCGCCGCGAGGATGTCCTCCCAGCGGTCCTCGGTGTACACGCAGATCACGACGGAGATGTCGGGATCGCTCAAGACGACTCTCCCTGGCCCGTGGTGAGCATCGGGGAGTGTCGTACCTGCCGGCGCAGGTCACGCCGGTTGGAGCGCTCCTTCAGGATCACCTTGAGCACCCGCAGCCCGTCGCGTACGGCCCGCAGGTTGCTGGTGCCGTGGATGCGGAGGTACTCGTAGCTCGGGATCTCCTGCACCTTCAGGCCGGCCTTGACCACCCGGATGTTGATCAGGGTCTCGATCTCGAAGCCGGTGCAGTCGAGGTCGATCTTGTCGAGGCAGTGCCGCCAGAACGCGTTGTATCCGTAGCAGAGGTCGGTGTACCGGGCGCCGAACTTGCGGTTGACGACCGTGCACAGCGCCCAGTTGCCGAGCTTGCGGATGAAGGTCATGTCGTCCGTGCCGCCGCCGTTGGCGAAGCGCGAGCCCTTGGCGAAGTCGGCGCCCGAGACCAGGGCGGAGACGTACGACACGATCTCGTGGCCGTCGGCCGAGCCGTCCGCGTCCACCATGACGATGATGTCGCCGGTGCACGCCTCGAACCCGGTGATGAGGGCATCTCCCTTGCCCTTGCCACTCTGTTCGACGACTTTCACGTCGGGCCACAACTCCCGCGCTACTTCCACGGTGTTGTCGGTGGAATTACCGTCCACAAGAACCACTTCGTGTATCCAGCCGGGAAGTGTCTTGAAGACGTAGGGAAGATTCTCCGCCTCATTCATGGCGGGGATCACCACGCTCACCGGCGGTGTGATCGCCAGGTGGGAGGAGATCGGCCGGTATTCGGTGGCCATGAACGGATCTTGGCCCGAAGTCGGCTGACGTAGAACAGAACTCACGAGTCTTGTCCCTCTCGTCCGGTGGACCGCCCGCCCCTTGGGCGGCCCGCTTTGGTGTCCGGTTCGAAAGGGGGGTTCTTCTCACCCCTGACACGGAAAAAGGATCTCCGTATTCGCAGGTGAGCTGGTAAATCTGCCCGGTCTGCCGACGAACGGCAGCCGGTCGCGCGGCACGACTCGGAAACGACAGTGGTCACACGAGAAACGAAAGTGGTCATTGCGGTCACCGAGCACGGCACCCCCCTACCGCGCCCCGCTCCGGAACGTCGCGGTCCTTGAGCCCTCCCCTAGAGCCGCTTGATGACGATCCGATGCGGGTGAGATGTATGACGGTATTGACGATTGGGCCAGTATGGCAAGTCCGGGAACTGGTCCTCACGTTTTTATTGGTTTGGCCGTTACGAAACTTTGGCCGACCTTGTTCTTCAGGGTTCTTCAGCTCGAACGGATTTTCCCGGCTCGCCGGGACATCCGTTTGAGAATGCGTTCCACCGGTCGCATGAGTACCAGCAGAAGCAGGAGAACGCTGATCGCGGCCACGGCGACGATTCCGCCGCGCCACGACCAGTGGTGAGTGGCGAGCATGCCCTGGGCGACCAGCATGTCCAGGGCGACGGCACCCGCCAGCGCGGTGAGCGCGCGGGCCGGCGGATCGAGTCCGCGCAGTGCCGCACCGATCGCCGCGGCCGGCGCGGCGAGCAGGAAGAACAGCGCGAGCGGCCCGCGCAGTGCCGAGCCCGAGTCGATGAGCGCGAGCAGCGCACCGGTCCCGGCGACGGCCGTCGCGGCCCCCGCGAGCAGGGGCCCCAGGTCCCTCCCCGGTCCTGGTCGTGCCCGTTCACCCGCTGTTGACGATGTCTTGAGACGTATGGTCTGCATGACCGACTTTGCCCCCCAAGGCGTCGGATGCCGGGCTTCAATGTCGCGCAGCCGAACGCGGGGCGTCAAGCAGGTCTCCGGACATGACCGTTCCCCGGAGACACCTGTTGTCTCCGGGGAACAAGTCGCTCGATTTCGGTGCGTTCCGATGATCGGTTACGACACGAGCTTCAGGAGCTTGTTGGGCGAGCCGGTGCCGACGCTGGTGAGCACGTTGGACGTGGCGCCGCCGACCAGGGCCGTGGCGACCTGGGCCGGGGTGGCCGAGGTGTGGCCCGCGAGGTAGACGGCGGCGGCGCCGGCCACGTGCGGGGTCGCCATGGAGGTGCCCGACAGGGTGGCGGTGGCGGTGTCGCTGGTGTTGTAGCCCGCCAGGATCGACGAGCCGGGCGCGAAGATGTCCAGGACCGAGCCGTAGTTGGAGTAGCTGGCCTTGGCGTCGGAGCTGGTGGTGGCGCCGACGGTGATCGCCGTCGAGACCCGGGCCGGCGAGTACGAGGAGGCGTTGGCGCTGCTGTTGCCGGCCGCGATCGCGTAGGTGACGCCGCCGGCTATGGAGTTGGCGACCGCGGTGTCGAGCGAGGTGGAGGCCGAGCCGCCGAGCGACATGTTGGCGACCGCCGGGGTGGTGTGGTTCGACGTCACCCAGTCGATGCCCGCGATCACTCCTGCGGTGGTACCGGAGCCGCTGTTGTCCAGCACCCGTACGGCGACGATGTTCGCCTTCTTGGCGACCCCGTACGTGGAGCCCGCGATGGTCGTCGCCACATGGGTGCCGTGGCCGTTGCCGTCGGAGGCGGTGGTGTCGCCGTCGACGGCGTCGTAGCCGTAGGAGGCACGGCCGCTGATCTGGGTGTGGGTGATCCGCACACCGGTGTCGATCACATAGACGGTCACCCCGCTGCCCGCGGTGTCCGGGTAGGTGTACGTACCGGACAGCGGAAGGCTCGTCTGGTCGATGCGGTCCAGGCCCCAGGGGGCGCTGGACTGGGTGGTGTCGGTGAGGCGGACCGTCTGGTCCTGTTCGACCGCGGCCACCGCGGGGTCGGCGGCGAGTCTCGCGGCCTGGGCCGCCGAGAGCCTGGCCGAGTAGCCGTTCAGCACCGTGCCGAACGTCTTCTTCACCGTGCCGCCGTACTCCTTGACCAGGCCCTTGCCCGCGGTCGAGGAGGCCTTGAGGCCCGCGCCGTTCTTCAGCGTGACGATGTAGCTGCCCTTGACGGCCGTGGGGGAGCCGGCGTGCAGCACCCTGCCGGTGGCGGGTGCGGCCTGGGCGGGGAGTGCGGTGAGTCCGCCGACGAGGGCGGCGGCCGCCGCGGTGGTGACGGCGGCCAACCGCAGCTTCTGGATACGCAGATGTGCCATTACGAGGGAGTCCTCCTCATAGGCAGCGTGCGCCCGGGTCGGCGCACGCGTGTGGGGGTGTGCGCGCGGCTTCGCGCACACGGACCGGGAGCGTCGCGTTCCGCTCCTGGACCGAGTAAAGAATCGGTTTTCCCCGGGCAAAGAACAAGGGAGTTGACGACCTGTCACAGAGCTGTCATGGACACGCAACCAAACGCACCGGGAACGCACAGGATCGGTCCGGTGAGGACTGGTTGAGATCCTGAACAGTTTTGGCATGGACACTTCCCATCAACACGCGTAGTTGGTACGCCAGTTATGGCAGAGATCCTGCTAAAGGGAGGTTCCATGAGACGTTCCCGAATTACGGCATACGTGACTTCACTCCTCCTCGCCACCGGCCTCGCCCTCACCGGGGCGGCCGCCACGGAAGCGCAGGCCGCGACCGGGGGCTATGTGGCGCTCGGCGACTCGTACGCATCCGGCGTCGGCGCCGGCAGCTACATCAGTTCGAGCGGCAGCTGCGACCGCAGCACCAACGCCTACCCCTACCTGTGGAACGCCGCCCACAGCCCGTCCTCGTTCTCGTTCCTCGCCTGTTCGGGCGCCACCACCGACGACGTGCTCTCCGGCCAGCTCGGCACGCTCAGCTCCTCGACCGCCCTGGTCTCCGTCACCATCGGCGGCAACGACGCGGGCTTCGCCGACGTCATGACGACCTGTGTGCTCAGCTCGGACAGCACCTGCCTGTCCCGGATCAGCACCGCGGAGGCGTACGTCGACTCCACGCTCCCCGGCAAGCTCGACAACGTGTACGACGCGATCAGCGCCAAGGCCCCCAACGCCAAGGTCGTCGTCCTCGGCTACCCCCGCTTCTACCTGCTGGGTACCACCTGCCTCGGCCTCTCCACGGCCAAGCGCACCGCCATCAACAACGCCGCCGACTACATCGACACCGCGATCGCCAAGCGCGCCGCCGACCACGGTTTCGCCTTCGGCGACGTCCGCACCGCGTTCTCCAGCCACGAGATCTGCTCCGGCAGCTCCTGGCTGCACAGCGTCAACTGGCTGGACATCACCGAGTCGTACCACCCCACCGCGGCCGGCCAGTCCGGCGGCTACCTGCCGGCGCTGACCAGCAACGCGTCCTGAGTTCCCGTATGAACGTTCTGGTGCAGACGTTCTAGTGCGGACGTTCTAGTACGAACTCGATGACGAAGGCGAAGCGGAGGCCCCGTCGGTCGGGGTCTCCGTCGTTTTCGTGCAGGTGACCGAGAACGGCACCGAGTTGGACGTCGTCTCCACCGGGCTGCGCACCTCGACGGCGATCGCGTCGTTCAGCGTCCCGCTGTCGGACCAGGTCGTCACGGTCACCCCCGTCTGCCGGGTCCGCCCGCCGCCGTCCGGGAAGGACAGCGTCTTCCAGCCCTGGTCGTCGAGCTTCCCGTTCTTCAGCACCCACCGGTACTGCACGTCCTCGGGCACGCTCCCCACCGTGAACGTCGCCGTGAACGTGGGCGCCTGCGCCGTCGACGGCGGACAGGACCCCGAATAGTCCGTGCGCGATCCGGTCACACTGACCTTCACGCTCTGCTGGGGCGCGCTGCTGCTCTCGGACGCCGACGGGGACTCGGACGCGGTACCGCTGCTCCGGCTGGGCGCCGGGGAGCTGAGGTTGCTGGCCGACTGGCTCGCCCCGGCGTTGCCGCCGCCGTCGTCGTTGCCGTTGCCGTGATTGAGGAGGGCGTACGTCAGCCCGCCGAGCGCGAGGGCGACCAGCACCAGGCCGATGAGCAGCACGGTGCCCGCCCTGCGGTTGCCGCCGCGGTCGGAGACGGGCGGCCGGGTGTCCGCCGGGGTGGGCAACGGGGGCGTGGGGGAGAACGGCCGGGTCTGCCGGGCGACGAGGGTCGGCGCCTCGTACGGCCCCGGGACCGGGACGGTGGCGGCGGTGCCCGGAGTGCCCCCGGCCGCGACCAGCCGCAGGTCGCGCTCGGCCTGTTCGGCGGAGATCCGCGCGGCCGGGTCCTTGCGGAGCAGCCCCTCGATGACGGGGGTGAGCGGTCCGGCCCGGTACGGCGGCGGCAACTCCTCGTCGACCACCGCCCGCAGGGTGCTGAGCGGGGTGTCCTGCCGGAACGGCGAGGCGCCCTCCACCGCCGCGTACAGCAGCACGCCGAGCGACCACAGGTCGGACTCGGGGCCGAACGCCCGCCCCAGCGCCCGCTCCGGGGCGAGGAACTCCGGTGAGCCGATCACCTCGCCGGTCATGGTCAGCGCCGAACTGCCCTCGACGGTGGCGATCCCGAAGTCGGTGAGCACCACCCGGCCGTCGTTCGACAGCAGCACGTTGCCGGGCTTCACGTCCCGGTGCAGCACGCCGGCCGCGTGCGCGGCCCGCAGCGCGGACAGCACCTCGGCGCCGACGCCCGCGGCCCGCTGCGGGGACATCGGCCCCTCCGCCTCCAGCACGTCGGCGAGGGACACGCCCGGGATCAACTCCATGACGACCCAGGGCCGTCCGCCCTCCATCGCCACGTCGTACACCGTCACCACGTTGCGGTTCGCCACCCGGGCCGCGGCCCACGCCTCGCGCTCCAGCCGGGCGTACATCCGCTCGACGTCGGAGCCGGGCAGCCCGGCGGGCGCCCGCACCTCCTTGACGGCGACGTCACGGCCCAGCACCTCGTCGCGGGCCCGCCACACGGTGCCCATGCCACCCTCGCCCAGCGGGGCCAGCAGTCGGTAGCGGCCCGCGATCACTCGCTCACGGCCCGGCTGTTCGGTCACGGGTGCCCCCCACGGCAGCTCGCGCGAATTCATCACAAACGTAACTCAGAGAAGTGCGGATGCGGCCCCCTTGAGCACCAGTCCGGCGCCCAGGGCCACGACCACGAGTGCCGAGACGAGCGGAATGGTCCTGCGGACCAGCGCCGCCATGGGGTGGGTGGTCCAGCGAGGGCGTTTGTCCATCACCCGAGTCATTCCCGTACCCAGCTTGACGACGGCGAACCCGGCGGCGGTCAGCGTCAGTGCGAGACCGACACCGTAGGCGACCACGAGCAGCAGCCCGAACCAGGCCTGGCCGAGGGCGGCGGCGCCGACGAGCACGACCACGGCGGAGGGGCTGGGGACGAGACCGCCGGCGAAGCCGAGGAGGATGGTGCCGCGGATGGTGGGCGCCGTGGGGTGGGAGTGGGTGTGGCCGCCGTGGGTGTGCGTGTGCCCGTTGGCGTGGGCGTCACCGGGGGCTGCGCCCCCGGACCCCCCTCCGGCCTGAACGGCCTCGTCCTCAAACGCCGGACGGGCTGAGTGGGACGCGGGCCGGCCGTCGTCCTCGGGCGACCGGGCGGCCAGGAAGTGCGGCTGGGCGCCGTGGTCGTGGCCATGAGCGTGGTCGTGGTCATGAGGGTGGTCGTGCCCGTGGCCGTGCGTGTGCCCGTGGTCGTGCGTGTGGGCACGGGTGTGCTCGTGCTCGTGTGCTCCCACCAGGGCCGGCACCCGCTGCTCGGGCGCCTCGTGGTGGTCGTGGTCGTGGTGGTGGCCGTGGGCGTGTGCCTGCTCGTGGGTCCGGTTCCGCCAGGCCCTGCGGGTCAGGTTCGCGCCGGCCGCCAGGACCATGAGGCCGCTCGCGATGCCCAGCCAGGCGATCACCGACGGGGTGGCCGCCGAGCCCGCCGTCACCAGCACGCCGAGGGCGACCACGCCCAGGGTGTGGGTGACCGTGACCGACGCGGCCAGCGGGAGCACGTCGCGGAGCCGGGCGTGGCCACCGCGGGCCGCTGCCGTCGCCGCCATCAGGGTCTTGCCGTGGCCCGGCGCGAGGGCGTGCATCGCGCCCAGGGCGATCGAGATGAAGAGCGCGAGCACCGCGAAGCCGACGGTGAGGTGGTTGCGGGCGACCAGGTCGGTCAGGGCCTGGGTCCAGCGGTCGATGCCCCGGGGGAGGATCTCCGCGCCCGGGGTGTCCTGCCGCTCCTGGCCGAGGGCCGGGCCGCCGGGCCGCACGTGGACGGCGGCGGCGGTGATGTCGGCCGGCGAGGAGAGCAGGTCCTTGGGGTAGCTGGTGAGTTCGTGGGAGACCGACGCCGTCGGTACGTCCGACTTCGTCAGCGTCATCCGGTCGCCGCGCGCCGTGATCTCCCGCCAGCCGGGCCCCGTGTCGGCGCCCGCGCTGTGGAAGGCGAGGGTGACGGTGGTGCCCTTGGGGAGGGGCGCGGTGAAACGGCACTCCACGCGCAGGGTGTTCAGGCCCGCCTGTCCGGGGCGGAGTTCGGCGTGGCTGGTCCGCACGGTCAGCGGGGTCGCACGGCCGTCGACGGTGAGCCTGCTGCCGTCGGCCGCGGTCGTACAGCGCTGCTCGGCCCACTTGGCGGTGCCGAGCCGCTTCAGGTCGGGCTTGGCCTGGGTCGCCGGGATCTCGGCGAGGTCCTCGACGTGGTCGACGCGGAGCTGCCCGGGGGCGGCGACGAGACCGTCGTACTTGTTGACGGTGAAGTTGCCGAGCGGGTGCGCGCTCACGCCCGTCGCGGACAGCAGCGTCACGGCGCAGGCCACGGTGAAGACGGCGGCGATCCGGCGCAGGTTCACTTCGAGTCCTCCAGCGCCTTGCGGGCCGTACGGGCGCCCAGCGGAGAGAAGCCCGGGTTGAGCTTGAGGGCCTTGGTGAGCGCGGCCCGGCCGGCCGCCTTCTCGCCGTTGGCCAGCTCGATCATGCCGAGGTGGTAGGTGAAGGAGGCGTTGTGGTAGCCGGTGGCGGTGGCCTGCCGGGCGTACCGCAGAGCTTCCTTCTTGTCGCCGTTGACGTACAGGGCCCAGCCCAGCGCGTCCGCCGTGTGCACGGTGTGGCGGCGGGCCCACTCGGCGCGGGCGGCCTTCAGCGATTCGGCCTTGTTGCCGTGGTCGGCGGCGGCGAGGGCGGTGTCGAGGTCGGCGTTGACGCCGTTGGCGCGGGCGAGCGCGATCCAGGCCTCGACGAGCGCGTACTGGTCCTCGGCCTTCGCCTTGTCGCCCTCCGCGTTGCGGTCCTCGTACAACTCGCCCAGTTCGACGAGCTGCTGGGGGAGCGGATAGCGGGAGACGACCAGTTCCATGCCCTTGATCGCGTCGGCCCGGTCGCCGAGCGCAGCCTGGACCCGAGCCCGGCCCTCCAGCGCCGGAATGTAGGTGTCGTCGGAGGCCAGGGCGCGGGCGTAGTAGTCCTGCGCGGTCTTGTAGTCGCCCTGGTTCCAGGCGAGCAGACCGAGCTGGGCGGCCACGTAGGAGATGTCGCCCTTCGAGGTGGCCGTCGACAGGGCCTGCTCCAGCACCTGCCGGGCGCCCTTCACGTCACCGCGCAGCTCCCGGACGTACGCGAACCGGGTGAACACCGGTACGCCCGGCTTGCGCTGGTCGGCGAGGTCGGCCGCCCTGCTCGCCTCGTCGTAGCGGCCGAGTTCGACCAGGGCGTCGATCCGGGAGGACAGGGCGTTCGCGCTGTACGGGTTCTGCTTCAGGGCCTGGTCCGCGTAGGTGAGCGCCGGGGCGAACTCGTGCCGGGCGGCGGCCAGCGCCGCCTCGCCGGCCAGGGCCTGGTCGTTGTGCGGGGTGATCTGGAGCGCGCGCTTGAGGGACTTCTCGGCCTGCGGGTAGCGGGACGGGTCGCCCTTGGTGCGGGCCTGCTCGACGTAGGCGAGGCCGAGGGTGGCCCAGCTGTCGGAGTCCTTCGGCTGGGTGCGGAGATGGGCCTGGAGGGAGGCGATGGTCGTGTCGAGGTCCCCGCTCGCGAGCATCCCCGGGTCCACCGCGCTCGACGTGGCGACCGGTGCCGTACCGCCGTCACCGGTGGACCCGAAGGCGATCGCCCCGCCGGTCAGCGCGATGGCCATCAGCACGGCGGAGCCCGCGAGCTGGGCCCGGCGCCAGTTCCGCCCCGCGGCGGCGAACCGGCGCAGGGCGGTGACGCGCTCGTCGTCCTTCGTCTCGGCGGGCTGCTTGTCGTTCGTACCCGGGGCCATGCCCTCTCCTAGTAACAGTTCGCGCGGGGCGGCGCGGCCCGCGCCGTGGGGGATTGGGTGGGTGCGGGCCGCGCCAGTACATGAGGGGCGTGAATCGAGCGCCCCGTAAGGGGCGCGGGGAACTGCGCGATCAGCCACCGCCGACCCGCAGTCGCCCGACTGCCCCGAGAGGAAAGGCGATTAGTACGGGCGCCGCATCCGGCGCCGCCACCAGCCGAACCCGGTGCCGATCAGCAGCACACCCGCCGCACCCGCGGCCGCCGAGCCCGCGATCAGCGTGGTGTTGTTGTCGCTGGAACCGGTCAGGGCGTCACCCAGCGCGCTCTTCGTGCTGCCGGCCGCCGCCTTGGCGATCTTGCCGCGCGAACCGGCCGTCGGCTCGGCCACGTACGGGAAGTACTTCTCGAAGCTCTTGTCGTTCTTGTCGACCGCGTCGCCCAGGTCGTTCTTGGAACCGACCAGCTCGCCCTCCATGACCTGGAGAGCCTCGTCGATCACGTCGTCGGTGAGTCGGCGTCCGTTCGGGAAGCCCTGGTTGTCACCGTCGAGCACACCGAGCCGCTTGGGCTTGGCGGTGGGCTTGATGGACGTGTTGAGGCGGAGCATCTCCGACGGCTTCGCCTGCGGCTGCAGCGTGTTGAGGCCCTTGACGCCCGTCAGGAACACGCTGACGAGGTCGTTGCGGGGCTCGGACGGCGCCTTGATGTGGTAGATCGCCTCGATGAGCTTCGGCAGTTCCGGGTTGGTGACGTTCTTCAGGAACTGCGCGTCGTCCTTGGGCTCGGACGCGTTGAACTTGTCCTTGTCCTTCTGCGGGTTGACGACCTCGTTGACCAGCGGGTTGCCGAGGCGCGAGACCTGCGAGTAGTAGCCCTGCGCGTTCCTGCGCTGGGTCGTCGCGTAGATGCCGACGGTCGGGCGCGAAGCCGACTGCCGGATCAGGGAGTTCGGCACCTGGAGGGCGATCGTGTTGACGTTGTAGCCCTTGAGGGTGTCGTTGCCGACCTCGCTCAGGTTGCCGCCGTACAGCAGGTCGAAGACGCGCAGGTCGGCGAAGAACGGGTCGTCCGCCTGGCCGGCGAAGGTCGCGCCGCCGTTGGAGGTCTTGTAGATGGCCTGGGAGCGCAGCTTCGCGTAGTCCGGCATCGACGCCTTGCCGACGTCCGACGGAGCCGCCGGGATGTTGTCGGCGATCCTCGTCTTGTACTGCTGCCTGCCGTTCTTGAGCTTGATGAGGTCGAGGTCGTACGACTGCGTGACGTTCAGGTCGGGGTCGTTCAGGCTGTCGACCACGCCCGTGTTGTACAGGAACGTCTTCTTGTTCTTGATCTTGGTCTTGAAGGTGTAGCGGAAGATCAGGTCGTCCTTCGCGTCACCGTTGTTGTCGATGTGGATGTCGTACTGGGCGTCGTCGGCGAACTGGTAGAAGTTCGGGCCGCCGGCCGGCTCCTCGAAGGGGATGTAGTCCGACACGATCGTGGTCGTGTCGGGCTTGTCCGGGCTGACGAACGCGTACAGGTCGGTGTTGTCGTACTGCGGGGTGCCCGAGATGAGCGGGGCCTCCCGGTGGGAGGAGGCGGAGGCCGCCCCCGGTTCCAGCGCGGCGACGCTGGCGGCTGTGATCCCGCCGGTGGCCAGTGCCCCACATATGAGCGTGACAAGGCCCTTGCGCCCCGCGCCGCTCCTGGAGTTTAGAGGTGTCATGCCGTCCGTCCCTCGGTCCCAACTTGCTTGACGGACGGGTATACGGAGCCGGAGGGCCGTTTGGATTGGTCCGAAGAAAAAAATCTTTTCTTCCTGCTCGACCCGCGTTTTTGCCTCCCGCATACGTACTTCTGCCGGAGGTGTGTCAGTTGCGAATGCCTGGTGTGGGAGGACGGGCCGGGTGCGGCCACAGGAGGGGGGACGGGATGGAGGCGGACGAACTGCTGGTGCTCGTCGCCGGTGGCGACCAGAAGGCGTTCGAGGACCTCTACGGACTGGTGTCCGGGCCGGTGTTCGGGCTCGTGCGCCGGGTGGTCCGCGACCCCGCCCAGTCCGAGGAGGTCTCCCAGGAGGTGCTCCTCGAACTCTGGCGCTCCGCCGCCAAGTTCGACCCCGGCCGGGGCAGCGCCCTGTCCTGGGTCCTCACCCTCGCCCACCGCCGGGCCGTCGACCGGGTGCGCAGCGCCCGCGCGGCCGGCGAGCGCGAGCAGCGCGAGGCGATGCGGGCCGGCGAACCCGCCTTCGACCAGGTCGCCGAGACGGTGGAAGCCGGCCTGGAACGCGAATGGGTACGCCGCTGTCTGGACCGCCTCACCGCCCTGCAGCGTCAGTCCGTCACCCTCGCCTACTACGACGGCTACACCTACCGTGAGGTCGCCGAGCGCCTCAAACTGCCGCTGGGCACGGTCAAGACACGGATGCGCGACGGACTCACCCGGCTGCGCGACTGCCTGGGAGGTGTGGCGTGAGCCTGGTCGGCCGTCTGCTGCACCGCGAGGACCTGCACTCGCTGGCCGCGCCCTACGCCCTGGACGCCCTGGAGCCGGGCGAGCGGCGCCGCTTCGAGAAGCACCTGCGGGACTGCGACCGGTGCGCCGACGAGGTCCGGGAGCTGACCGAGGACGCGGTGCGGCTCGCCTTCTCCACTGCGGCCCCGCCGCCCCTGGCGATGCGCGGCCGGGTGCTGGCCGCGGTCCGCGCCACCCCGCAGGAGCCGGCCCCCGGCCAGGAACGCGTGCCCAACCTGCCGCCGCACGTCTGGGGCGTACAGCCCCCGCCGCCGCGCCGGCGGCAGCGCCCGCTGTTCGTGCCGTTCGCCACCGCCACCGCGGCCGCCGCACTGGTCGTCGCCTCGCTGTTCGCGGTGCAGGCCGACCGGACGCAGAACCAGCTCGACGCCGAGCGGGCCCAGTCGCGTGAGATCGCCCACGTTCTGGCCGCGACCGACGCCCGCGCGACCACCTACAAGGACGCGCGGGGCCGAAGTATCGGAGCGGTGGCCTCCGCATCGGAGGGCCAGGCCGTCGTCACGCTCAGCGGATACGGCACCCCGTCCAACGGCCGCGTGCACCAGCTCTGGCTCATGCGCCCCCGTGTGCAACCACGCTCCCTCGGGCTCTTCGAGGGTGACACGCCCCTGGTCGCCACGGGTCTGAGCAGATCGGCGACGTCACTCGCGGTGACCGTCGAGCCCGCCGGCGGGTCGGCGCAGCCCACCAGCCAGCCGGTTGTCCAACTCGCCCTGAAATCGGTTGGATTCGGAGAGTAGTCAAAGTGTAGTTCAAGAGGGGTCGTCAACACCCTTGCGGGGAAGGTGAATCCTGTGACCGCGATACACGAGTGCCCCATCGGGGCGATAGGGTTACCCTGCCCGGGCCGGGTGGACTCGTACGGGTGGGGAGTGACATGGATCAGATAACACGCAGCAGGGCGAGGGTTCCTGCGATCACCTGCGGGAGCGGTGCGACCAGTTCGCGCCTCGACCGCCATCTGTCGGTGCTGGCGGGTCCCGCCATACCGCAGCAGCAGGCGGTCGAGGCGACATCGCTGATGCGTGAGCTGACCGCGCGTGAACCCGCGCAGCGCAGCGACCGGGTCGCACGGGTCAGCCGCGTCTCCCTCTTCGCGCCACTGCGGCGGCTGCGCCGCTCGCTGTTCGGCGGCAACAAGCACTCCGGCTGACCGTCAGGCCCGCGCTCAGGCCGCCACACCGTCCCGGCGCAGCGCTGCGATCTCGGCGTCCGTCATCCCCACGGCACGCAGCAGCGCCTCGGTGTGCTGCCCGAGCGCGGGCACATCCCCCATCCGCGCCTCGTCCCCGCCCGGCAGCGTGATGGGCGGCAGCAACGCACGCAGCGGCCCGACCGGTGACCCCACCTCCCGCCACCGCTCCCGGGCCGCCAGCTGCGGATGCCCGGCCAGCTCGTGCAGATCCCGCAGCCGCGCGCACGCGATGCCCGCTGCCTCCAGCCGGGCCAGCGCCTCGTCGGCGTCGAGAGCCCGGAGAGCCGTGCCGACCAGGTCGTCGGTCCGTGCCCGGTTCACCACCCGTGCCGCGTTCGTCGCGAACGCCGGATCCACGCCCAACTCCGGTAGCCCGATCACCTGTTCGGCCAGCCGCCGCCACTCCCGGTCGTTCTGTACCGACAGCAGCACCCGCCCGCCGTCCGCGGTCGGATAGGCGTCGTACGGCGCGATGACCGCGTGCGCCAGACCGGTGCGCTCCGGCGGGGTCCCGCCGTGCACGGTGTGATGCAGCGGATGCCCCAGCCACTCGGCCAGCGCCTCCAGCATCGACACCTCCACCGGACCGCCCCGCCCGGTCGTCCCGCGCCGTACCAGCGCCGCGAGGACGCCCGAGAAGGCGTACATGGCCGCCGCGATGTCCGCGGCCGGGATCCCCGCCTTCACGGGCTGCTCCGGCGTCCCGGTGACCGACACCAGGCCCGCCTCGCACTGCACGAGCATGTCGTACGCGCGTTTGCCGGCGTAGGGCCCCGACGCCCCGTACCCCGAGATGTCCACGGCGACCAGCCGGGGGTGCGCGGCGCACAGCGTGGCAGCGTCGAGCCCGAGCCGGGACGCGGCACCGTGGGCCAGGTTCTGCACGAAGACGTCCGCGTCCGCGACGAGCCGCCTGACGACGTCCAGTCCGCGCGGGTCCTTCAGGTCCAGCGCGATGGACTCCTTGCCGCGGTTGCACCACACGAAGTGCGAGGCGAGACCGCGGGCGGCGGTGTCGTAGCCGCGGGCGAAGTCGCCGCCGTCGGTGCGTTCGACTTTGATGACGCGGGCGCCGAGATCGGCCAGTTGCCGGGTGGCGAAGGGAGCGGCGACTGCCTGTTCGACGGCTACTACCGTGATGCCTTCGAGGGGCAAGGGGTCCATGAGCGCCGTCCTTGTCTGCGGGTGGTCGGGGGTTTGTCGCGCACACGCGGCGGCAGCCGCACGTTCAATACGGTCCCGCGCCCCCGAACGGGTTGGTCACAGCAACGTGAACTGGCCGGCTGGGCCTTCCTCCTGGTGATCCAGAACCGAAGCCGGTTTGCGGGCTGTCGCCGGGGGCGGGAGTACGCCCGCTGCCGTCAGGTCGGTTGCGGTGATCCGTGTCTTGACCTCCAGGGCGGCCTGTTGCGCGCGGACGTCCGCCAGCAGGGCCAGGACCGTGATCAGCTCCAGCAGTTCCGAGGTCCATGGCCGGGACCAGGCCGGCGGGGTGATCGCCGCAAGGGTGCCCGGTTCCGCCGTCTCCGCCGTGCGCGCCGCGAACCACGCCTCCAGCACCCGTACCTCGCCCGTCCTGAAGTCCCACGCCTCCGGCGGCACCGGGGAGACGCGGCCCTCGTCGAGGTGGAGGGTCTCCTCCTCCCTGTCGTAGAGGATCGTGAGGGGACGGGCGGGAAGCGGGGCCCGGACGTACGGGCGGCGGCCGCCCGGGAGTTTGGGGCGGTCGCCGTCGCGGCGCAGCAGCCACAGGGCCCGGTGGCCGAGCTCCACGCCCTGCGCCCAGAGTTCGGTGTCGCCGGTGAGCGGGACGGTGCGGTCCGGGCGGATCGCGACCAGGATCCAGGCGAGGACGTCCGGCGGGGTGACTCCCCGGCCCAGTCGGTCGGTCAGGTGGTCCAGCAGACCGGGGACCAGGTTCGGTTCCTCGCCGCCCGGGCGGCGGTACAGCGGGCGGATGCGGCCCGCGCGCAGGGTGGGGAGGAGGGAGGTCGCCAGCAGCGGCAAGCCGTCCGCCGACTCCACGGCGAAGACCTGGTGCTCGTCCGCCACCCGCCACAACTCCGGGCGGGCCGCGTCGATCAGGCGGTGGTCCGGGATCAGCCACTGCTCGTCGAACGCGGCGGCCAGGACGCGGACCGGGGCCGGGCAGGGGCCCGCCGCCTCGGCGAGCGGTTCGGTGCCGCTGGGCTGGCCGGGGAGCTGGGCGACCGCGGAGTGGACCGTCCGGGCACGCGTCGGCTCGAACAGGGCCTCCCGGTCGGGGCCCTCGGCCTTCACGAGGGCGTCCCAGCGGGACTTCAGGGTCGCCGGGTCGGGGGCCGTCGGCCACCCCCGGCCGAGCCGTAGTGGTGCGACGGACCACGGCATCAGGTCCGCGAGGAGCGGAGCGTCGTCGTGCGTCACGCCCGGCATCGTACGACGACTTCAGGTCGCGTCGAGGGTGACCGTGAAGGAGAAACGGTCGCCGCGGTAGTGGATGACCGCCAGGTCCAGGACCCGGCCTGCGGTGTCGTAGGTGACGCCCGTGTAGTGCAGGATCGGGCTGAGGAGCGGGACCCGGAGCAGCCGGGCGGTCTCCGGGTCGGCCAGCCGGGCCGCCACCGTGTCCGTGATACGGCTGATGTCCGCGCCCACGACGTCCCGGAGCACCTTGGTCATCGGCTGCCGGGCCAGATCCTCCGGGTCGATGCGCTCGGCCAGTTCGGGGCGGACGTGGTTGCGGGCGTGGTTGGTCGGCTCGCCCGTCTGCTCGTCGCTGCGGAGGCGGTGGTACGTCGCCACCTCGGCGAGATCCGGGAAGTACTCGGTGAGTTCGCCGGTCACGGGGGCCGTGCCGTGCTCCAGCAGCTCCGCCGTCATCCCCGACTGCTGGGCCACGATCGCGTCCACCGAGCCGAGCAGCCGTACCGGGGTGCCGCGCCGGGCGTCCGGCTCGATGAAGGTGCCCCGCCGGCGGTGCCGGCTGATCAGGCCCTCGTCCTCCAGCTCCTTCAGCGCCTGCCGCATGGTCAGCACGCTGACGCCGTAGTGCTCCGCGAGCCGTTCCTCGGTGGGCAGCCGGAGCGGGTCCCGGGGCGAGCGGCCGAGTATCGAGGCGCGCAGCGACTGCGACACCTGGTACCAGAGCGGCAGCTTGCGGTTGAGGACGATCGAGTCCGGGGCGAAGGAGGTCACGGGGCCATCCGTACCGGTGGGGGATCTTCAGTGCAAGGGGCGGAAGTGCCGTTCCAGGCCCCGCCACACGTCGTCGTAGCGCTGCTGGAGGTGATCGGCGGCCGACGCCTGCGGGGTGAGCGTCATCGGCCACCGGGTCTCGAACATGAAGGCCAGGCCGTCGTCCACCTTCTGGGGCTTCAGCTCGGCCGCGCTGGCCCGGTCGAACGTCTCCCGGTCCGGACCGTGCGCCGACATCATGTTGTGCAGCGACCCGCCGCCCGGCACGAACCCTTCCGCCTTCGCGTCGTACGCCCCCTCGACGAGCCCCATGTACTCGCTCATCACGTTCCGGTGGAAGTACGGCGGCCGGAAGGTGTCCTCGCCCACCAGCCAGCGTGGCGCGAAGACCACGAAGTCGACACCGGCCAGGCCGGGGGTGTCCGACGGGGACGTCAGCACCGTGAAGATCGACGGATCGGGATGGTCGTACGAGATGGTGCCGATCACATTGAAACGGCGCAGATCATAGGCGTACGGCACATGTGTGCCGTGCCAGGCGACCACGTCCAGTGGGGAGTGGCCATATGTGGCGGTCCACAGGTTGCCGCAGAACTTGTTGACCACCTCCACCGGACCCTCGACGTCCTCGTAGGCGGCGACGGGGGCCAGGAAATCCCGGGCGTTGGCGAGGCCGTTGGCGCCGATCGGGCCGAGGTCGGGGAGGCGGAACGGCGAGCCGTAGTTCTCGCACACATAACCCCGGGCCGTGGCATCCAGCAGCTCCACACGGAAGCGGACCCCACGGGGGATCAACGCCACATGTCCCGGCTCCACATGCAGCAGGCCGAACTCCGTGCGCAGCAGCAGCCCGCCGCGCTCCGGGACGATCAGCAGCTCGCCGTCCGCGTCGGAGAAGACCCGCTCCATGGAGGCGTCGGCGTGGTAAAGGTGCACGGCCATGCCGGTGCGCTGGGTCGCGTCGCCGTTGCCGCCCAGGGTCCACAGGCCGGCCAGGAAGTCCGTGCCCGGCGCGGGCTCCGGCAGGGGGTTCCAGCGCAGCCGGTTCGGGTCCGGGGCGAGGTCCGTGAAGGGAGCGGTGCGCAGCCCGCCGTTGCCGGCGGCGCGGGTGAACGCCGGGTGGGCGGCCGACGGGCGGATCCGGTACAGCCAGGAGCGGCGGTTGTGGGCCCGCGGCTCGGTGAAGGCCGTACCGCTGAGCTGCTCCGGGTACAGGCCGAGGGGGGCGCGCTGCGGGGAGTTGCGGCCCTCGGGGAGGGCGCCCGGCACCGCCTCCGAGGAGTGCTCGTTGCCGAACCCGGAGAGGTACGCCAGCCCTTCGGCGGTCTTCCGCGCCGCGCCGCGGTCCCGCTCGAACGCGCTCGCGCGGGAGGTACCCCCATCGCTCATGATCGCTCCCTGAACCTGCGTGCCGTCGATTCCTATGCATCACCATAGGAATACGGGGAGGTGCGTGCAAGAGGGCCCGGATCATCCCGGAGGTGTATGGCGAGAACCCGACTTCAGGGGGATCCGGTCCGCGGCGTGCTGTTCTACGCTCCCGGGCATGTCGTGGACGCGTGGACTGCCGGGTGCGCTCGCGGTCTGCGTGCTGCTGCTGGTCGCCGCGGCCGGGTGCGGGACCGGGCGGGCCCACGGGCAGCGCGGCGCGGAGTCGCCCTCGCCGGTGGGCAAGATCCTCGACGACACGGACGAGAGCGGACGCCACTACCGCGAGCTGGACAGGAAGCAGGCGCCCGAGGTCGGCACGGTGGTCACCCCGGACGCCTCCGGCGGCTGGGACGTACGGCTCGACCTGCACCGCTTCCGGTTCTCCCGGGCGGGTACCGCGGCGAAGGCGGTCGCCGGCCGGGGGCTCGCCTACCTCTTCGTGGACGGCGGCCTGGTCACACGGCTGCGCACCCCGGCCTACCACCTGCCCGCCGGCCTCGTCCCGCACGGCACCCACCACGTCACCGTCCGGCTCTACGCCGACGACGGCACGGTCTGGGCCGTGCACGGCAAGCCGGTGGAGAGCACGGCGGACGTCACGGCATCGGGCGCGGAGACGGCGTCGCCGTCGGCATCGGGAGCCGGGCCCGCCACCCCCTCGGCCACCGGCACCGGCACCGGCACCGGCACCGGCACCGGCACCGGCACCGGCACCGGCACCGGCACCGGCACCGGCGCTGGTACCGGTACCGGTACCAGCACGGCCGTGAGCAGCCAGGACGCCGGATGAGTGCATGGGCCATCCGTCCGCGTACTGGGGGGCGAGGTTCACCTGATCCCGGCGGAAAGGCATCATGAAGCCCGTGCCCCCAGCGACACCGCTTCGCAAAGCGCCCGTACAGCGCCGCAGCGCCGAACGGCTGACCCGGATCCTCGACGCCTGCGCCGACCTCCTCGACGAGGTCGGCTACGACGAACTGAGCACCCGGGCGGTCGCGGTGCGCGCCGGGGTGCCCATCGGCTCGGTCTACCGCTTCTTCGGCAACAAGCGGCAGATGGCCGACGCCCTCGCCCAGCGCAACCTGGAGCGCTACTCCGAGCGCGTCACCGAACGGCTGAAGGACGCGCCGAAGGGCGACTGGCGGGCGGCGATGGACGCGGTGCTCGACGAGTACCTGGCTATGAAACGCACCGCCCCCGGCTTCTCCCTCGTCGACTTCGGCAACCAGATCCCGGTCGGCGTCCGCGACGCGGAGCCGAACCACCGGGTGGCCGACCGGCTGACCGACCTCCTCGCGGCGTACATCGGCCGCACCCCCGACGAGCCGCTGCGCCGCACCTTCCTGGTGGCCGTGGAAACAGCCGACGCCCTGGTCCACCTGTCCTTCCGG
This sequence comes from Streptomyces sp. NPDC048291, assembly GCF_043201715.1. Classification (NCBI taxonomy): domain Bacteria; kingdom Bacillati; phylum Actinomycetota; class Actinomycetes; order Kitasatosporales; family Streptomycetaceae; genus Streptomyces; species Streptomyces sp. NPDC048291. The sequence continues at coordinate 103,229 of NZ_JBICZC010000009.1, forward strand.
ATGGCCCCGGAGGGCGACGAGCAGATCATCGCGGAGACCCGCGAGCTGCTGCGGGCCTACCTGGCCCGGGTCCTGGACTGACGGCGGGAGAGGCGCCCCCGGAGGGGCGCGGGGAACTGCGCGACCAGCCCCCACCGGCCCGCACTCGTACGACAACAGGACTCCCCTCCCCACATACCGCCCGGTATGCTCACCCCGAGTACGGCCGCCCCCCACCGCCGCCCCCGGGAGGAACCATGCCCCGCACCGCCCTCCGCATCTGCCCCCTGTGCGAGGCCACCTGCGGCCTGACCCTCACCATCGAGGGCACCCGCGTCACCGGCGCCCGCGGCGACCGCGACGACGTGTTCAGCAAGGGGTTCATCTGCCCGAAGGGCGCCTCCTTCGGCGCCGTCGACGCCGACCCCGACCGGCTGCGCACCCCCCTCGTCCGCCGGGACGGCGAACTGCGCGAGGCCACCTGGACGGAGGCCTTCGACGCGGTCGCCGCCGGGATCCGCGGCGTCGTCGAGCGGTACGGCCCGGACTCCGTCGGGGTCGTCCTCGGCAACCCCAACGTCCACACCGTGGCCGGCGCCCTCTACCCGCAGGTCCTGCTCGGCGCCCTCGGCACCCGCAGCGTCTTCACCGCGTCCACCGTCGACCAGATGCCCAAGCACGTCTCCAGCGGACTGCTCTTCGGCGACGCCAACGCCATCCCGGTGCCCGACCTGGACCACACCGACCACCTGCTCCTCATCGGCGCCAACCCCCTGGAGTCCAACGGGAGTCTGTGCACCGCCCCCGACTTCCCCGGCAAGCTCAAGGCGCTCAGGGCCCGCGGCGGCACCCTCACCGTCATCGACCCCCGCCGCACCCGCACCGCCAAGCTCGCCGACCGGCACATCGCCATCCGGCCCGGCGCCGACGCCCTGTTGCTCGCCGCGATGGCCCAAGTCCTCTTCGAGGAAGGCCTGGTGGACCTCGGCCACCTCGCCCCGCATGTCGAGGGGCTCGACGAACTCCGGGCCGAACTCGGGGACTTCACCCCGGACGCGGTCGCCCACGCCTGTGACGTCGACGCCGCGACCATCCGTACCCTCGCCCGCGAACTCGCCGCCGCGCCCACCGCCGCCGTATACGGCCGGATAGGCAGCTGCACCGTCCCGCACGGCACCCTCGCCAGCTGGCTCGTCGACGTCCTCAACATCCTCACCGGCAACCTCGACCGGCCCGGCGGCGCGCTCTTCCCGCAGGCCGCCACCGACCGGACCCCGCGACCGGCCGGTCCAGGCCGGGGCTTCGCGCTCGGCCGCTGGCACTCCAGGGTCAGCCAACACCCCGAGGCGAAGGGCGAGTTGCCGCTCTCCGCGCTCGCCGAGGAGATCGACACCGCGACGGCCGAGGGCGAACCGATCCGGGCGCTCATCGCCATCGCCACCAACCCCGTGCTCTCCGCCCCCGACGGCGACCGCCTCGACAAGGCCCTGGACGCCCTCGACTTCATGGTCAGCGTCGACCCCTACCTGAACGAGACCGCCCGGCACGCCGACGTCGTACTGCCCCCGCCGCCGCCCTCGCAGAGCCCGCACCACGACTTCGCCTTCAACACCCTCGCCGTACGCAACCAGGTCCGCTACTCCCGCCCCGCCGTCCCGCCGGAGCCCGGCCGGATGGCCGAGACCGAGATCCACGCCCGGCTGGTCCTCGCGGCCGGCGGCATGCACGGCGCCGAACCGTCCGCCGTGGACGACATGGTCATCGGCCAGACCCTCGGGAAGGCCGTCAACGAGCCCCACTCGCCCGTGCACGGCCGGGACCCGCGGGAACTCGCCGGGCAGCTCACCGGGGACACCGGCCCCGAGCGCCGGCTCGACCTGATGCTGCGCCTCGGCCCCTACGGCGACGGCTTCGGCGCCCGGCCCGACGGGCTCACCCTGGAGCGGCTGCTCGCCCACCCGCACGGCATCGACCTCGGCCCCCTCGCGTCACGCCTCCCGCAGCCGCTGAAGACCCGGAGCGGCAAGGTCGAACTGCTGCCCGGGCCCCTCGCCGACGACCTGCCCCGGCTGCGCGCGGCCCTCGACACCAGCCCCGCGGCGCTCGTCCTCGTCGGCCGCCGCCACCTGCGCTCCAACAACAGCTGGATGCACAACGTGCCCGCCCTCACCGGCGGCACCAACCGCTGCACCCTGCACATCCACCCCGAGGACGCCGAACGGCTCGGCGTACGCGACGGCGCCGACGTCCGCGTCAAGGGCGCCGGCGGCGAGGTCGTCACCCCCGCCGAGGTCACCGACGGCGTGCGGCCCGGCGTCGTCAGCCTCCCGCACGGCTGGGGCCACGACCGCCCCGGCACCCGGCTCAGCCACGCCGCCACCGCCCCCGGCGTCAACGTCAACCAGCTCCTCGACGGCAGCCTGCTCGACCCGCTGTCCGGCAACGCCGTCCTCAACGGCATCTCCGTCGAGGTGACCGCCGAAGTCACCGCCCGCGTGACCGCCGAGGTGATCGCAACCCCGTGACCTGGACTTTCGCTCTTATTGCTCGCGCGTCAACGTCTTGTTAACGACGTTTGACGCGACCTAACGTCGTCCGCACCGCCGGCCCTGGTGGGAGTTCAAGGGCGAACGTTAGGTAATCCACTCATGCTGACCATCCTCGGCTTCGCCATGATCGCGACCTTCCTGGTCCTGATCATGCTGAAGAAGATGTCGCCGATCGCGGCGCTCGTGCTGATCCCCGCGCTGTTCTGCGTGGTCGTCGGCAAGGGCGCCCACCTCGGCGACTACGTCATCGACGGCGTCACCAGCCTCGCGCCCACCGCGGCGATGCTGATGTTCGCGATCGTCTACTTCGGCGTGATGATCGACGTCGGCCTCTTCGACCCGGTCGTCAGGGGGATCCTGCGGTTCTGCAGGGCCGACCCGCTGCGGATCGTCGTCGGTACGGCCGTACTCGCGGCGATCGTCTCGCTCGACGGCGACGGCTCCACCACCTTCATGATCACCGTCTCGGCGATGTACCCGCTGTACAAGCGCCTGAAGATGAGCCTGGTCGTGATGACCGGTGTCGCCGCGATGGCCAACGGCGTGATGAACACCCTGCCCTGGGGCGGCCCCACCGCCCGCGCCGCCACCGCGCTGAAGCTGGACGCGAGCGACATCTTCGTGCCGATGATCCCGGCGCTGGCCACGGGCCTGCTGTTCGTCTTCGCCCTCGCCTACGTCCTCGGTCGCCGCGAGCGCAAACGGCTCGGCGTGCTGACGCTGGACGAGGTGCTGGTCGAGGAGCCGGAGACGGTTCTCGTGGGCGCCGGCAAGACCCCTTCGGGCACCGGCGGTCCGGGCTCCGGCACCGGCGCGGACCTTCCCGACGGGCCCGGGCCCCAGCCCCGGCCCGACGGCTTCCAGGGCCTCGACCCGCACCGCGAGACCCTGCGGCCCAGGCTGTACTGGTTCAACGCGCTGCTCACGGTCGTCCTGCTCACCGCCATGATCATGGAGTGGCTGCCGATCCCGGTGCTGTTCCTGCTCGGCGCGGCCCTGGCCCTGACCGTCAACTACCCCCAGATGCCCGCCCAGCGGGCCCGGATCGCCGCGCACGCCGAGAACGTCCTCAACGTCTCCGGCATGGTCTTCGCCGCCGCCGTCTTCACCGGCGTCCTCCAGGGCACCGGCATGGTCGACCACATGGCCGACTGGCTCGTCGGCAACATCCCCGACGGCATGGGCCCGCACATGGCCCTGGTCACCGGCGTGCTGAGCATCCCGCTCACGTACTTCATGTCGAACGACGGCTTCTACTTCGGCATCCTCCCGGTGCTCGCGGAGGCCGGTCAGGCGCACGGCGTCCCCGCGGTGGAGATCGCCCGCGCCTCGATCGTCGGCCAGCCGCTGCACATGTCCAGCCCCCTGGTGCCCGCCGTCTACGTCCTGGTCGGCATGGCCAAGGTCGAGTTCGGCGACCACACGCGGTTCGTCGTGAAGTGGGCGGCGCTGACTTCGGTGGTGGTGCTCGGGGCGGGGCTCCTGTACGGGGCTATGTGACATAGCACTGGGCAGCATGTGACATAGCACTGTCCGCGGGGAGTATGTGACATACCACTGGGAGGTTTCACCATGGCGCCCGGCAGGAACCGCCGCTGGCTGCTCCGTCTCGTCATCGCCTTCGGCTTCGCGCAGGGCGCCGTGTCGATGGCCCGCCCCGCCGTCTCCTACCGGGCACTCGCCCTCGGCGCCGACGAACGGGCCGTAGGCGTCGTCGCGGGTGTCTACGCCCTGCTCCCGCTCTTCGCCGCCGTACCGCTCGGCCGCCGCACCGACCACGGCCGCTGCGCACCCCTGCTGCCCGTCGGCGTCGTCCTGATAGCCGGCGGCTGCGCGCTCAGCGGACTCGCGAACTCCCTGTGGGCGATGGCCCTGTGGAGCGGGGTGATGGGCCTCGGCCACCTCTGCTTCGTGATCGGGGCGCAGTCGCTGGTGGCCCGCCAGTCGGCGCCGCACGAACAGGACCGCAACTTCGGCCACTTCACCATCGGCGCGTCGCTGGGGCAGCTGGTCGGGCCGATCGCCGCGGGGGCGCTCATCGGCGGGCCGGACATGGCGGGGACGAGCGCGCTCGCGCTGGTGGTGGCGGGTGCGGGGGCGGCGGTCGCGTTCACGTCGCTGTGGCGCATCGAGGACCGTACGGCGGTCACGGCGCGTTCCGCGGCGGGGGACCGGGTGCCGGTGGGCCGCATCCTGCGGGCCCGGGGGGTGCCCGCCGGCATGCTGATCAGCCTCTCGGTGCTGTCCGCGACCGACATCCTGACCGCGTACCTGCCCGTGGTCGGCGAGCACCGGGACATCTCCCCGGCTGTGATCGGCGTGCTGCTCAGTGTGCGGGCGGGGGCGACGATCGCCTGCCGGCTGGTGCTCACCCCGCTGCTGCGGCTGCTCGGGCGGCCGTTGCTGCTGACGGTGACCTGTTTCCTGGCGGCCGTGCTGTGCGCGGGGATCGCGGTGCCGGTGCCGGTGTGGGCGCTGGCCCTGATCCTCGCCGCGCTCGGTTTCTGCCTGGGGGTCGGGCAGCCGCTGTCGATGACGACGGTCGTCCAGGCCGCACCCGAGGGGGCCCGTTCCACGGCGCTCGCCCTGCGGCTGACCGGCAACCGGCTGGGACAGGTGGCCGCGCCGGCCGGGGCGGGGCTGCTGGCGGGGGTGGCCGGGGTGGCCGCGCCGTTCGTCATGCTGGGCGTGTTGCTGCTGGTGTCGGCGGGGGTGGCGGTGCGCTCGCCGGGGGCGGCGGGACGGGGCGAGGGCGCCGGTGCGGTGCCGTCGGCGCGGCGAAAGGGCCGGGCGTTGCGCCGCACGAGCGATATCTGACGGCGCGTCGGACGTGGATGCCACGGGTCGTGGAGTGCATGGGTGACAGTCCAGACGAAAGGTCGATTTGTATGAAAATCATCTAACTCGGAGGAGCTTGCATGGTCACGCTCACGCATCCGCGCACCACCGGTTCCCGTGCGGGCGCCACCGTCGTCCTCACCGCCCTCGCCGCGGCGGGTGCGTCATGGGTGGCGGCGCCGAACGCGGCAGCCGTGGGGGAGAACGGCGACATCAGGCTCCACCGGGTGGGCGTGCCCTTCGGCGTCTCGAAGGACGACCCGCTGGTCTGCAAGTTCTACCTCGACGCCGTCAACTTCGACATCCTCCGCGTCATCGACTACACCATCACGCCGCAGCCCCCGCTGCCCACCGCCGCGAGCGTCACCGGCACCATCCAGCTCGCCGGCGGCGCCGGTCACACCGACCCGCTGGGGCTGGCGGACGGGCAGTACCGGCTCACGTGGATCGTGAACGGCGCGAGCAAGGAGAAGATCTTCCGGGTCAACTGCCATGACGGCAAGCAGGACGGGCCGCAGGACCAGAACGGCCAGAACGGCCCCAACGGTCCGAACGACCAGAACGGCGGCCCGAACGGCGGTCCGAACGACCAGAACAGCCAGAACGGTCCGAACGGCCAGATCCAGGACAACCAGCGCAGCGACTCCTCCTGGGGGGAGGGCGGCGACCACAACGGCCCGCAGGGCGGTGTGCACGCCGGTGGCGGCGGCATCGCCGACGCGACGGCCGCTTTCTCGCCCGTGGCCGCGGCCACGGCCCTCACCCTGGTCGCCGCCAGCGGCGTGGTGTACGTCCGGCTGATCCGCCGTCGCCCCCATGGCGCCGCGTAGGCGCAGACGCAGGCCCTGGTACCGGACCCGCGCCTACCGCCTCGCCAGGACGGCCCTGCTGGCGGTCGTCCTGGTGACCGTGGTCCGGTGGTGGGGGCAGGACGGGTCGGCCGCACCGGACGGGCCGGACGCCCTGGCGGCGGCCGGCCCGGGCGCGGACGGCCCCCCGCCCCGCCCGCTCTCCCGGTCCCGGCCGACGTCGATGCGCATCCCGTTCCTGGGGGTCGACGCGCCGGTCGTCGGGGTCCGGCTGGACCGGGGCCGGCAGCTGGAGACACCGCCGGTCGACGACCCGAAGCTGATCGGCTGGTTCCAGGGCGGCGCCACGCCCGGCGAGTCCGGCCTCGCCATCGCCGTCGGCCACCGCGACACCAGGACGGGGCCCGCCGTCTTCGCGGCGCTTGCCCAGGTCCAGACCGGCAAGCGGATCGAGGCCGAGCGCGCGGACGGCCGTACCGCCGTGTACACCGTGGACCGGGTGAAGGTCTACGACAAGGCCGGCTTCCCCGACAAGGAGGTGTACGGCCCGACCCGGCGTCCCGAGCTCCGCGTGATCACCTGCGGCGGCCTCTTCAGCCGGCGGACGGGCTACACCAGCAACGTGGTGGTCTTCGCCCACCTCACCGCGACGAAGTGAGCCTGCCGGGGCCGTGGTTCGACCTGGACGAGTGAACTCCGGCCGGAAGCGGGGACCCGGGAGGGGCGGCGGCTCTAGGAAGGGGGCATGCGCACTCGATCTCTCCGCAACCGGTCGGCCCTCGCCGTGGCCGGGATCCTGCTCGCCGGTGCTCCGGCCACGTTCACGGCGCTGGCCGCCGACCGTCCCTCCGCCACCCCGGCGCGCGGCAAGCCGTACATCGAGACCCGGCTGCTCTTCGGCACCGCCCGCCCGGACGGCGGACCGGCCGTCACCGACCGGCAGTTCACGGCCTTCGTCGACAAGGAGGTCACCCCGGACTTCCCCGACGGGCTCACCGTGCAGAACGGGCGCGGGCAGTGGCGGGACGCGCACGGGACGATCGAGAAGGAGCGGTCGTACGTGCTGACCCTGCTGTATCCGCGGACGGCGGCCGAGGGCAGCGACCGGAAGATCGAGGAGATCCGGCGGGCCTACGAGAAGGCCTTCGGGCAGGAGAGCGTCGGCAGGGTGGACGAACGCGCCCAGGTCGACTTCTGACGGGTCCGGGAACGTGTCCGAGAACGCGTCCCGGAGTACGTCCCGAGGCACGTCCGAGGCACGTCTGGCGCGCTAAAACTATCGCCGCTAGTTTGTGACTCGGACGACACGGCCCCGCCGGGAGGAAGCACCATGAAGGCACACGACGGCCTGTACATCGACGGCGCCTGGCGCCCCGCCGAGAGCAGGGACGTGATCGAGGTCGTGAACCCGGTCGACGAGCAGGTCGTCGGCCGGGTCCCGGCGGGCGGCGCGCTGGACGTCGACACGGCCGTACGCGCCGCCCGTGCCGCCCTCCCGGTCTGGGCCGCCACCCCGCCCGCCGAGCGCGCCGCCCGGCTCGCCGCGCTGCGGGACGAACTGGAGGCCCGGAAGGACGAGATCGCCGAGACGGTCACCGCCGAGCTGGGCTCTCCCCTCCCGTTCTCCGAGGCGGTCCACGCGAGCGTGCCGATCGCGGTCGCCGGCTCGTACGCAGAACTGGCCGCCACCCACCCCTTCGAGGAGAAGGTCGGCAACTCCACCGTCTACCAGGAGCCGGTGGGCGTGGTCGGCGCGATCACGCCCTGGAACTACCCGCTGCACCAGATCGTCGCCAAGGTCGCCCCGGCGCTCGCCGCCGGCTGCCCGGTCGTGCTGAAGCCCGCCGAGAACACCCCGCTCACCGCCCAGCTGTTCGCGGAGGCGGTGCACGAAGCGGGCTTCCCGGCAGGCGTGTTCAACCTGGTCACCGGCCGCGGCCCGGTCGCCGGGCAGGCCCTCGCCGAGCATCCGGGCGTCGACCTGGTCTCCTTCACCGGCTCCACGGCCGTCGGCAGGCAGATCGGCGCGGTGGCCGGTGCCGCCGTGAAGAAGGTCGCCCTCGAACTGGGCGGCAAGTCCGCGAACGTCATCCTCCCGAGCGCGGACCTCGCCCGGGCCGTCAACGTCGGCGTGGCCAACGTGATGTCCAACTCCGGCCAGACGTGCAGCGCCTGGACCCGGATGCTGGTCCATGGCGACCAGTACGAGGAGGCGGTGGAGCTCGCGGCCACGGCGGCCGCCAAGTACGGCGAGCGGATCGGGCCCGTCGTCAGCGCCGAACAGCAGGCCCGGGTGCGGGGTTACATCGAGAAGGGCGTCGCGGAGGGCGCCCGGCTGGTCGCCGGAGGCCCCGAATCCCGGCACGAGCAGGGCTACTTCGTCAGCCCGACCGTCTTCGCCGACGTCACCCCGGAGATGACGATCGCCCAGGAGGAGATCTTCGGCCCGGTCCTGTCCATCCTGCGCTACACCGACGAGGACGACGCCCTGCGCATCGCCAACGGCACGGTCTACGGGCTCGCGGGCGCCGTCTGGGCCGGGGACGAGGCGGAGGCGGTGGCTTTCGCCCGGCGCATGGACACCGGCCAGGTCGACATCAACGGCGGACGCTTCAACCCCCTCGCCCCGTTCGGCGGTTACAAGCAGTCGGGCGTCGGCCGCGAGCTGGGCGCGCACGGCCTCGCCGAGTACCTCCAGACCAAGTCCCTTCAGTTCTGAGGAGGTTCCTGCGATGACTTTCACGGTCCGAGCCGCCGTACTGCCCGCCGTGGGCGCCCCGCTGTCGGTCACCGGGATCGAACTCCCGGACCCCGGACCCGGACAGGTCCGGGTCCGGCTCGCCGCCGCCGGCGTCTGCCACTCCGACCTCTCCCTCTCGGACGGCACCATGCGGGTGCCGGTCCCGGCGGTCCTCGGCCACGAGGGCGCGGGCACCGTGGTGGCCGTGGGCGAGGGCGTCACCCGGCTGGCGCCCGGCGCCCAGGTCGTCCTCAACTGGGCCCCTTCCTGCGGCAGTTGCCACGCCTGCACGCTGGGCGAGGTCTGGCTCTGCGCCAACGCGCTGAACGGCTCCGCCGACGTCTACGCCCGTACGGCGGACGGCACCGACCTGCACCCCGGCCTGAACGTGGCGGCCTTCGCCGAGGAGACCGTGGTCCCCGAGTCCTGCGTCCTGCCCCTGCCCGCGGGCATCCCGCTCACCGACGCGGCCCTCCTCGGCTGCGCGGTCCTCACCGGCTACGGTGCCGTCCACCACTCGGCGCGGGTCCGCGAGGGCGAGACGGTCGCGGTGTTCGGCGTCGGCGGGGTGGGTCTGGCCACCGTCCAGGCGGCCCGGATCGCGGGTGCCTCCCGGATCGTCGCGGTGGACGTCTCGGCGGAGAAGGAAGGCCTCGCACGCGCCGCCGGCGCCACGGACTTCGTCGTCGCCTCCGACACCACACCCCGCGCGATCCGCGCCCTGACGGACAAGCAGGGCGTCGACGTCGCCGTGGAGTGCGTGGGCCGCGCGGTCAGCATCCGCGCGGCCTGGGAGTCCACCCGCCGGGGCGGCCGTACGACGGTGGTCGGCATCGGTGCCAGGACCGAACAGGTCACCTTCGACGCCCTGGAGCTCTTCCACTGGGGCCGCACCCTCTCCGGCTGCGTCTACGGCAACTCGGACCCGGCCCGCGACCTGCCGCTGCTCGCCGAACACGTCCGGGCGGGCCGCCTGGACCTGAGCGCGCTGGTGACGGAACGGATCGCGCTGGAGGACATCCCGGTCGCCTTCGAGAACATGCTGGCCGGCAAGGGCGGCCGGGCCCTGGTCGTCTTCTGACCGGCCGTCACGACACCTGCTCGGAGCGGGGCTCCCCGGCCGCCGGCACGGCCCGGGGAGCACGCGCCCGGGACCGGGACACGGCCACACCGGCCAGGCACAGCACCCCGCCCGCCAGGGTGACCGGTCCGGGTACCTCGCCCAGGACCAGCCAGGACATCAGCACCACCAGCGCGGGCACGGCATACGTCGTCGCGCCCATCCGGCTCGCGGTGGTACGGGCGAGGGCGTACGCCCAGGTCGTGAAGGCGAGCGCGGTCGGGAAGACACCGAGATACACCATGTTGAGGGTGGCGGACAGCGGGGCGTCGGCCGCCTGGTGCACCAGCTGCCCGGCGAACGGCAGACAGACGACGGCGCCGACGAGGCACCCGTACGTGGTGGCCTGGAGCGCGCTCGCCCGGGCCAGCGCGGGCTTCTGGGAGACGACACCGGCGGCGTAGGCGACCGCCGCGAGCAGGCACAGCACCACCCCCAGCACCGAGGAGCCGCCCCCGCCGGCCATCGAGAGACCCACGGTCACCGCGCCCGCGAAGGACACCGCCATCCCGGCGAGCAGCCGGGGCGGCATGGGATCACCGAGCAGCCGGGCCCCGAGCAGGGCGATCAGCAGGGGGCCGACGTTCACCACGAGGGCGGCCGTCCCCGCGTCCACCTGCTGCTCGCCCCAGTTGAGGACGACCATGTAGAAGCCGAACCACAGCACGCCCGACAACGCGATGCCGCGCCAGGCGGACCTGGGCGGCAGCCCTTCGCGCCGTACGGCGCACAGGATCCCGAGCACGACCGCCCCGGAGAGCAGCCGGCCGAGGGCGAGCGCGCCGGGGGAGTAGGAGTCACCCGCACTGCGGATCGACACGAAGGCCGAGGCCCACAGCACGACGGTGACGACGGCTGCGGCGACGGGGAGGAGGCGGTGGTCGGGCTTCTTCATGTGGTCGAGGGTAAGGAGAGGGGGCGTGCGGGGGCTGGCGGATTTCGGACGGGTGGGTAGGGGGCGGGGCCGGAGGCGGGGACGCTCACCGGCGCTTGCCGGGTGCTTCCCCCAGCCTTCGGCCGGGGGACCCCCAGCGCCCACCCGTGCCGCCCCTAGCGGCACGCATGCCCGCAGCCGGGTAGCCCCGTGAGGGGCGCGGGGAACTGCGCGGCCAGCCCCCACCGGCCCGCAGCCGACCGTCGGCCGGACCGCCCCCTACGCCGTCCCCTTCACCTGCGTGAATTGCTCGGCCAACCCGTCCAGCAACGCCCGCAACCCCGTCTCGAACGCCCGCTCGTCGATCTTCTCCTGGCGCTCGGAGAGCAGATGCGCCTGCCCCAGATGCGGATAGTCGGCCGGATCGTACGCGCTCGCGTCGTCCACGAAGCCCCCGGCGAACGACCCCAGCGCCGAGCCCATGATGAAGTACCGCATCAGCGCCCCGATCGACGTCGCCTGCGCCGGCGGCCACCCCGCGTCCACCATCGCGCCGTAGACCACGTCGGCGAGCCGCAGGCCCGCCGGGCGGCGGCCGGGGCCGCGGGCGAGTACCGGGACGATGTTCGGGTGGGCCCGCAGTGCCGTCCGGTAGGAAACCGCCCAGTCGTGCAGCGCGGTCCGCCACTCCCGTCCGGCGCCCTGCCCGGGGTCTTCGAACATCGACAGGTCGACCTGCGCGCTGACCGAGTCCGCGACCGCCTCCAGGATCTCGTCCTTGGTGCGGAAGTGGTTGTAGAGCGAGGGCCCGCTCACCCCCAGCTCGGCGGCCAGCCGGCGGGTCGAGACGGCCGCCAGACCCTCCGCGTCCACGAGTTCCCGGGCCGTCCGGACGATCCGGTCGGTGCTGAGGAGGGGCTTGCGCGGTCGGGCCATGGCGCACATAGTAGGGCCGGGGAAATAAACTAGCAGTGCTAATTAAAGGGTGGTCGCATGGTGAACCTGGGGCTCAGCGAGGAGCAGACCGCCGTACGCCGGCTCGCCCGGGACTTCGTCGACCGCGAGATCACCCCGAACGTGATCGCCTGGGACCGCGCCGAGGAGGTCGACCGGGGCATCGTGAAGAAGCTCGGCGAGGTCGGCTTCCTGGGCCTGACCGTCGACGAGGAGTACGGCGGCTCGGGCGGCGACCATCTCGCGTACTGCCTGGTGACGGAGGAGCTGGGCCGGGGGGACTCCTCGGTCCGCGGGATCGTCTCCGTGTCCCTGGGACTGGTCGCCAAGACCATCGCCGCCTGGGGCACCGAGGAGCAGAAGCGGCGCTGGCTGCCGGGGCTCACCTCCGGCTCGTACGTCGGCTGCTTCGGCCTCACCGAACCCGGCACCGGCTCCGACGCGGGCAACCTCACCGCCCGCGCCGTTCGCGACGGCGACGACTACGTCGTCAACGGCACCAAGATGTTCATCACCAACGGCACCTGGGCGGACGTCGTCCTCCTCTTCGCCCGCTCCACCGACGCCCCCGGCCACAAGGGCGTCTCCGCCTTCCTGGTGCCGGCCGACACCCCCGGCCTCACCCGCCGTCCCCTGCACGGCAAGCTCGGCCTGCGCGGCCAGGCCACCGCCGAGTTCGTCCTGGAGGACGTCCGGATCCCCGCCTCGGCGATGCTCGGCCCCGAGGGCAAGGGCTTCTCGGTCGCCATGTCCGCGCTCGCCAAGGGGCGGATGTCGGTCGCCGCCGGCTGTGTCGGCATAGCGCAGGCCGCACTGGACGCGGCCGTGCGCTACGCCGGGGAGCGCGAGCAGTTCGGCACGCCGATCGCCGGGCACCAGCTCGTCCAGGAGCTCATCAGCGACATCGCCGTCGACGTGGACGCGGCCCGCCTGCTGACCTGGCGGGTCGCCGATCTGATCGACCGGGGGCTGCCGTTCGCCACCGAGTCCTCCAAGGCCAAGCTCTTCGCCTCCGAGGCCGCCGTGCGCGCCGCCAACAACGCCCTCCAGGTCTTCGGCGGCTACGGCTACATCGACGAGTACCCGGCGGGCAAACTCCTGCGCGACGCCCGCGTGATGACCCTCTACGAGGGCACCAGCCAGATCCAGAAGCTCCTCATCGGGCGGGCGCTGACGGGCGTCTCGGCGTTCTGAGTACGCCCCTGCACCGCGCTGAGTATCCCGACGGATGTGGCGCGGGCCACGTCGGCCGATGCTCTACCCATGAGCGACACACCGGTCAGACACCAGAACACGGCCGCCTTCTACGGGCAGGCCGTCGCCTCCTTCGCCCTCGCCCTCACGGCCACCGCCATCGGCATCTTCCGGCTGCACGCCGACGCCTGGGTCCGCGGCTTCCTCGGCATCGCCGTGCTCTACCTCGTCACCTCCGCCTTCACCCTCGCGAAGGTCGTCCGCGACCGTCAGGAGGCCGGGCAGATCGTCAGCCGCGTCGACCAGGCCCGGCTGGAGAAGCTGCTCGCCGAGCACGACCCCTTCGAGAAGCTCTGAGCGGCCACACTAAGCGCTCGCTCAGCCGGGGCGGTATGGTGGAGCTCCGGTACCGAGAGGGGCGAGCGAGCGATGAGTACGGCGGAGGAGACGACCGGCGGCGAGGTCGAGCCGTGGGAAGAGGTCACCCCTGACGCGGCCCGGCGACTGCTGGTCGCCGCCGTGGAGGCCTTCGCCGAGCGCGGCTACCACGCCACCACCACCCGCGACATCGCGGGCCGGGCCGGCATGAGCCCCGCCGCGCTCTACATCCACTACAAGACCAAGGAAGAGCTGCTCCACCGGATCAGCCGCATCGGTCACGACCGGGCCCTGGAGATCCTCCAGACGGCCGCCCGGCGGGAGGGCACCGCCACCGAGCGGCTCGCCGACGCCGTCAGCTCCTTCGTCCGCTGGCACGCCGGGCGGCGCACCACCGCCCGGGTCGTGCAGTACGAACTCGACGCCCTCGGCCCCGAGGCCCGCGCCGAGATCCTCGACCTGCGCCACCAGGTCGACGCCGAGGTGCGCGGGATCATCCAGGAGGGCGTCGAGTCCGGCGAGTTCGACGTCATCGACGTGCGCGGCACCACCCTCGCGGTGCTGTCGCTCTCCATCGACGTCGCCCGCTGGTTCAACGTCAACGGGCCCCGCACCCCCGAGGAGGTCGGCGCGCTCTACGCCGACCTCGTGCTGCGGATGGTCGGGGCCAAGTAGCGGCCCGCCGCCCTCAGAGGTAGTACCGGGACACCGACTCCGCGACGCAGACCGGCTTGTCGCCGCCCTCGCGCTCCACGCTGAAGGCGACCGTCACCTGGACGCCGCCCGCGACGTCCTCGACACCGGTGATCTTCGCGGTGGCGCGCAGCCGGGAGCCGACCGGGACGGGGGCGGGGAAGCGGACCTTGTTGGTGCCGTAGTTCACGCCCATCTTCACGCCCTCGACCTTGATCAGCTGCGGGCCGAAGAGCGGGAGCAGCGACAGGGTCAGGTAGCCGTGCGCGATGGTCGTGCCGAACGGTCCTGCGGCCGCCTTCTCCGGGTCGACGTGGATCCACTGGTGGTCGCCGGTCGCCTCCGCGAACAGGTCGATCCGCTTCTGGTCGACCTCCAGCCAGTCGGTGTGGCCCAGCTGCTCGCCCACGGCCCCCTTCAGCTCGTCGGGGGAGGTGAAGATCCTCGGTTCTGCCATGTCGCCGGCCCTCTCGCACTCACGGGTCACGTCTGCCTTGTCTAAGCAACTGCTTAGCATGGTCGGGTACGGGTCCCCTGTCAACGGACCGCGACGCGCACCCGGTGGGTAGTGTCTGCGGGGTGCCGCAGATTCCCGAGAAGATCCACGAACTGACCGTGGGCCAGTTGTCCGCACGCAGCGGCGCCGCCGTCTCCGCGCTGCACTTCTACGAGGCCAAGGGCCTCATCAGCAGCCGGCGGACCTCCGGCAACCAGCGCCGCTACACCCGCGACACGCTCCGCCGGGTGGCCTTCGTCCGGGCGGCACAGCGCGTCGGCATCCCCCTCGCGACGATCCGCGCGGCCCTCTCGGAACTCCCCGAGGAGCGCACTCCGACCCGCGAGGACTGGGCCCGCCTGTCGGAGGCCTGGCGCGCGGAACTGGACGAGCGCATCAGGCAGCTGAACCGGCTCCGCGACCACTTGACGGACTGCATCGGCTGCGGGTGCCTCTCCTTGAACAGCTGCGTGCTGTCCAACCCGGACGACACGCTAGGCCGCCGCCTGGCGGGCTCCCGCCTGCTACCGGAGACGGGCCGCCCGTAGTTCGCCTGCGGGCGCGTGGGGGTTGCTCGCGCAGTTCCCCGCGCCCCTTACGGGGCACGTCCTGGCTGCGGGCAGCCACTCCGCCGCGGGTTGGTGGGGGCTGGTCGCGCAGTTCCCCGCGCTCCTGAAAACATAGCTGCGGGCAGGCGTGCCGCAGGGCGGCACGGGTGGGCGCGGCGGCACCCGGCAAGCGCCGGTGAGCGTCCGTACCCCCCGGCCCCGTCCCGGGCGCCTACTCGAACTCGGTCCCACCTTTCCGCGTCAGGTACGCCGGACTCACCGCCTTCGCGATCGCCCGGCCCCCGGTCACCGTGCTGTACCGCTCCACCGCCGGCCGGATCACCACGCCCTCCCGCAGGTGCAGCCCCCGCCCGGACACGGTCTCCCGCCCGCTCGCGACCTCCAGCACCCTTTCGATGTCGTACGGACCCTCGAACAGCCGTGGCGCCAGCGGCAGTTCGCCTGCGAGGAACTCCGCCGCGTCCAGCCACCGCACCGCTCCGCCGACGTCGGCCGACACGTCGAACGCGGTGTATCCGAGCGACTCCCGTCGCCCGTCGGCGCCGTACGTCAGGTCCTGCACCCCCGCCCCGTACACCTCCCCGAAGATCCCGACCCGGCGCGCGCCGAGCCGTTCGGCGAGACGCCGGGCCGTCTCGGCGACGCCGTGGCCGCGCACCGCCCGCCAGTAGAGGTTGCGCGGATCCTCCTTGAGGGCCAGGGACTTCGCGCCGAATCCCTTGGAGGAGACGTACACCCGGTCCTCGTCGGCGATGTAGGTGAGCAGGCAGGCCGAGCCGTGGACCTTCTCGGTGAGGACCACCGGTTCGCCGGGCTCGAAGATGCCGGGGTAACGCTGGATGTTCTCGATGTCGACCCACGGCAGCAGATCGGGTGCCGGCTCGACGTCGCCGTCCATCGTGGGCGGGACCGGTGGCACCCACTTGGTGATGCCGAGGGTCTCCGCGAAGTCGGTGCCCTCCTCCTCCGCCCGCGCCAGGTCGACGCCGGCCAGTGCCTGCGGACGGCACACGATGCCCTGCGACAGCTCACCGCGCAGCCGCACCGCCCTGACCCGGTCCGCGTTGCTTCCCGCGAGCCGCCCGGTCAGCCCCAGTTCCCCGATCAGCTCGGCCGGCAGCACGGCCTGTTCGGGGATGTACAAGGCGGTCTCGCCGGTGCGGTAGACGCCCTTGGCGACGACCGCGCGGTAGAGGCCCACCTGAGCCAGTTCCAGCGCGTCGGCATTGGGGTGTTCGTGGACGGTCAGCACTTCGGCGGTGACGCGCAGCGTCGACATCGGTGCTCCTCGCTCGGCGGGAACCCGCGGGTTCCTCAGCTGGGTTTCATCGGACCCAACTCTCCGGACGGGAAACAGGTGGAACCAGCGGATTAGCCGCTGCTATGGCGCTGTCGTGCGCGGTCGGCCACCGCGGGCCTGCGGGCAGTTGGGGGGTGCGGCATCCCCGGCGCACCCCCACGTGGTCAGGCCGACATGAGAAGCCGCCCGCGCCTGGCGTAGGCCAGGGCCTCGGGGGTGAGGACCGGACGCGGCACCAGGATGCCGCAGTCCGCGCAGACCGGACCGGCGGAGGGCTCGTGGTCCAGGTCGTACTTCCAGATGAGGCGCTCCCCTTCGCACACCGGGCAGAGGGTGCCCGGTTCGCGCTCCAGGGCGGCGATCAGCCGTCGCAGCACCTCGGCGAGTGGTTCGTCGGGATGGACCCGTGGGTCGTCGCACCAGGCCACTCCGAATCCGCCCCAGGTCAGCCGGTGCCAGTCGTCCACGCTGCCCGGGCGGCGCAGCCCGTCGTGCTTCTCCTTCTTGCGGCGCTCGGCGAACTCGCTCTCATACCCGAGCCATACCGTCCGCGCCTCCTCCAGCTCCTCCAGTGCGCCCACGAGACGCACCGGATCGGGGGAGCGGTCCTCGGGACCGAACCCGGCCCGCGAGCAGAGATGGTCCCAGGTCGCGCGGTGCCCGTAAGGAGCGAACCGCTCCAGGCACTTGCGCAGCGAGTAACGCCGTAGCGCCAGATCGCACCGTGGGTCTCGCACCTGTCTCGCCAGACTCCGGAAACCGGCCATCGCCCTGCACCTCCGTCACACCTGCAGCTGTACTTCGGTCACTTCGGCGTCGCCGCACGGGCTTCGCGCGGCGTTGCCGTATAGACGTATCGACACTCGAATCGGCTCCATCCGATTTCCGATGCCGTCCATAAGGCCGCCCGCCTTGACCGACGGCCGGTGACGCCACCGACGCGGGCGACCCTTCCAAAACTTGACGCATGTTCATCTTCAATCCCGGGGATACCGGCGGTAACGTCCGGCACCACCCCCGTCGTGAGGAGCTGCCATGCCACGGCGCACCAGACATCACGCGTTGTTCGACAGACTGAGAACTCCCCGCAAGCTCCCCGGGTTCCTGAAAGCCGCATCCGTGTGCGTGCTGATCGCCGGGCTGCTCACCCCACTGGCCGGAGCGACCACCGCGGCGGCCGCGGCCTCCAACGACTACTGCGGCGGCCAGTGTTCCGACATCCTGCCGCCCGGCGAGAACGGCAACGCCACCCTCGCCCAGATCCTGCTCAACCAGGCCTTCGGTACCCAGCCCTCCCATGCGGAGGACCAGCTCGGCCCCTACAACAACCTGGCCACGGGCTACTCCACCCTCACCGACGCGAAGATCAACACGTTCTTCAACGACTCGTCGTTCGGGGTCGCTTCCAGTCAAGTCGCCTCCACGGAGAATCCGGCCGGCCGCAGCGACGTCACCATCGTCCGTGACAAGGCCACCGGTGTGCCGCACATCACCGGTACCACCAGATACGGCACCGAGTTCGGCGCGGGGTATGCCGCCGCTGAGGACCGGCTGTGGCTCATGGACGTGTTCCGGCACGTCGGCCGCGGCCAGCTGACCACCTTCGCCGGTGGCGTCGCCTCCAACCAGGGGCTTGAGCAGGAGTTCTACCGCAACGCCCCGTACACCGAGGCGGACCTCCAGGCGCAGATCGACAACGCCGTCGCCAACAACGGCGCCCGCGGCCAGCAGGCCCTCGCGGACGCCAACGCCTACCTCGCCGGCATCAACTCCTACATCGACGCCTCCGACAGCGGCCGGTACTTCCCCGGCGAGTACGTGCTGACCGGGCACAAGGACTCGATCACCAACGCCGGCACGATCGACCACTTCAAGATCACCGACCTGGTGGCGCTGGCCTCCGTGATCGGCACGCTGTTCGGCTCCGGCGGCGGAGGCGAGGTCAACAACGCCCTCTCGCTGCTCGCCGCCCAGGAGCAGTACGGCGTGACCGAGGGCACCAAGGTCTGGGAGTCGTTCCGCGAGCGCAACGACCCCGAGGCGGTGCTCACCGTCCACAACGGCGAGAGCTTCCCGTACGGCACCAAACCGGACAATCCGCAGGGCGAGGCGCTGCCGGACGCCGGTTCGGTGACCACCGAACCCCTCGTCTACAACGCCACCGGCACCGGCGCCGACCAGAGCGCGAACGCGGCCTCCGCGGCGGCGACCGCGACCGCCCTCAGCTCGGCCAAGCGCGGGATGTCCAACGCGCTGGTCGTCAGCGGCAAGTACACCGCGAGCGGTCACCCCATCGCCGTGTTCGGACCGCAGACCGGCTACTTCGCCCCGCAGCTGCTCATGCTCCAGGAGATCCAGGGCCCGGGCATCAGCGCCCGCGGCGCCTCCTTCGCCGGCCTGAGCATGTACGTCGAACTGGGCCGCGGCCAGGACTACGCGTGGTCCGCGACCACCTCCGGCCAGGACATCATCGACTCCTACGCGGTCGAACTCTGCCAGGACGACTACCACTACCTGTTCCACGGCACCTGCACCGCCATGGACGAGGTCGAGCAGAGCAACTCCTGGAAGCCGACCACGGCCGACGGCACGGCCGCCGGCTCGTACACCATGAGAGTGTGGAAAACCAAGTACGGCCCGGTCGAATACCGGGCCACCGTCGGCGGGAAGAAGGTCGCCTACACCACCCTGAGATCCTCGTACATGCACGAGGCCGACTCGATCATCGGCTTCCAGATGCTCAACGACCCCGACTACGTGAACAGCCCGCAGACCTTCCAGAGCGCGGCGCAGCACATCAACTTCACCTTCAACTGGTTCTACGCCGACTCCTCGCACACCGCGTACTACAACAGCGGCAACAACCCGGTGCGGGCCAGCGGGGTCGACCCCGAGTTCCCGGTCTGGGGCCAGGCCGCCTACGAGTGGCAGAACTGGGACCCGACCACCAACACGGCCGACTACACCCCGGCCTCCGCGCACCCCCAGTCGGTGGACCAGGACTACTACATCTCCTGGAACAACAAACAGGCGCTGAACTACACGACCGCGAGCTGGGGTGACGGCTCGGTCCACCGCGGCAACCTGCTCAACGACCGGGTGAAGAAACTCGTCGCCGCCGGCGGTGTCACCAGATCCGCGCTCGTCAAGGCCATGGCGGACGCGTCGCTCACGGACCTGCGGGCCGAGGACGTGCTGCCGGACCTGCTGAAGGTGATCAACAGCAGTACGGTGACCGACTCCACGGCCGCCGCGGCCGTCACCAAGCTCCAGACCTGGCTGACCGCGGGCGGCAAGAGAACGGAGACCTCGGCGGGCTCGAAGACGTACGCGAACGCCGACGCCGTCCGGATCCTGGACGCCTGGTGGCCGCTGCTGGTGAAGGCCGAGTTCCAGCCCGGCCTCGGTGACGACCTGTACACCGCGTTCACCAACAACCTGTACATCGACGAGACCCCGTCCGCCGCCCACGGACCGACCGGTGCGCATGCCGGAAGCTCCTTCCAGTACGGCTGGTGGAGTTATGTCGACAAGGACATGCGGTCGGTGCTCGGCCAGACCGTTTCGGGGCCGCTCGCCGAGCAGTACTGCGGCGGCGGCAGTCTCAGCGCCTGCCGGGACATCCTGATCAGCACCCTGAAGACGGCGGCCGGCACCAGCGCGTCCACCGTCTACCCCGGGGACTCGCTGTGCTCCGCGGGGGACCAGTGGTGCGCCGACTCGATCGTGCAGCGCACCCTGGGCGGCATCAAGCACTACAACATCAGCTGGCAGAACCGGCCGACCTTCCAGCAGGTCGTCGAGTTCACGTCACACCGCTGATGTCCCACGGCGGCGGGGTCACGCGATGTGCCCCGCCGTCAGCACCACCCGCGCCAGTTCGGGGTGCACGATGTCGCTGTGCGCCCCGGACGGCGGGCCGCCCTTCCGTACGACCGCCGCCGCGTCGACGTTCACACAGCCCGGCGCGGCGAGCGGCCCGCGCAGCGCCGCCGCCAGGTCCAGCGAGCGGGTGCCCGGCACCTCCTGGACGCCGTCGTGGCCCATCGCGCCCCACCTGTCGCCCAGCATCCGCGCCACGTCCTCGCCCAGCGCCGACTCGCAGTCGTCCGCCATCCGCGAGGCCAGCGGGTACAGCGTGCCGAGCGACTCGTCGAAGTGGGAGTAGCAGCAGACCAGCGGGCCGTCGATCCGGTTCTGCTGTCCCTGGAGCACCCCGCCGGCGCGCGGGTCGTGGGGCAGCCGGGCGGCGAACGCGTAGTGCGAGAAGGCCCCTTGCAGCAGGGTCACGGACTTCACCGTGCGCACCCCGTCCGGCAGCCCGCGCAGCGCGAACGAGACCAGCCGGCCGCCGAAGCTGTGCCCCACCAGATGCACCCGCAGGTCCGGCGCCGCCCCGGCCAGCTGCCCGATCACCCGGCCGAGCCCCCGTTCCCCGACGGTCCCCGCGCGCCGCTTCATCGCGTAGTACGTCGCCTGCCGCAACAGCTCCTTCGCGCCGTCCCAGGGGTTCGGCATGGTGAACCCGGCCGCGTCGCCACCGCCCCGGAGAGCGGCCAGCGCCGCCGCGAACTCCTCGCACAGGGTGGTGATGTCCCCGCTGAACAGCACGGGCTCGCTCTGCGGGACGCCCTCCGCGAGGGTGTCCGCCGCGAACAGCGGCTGCGGGCCGCCGGGGAGGACCTCGACCAGCAGCCGGACGAGCCGCCCGAACTCCTCCAGTTCGTCCGCCGGCCGCTGGTCCAGCATCCGCGCGATCTGGTCGACCACGGTGGCCCGCCCCGGGAACGTCTCCAGGAGGGCGTGCCGGGTGTCCTTGTCGAGGACGGGCGCCGGTGACTCCACCGCCTCCGCGGCCACCACGGACGTCGGGAAGTCGGGGATCGGCTCGTCGCAGAACCGCATCGACGGCCAGATCACCCCGGCGTACCCGATCCGCGCCTTCGGCGCGAGCTTCGGGATCGGTGCGAAGAACCGCCGGTACAGGCGGGTCGCCCCTGAACGGTCGTTGTTCCAGCCGTGCGCGAAGACGATCAGGTCGTGGAGGCCGTGCCCGCCGATCTCGCCCAGCAGCCGGTCGCGTTCGGCGCCGTCCGGGTCCCCGTCCGCGTCGAAGGTCAGCTCCCAGTAGGGAGCCACGCTCATCCCAGGATCCGCCATACCAGGCTCCTCGTCCCCCGAACCGGTGCGATGTGGGCGCATCGTCCCGCCGCGGGGCAAGGTTGGCCATACACCGCGCCTCACCTGTAGAGGAGAAATTCCTTTCGGACCCGGCGGAATGCGGCGAGTTCGTCCTGCCAGGCGCCGACGACCTCGTCCGGGCCCGCGCCGGCGTCGATCATCGTGCGCACGCGCGCGGACCCGGTGAGCCTGTCGATCCAGTCGTCCGAGCGCCAGGCGAAGCCGCTCCACACCTTCTTCGCGGTGACGAGGAGGGCGATTCCGGTGCCGACCGGGTCGTAGGCGGCCCGGTCGTGCACATGGATCTGCACCCCGCCGACCGTCGTGCCCTGGAACTTGGAGAAGGTGGGCGCGAAGTACGCCTCCCGGAACCGCACGCCCGGCAGCGCGAGTTCGTTGGCCGCGGCCGCCCAGCGCGCGTCGATGCCGTCGGCGCCGAGCAGTTCGAAGGGGCGGGTGGTCCCGCGTCCCTCCGACAGGTTCGTGCCCTCGAAGAGGCAGGTCCCCGAGTAGACGAGGGCGGTGTCCGGGGTGGGCATGTTGGGGCTCGGCGGCACCCAGGGCAGGCCGTACGCGTCGTAGAAGCGGGAGCGCCGCCAGCCCGTCATCGGCACGACGTCCAGCGCGACCGGCGGGTCCAGGAACTCCGCGTTGAACAGCCGCGCGAGCTCGGCGACCGTCATCCCGTGCGCCTGCGCGACCGGTTGCCGGCCGACGAAACTGGCGAACTCCCGGTGCAGGACCGGGCCTTCGGCCGTGCGGCCGGTCACCGGGTTCGGGCGGTCGAGGACGACGAAGCGCTTGCCGGCCAGCCTGGCTGCCTCCATGCAGTCGTACAGCGTCCAGATGTACGTGTAGAAACGGGCGCCGACGTCCTGGATGTCGAAGACGACGGTGTCCACGCCGGACGCGGTGAAGACGTCGGCGAGGGGCTGCCCGCTCTTGAGGTACGTGTCGTAGACGGGCAGGCCGGTCGCCGGGTCGCCGTAGCGGCCCTCGGAGCCGCCGGCCTGGGCGGTGCCGCGGAAACCGTGTTCCGGGCCGAAGACCGCCGTCAGCTCGACCCTGGGGTCGGCGTGCATGACGTCGACGATGTGGCGGGCGTCGGGGGTGATGCCGGTGGGGTTGGTGACGATGCCGGTCTTCTGGGCGGCGAGGAGGGCGTAGCCGTCGGCGGCGAGGCGGTCGAACCCGGTGTTGAGGTGATCGCGGGCGTCGGCCGTGGGCGCCGGCATCGTCGTGATCGAGGCGGTTGCCGTGGCGGCGGTGAGTAGAGCTCTTCTGGACAGGCGCATGGGGTGACCTCCACGTCGAGTGCTCCCGCACGAAGTCTTGCAGGCCGCGGGCCGGATCCGGCTGGTCGCGCAGTTCCCCGCGCCCCTTTCGGGGCGCGTTGCGGCGGGACCTTTCCTGGAACATACCGACCGGTTAGTGTGTCGTTGCTGAGCCGAGTCTGGTCGCGTCGTGTCGAAGGAGACCGATGGTGGGAGCCGTGCAAGATGCCCGAGTCGTCGTCACCGGAGCGGGAGGGGGCATCGGGGCCGCCCTCGCCCGCCGGTTCGCCGCCGAAGGCGCCCGGGTCGTCGTGAACGACCTGGACGCGGAGAAGGCCGCCGCGGTCGCCGCGGAGATCGGCGGGATCGCCCTTCCGGGGGACGCGTCCGGCATCGTCGGCGCCGCCCGGGACGCGCTCGGCGGGAGCGTCGACGTCTACTGCGCCAACGCCGGGCTCGGCTCCGGCGGGTCCGAGGCGGCCGACGCGGCGGTGTGGGAGTCCGCCTGGGACGTCAATGTGATGGCGCACGTACGCGCCGCGCAGGAACTGGTGCCGGAGTGGCTGGAGCGGGGGAGCGGGCGGTTCGTGTCGACCGTGTCCGCCGCCGGACTGCTCACCATGATCGGCGCCGCGCCCTACAGCGTCACCAAGCACGGCGCCTACGCCTTTGCCGAGTGGCTGTCGCTGACCTACCGGCACCGGGGCCTGAAGGTGCACGCCATCTGTCCGCAGGGCGTGCGCACCGACATGCTCGCCGCCACCGGCAGCGCGGGCGACCTGGTGCTCCAGCCGACCGCGATCGAACCGGACGCGGTCGCGGACGCCCTGTTCAAGGGGATGGCGGAGGACCGGTTCCTGATCCTGCCGCATCCCGAGGTCGCCGACTTCTACCAGGCGCGGGCCGCCGACCCGGACCGCTGGCTGACCAGCATGAACCACCTCCAGCAGAAGTGGGAGGCCACCCGGTGACCCAGACACGGACCGAGTCCCCCTATGCCGCCCGGCCCTGGGCGGCGCTGCTCAACGAGGCCCAGCGCGGCCCGGTCGACCCGCCGGCCTCGCTGGTGCACGCCCTGCGGGCCGCCGTCGCCGAGGCGCCCGACCGCACCTGCCTCGCCTACTTCGACGCCCGCCTCAGCTTCCGCGAGGTCGACGAGCTGAGCGACGCGGTCGCCGCGCACCTCGCCGGGCGGGGCCTGGAGCGCGGCGACCGGGTCGCCGTCGTCCTGCAGAACTCCCCGCACTTCGTGCTCGCGCTGCTCGGCGCCTGGAAGGCGGGCGCGACCGTCGTGCCGGTCAACCCGATGTACAAGTCGGGTGAGGTCTCGCACGTCCTGCGGGACGCCGAGGTGACCGCGCTGGTCTGCTCGCAGCGGGCCTGGGAGTCGTACCTGCGCGACACGGCGGCCGGCTCGCCGGTGCGGATCGTGCTCACCGCGAGCGAACTGGACTTCCAGACGCGCGACGACGCGCGCGTGCTGACCTTCGGGCGGCTGCCCCAGGCCGCCGACGCCGAGGACCTGGTCGCCGTCGCACGGCAGGGCGGGAAGCCGCCCGCGGGGCGGGATCCGGAGCCCTCCGACATCGCGCTGATCAGCTACACCTCGGGGACGAGCGGCGCTCCCAAGGGCGCCACCAACCTGCACGGCAACATCATGTACAACGCCGAGCGGCAGCGGACCGGGCTCGCGCTGCCCGACGCGCCGGTCTACTACGCTCTCGCGCCCCTCTTCCACATCACCGGCATGGTCTGCCAGCTCTGCGCCTGCCTGACCAGCGTCGGCACGCTCGTGCTGACGTACCGCTTCGAGCCGGGACTGGTCCTGGAGGCGTTCGCCGAGCACCGCCCGCAGTACACGGTCGGCCCGTCCACCGCCTTCATGGCCCTGGCCGCCCACCCGGACGTCACCCCGGAGCACTTCGCCTCCTTCGTCAACATCTCCTCCGGCGGCGCGCCGCTGCCGCCCGCCCTGGTGGAGAAGTTCCGCGCCGGATTCGGGCCGTACATCCGCAACGGCTACGGGCTGACCGAGTGCACCGCGCCCTGCGCCTCCGTGCCGCCGGAGCTGGAGGCGCCCGTCGACCCCGCCTCCGGGACCCTCGCGGTCGGCGTGCCCGGCCCCGACACGCTCGTCCGCATCATCGACGACCAGGGCAACGAGCTGCCCTTCGGCGAACAGGGCGAGATCGCCGTGCGCGGACCGCAGGTGGTGCCCGGGTACTGGCGGCGGCCCGAGGCCACCGCCGAGACCTTCCCGGACGGCGAACTGCGCACCGGTGACATCGGGTTCATGGACCCCGAGGGCTGGCTGTACGTCGTCGACCGCAAGAAGGACATGATCAACGCGTCCGGCTTCAAGGTCTGGCCGCGCGAGGTCGAGGACGTGCTGTACACCCATCCGGCGGTACGCGAGGCGGCCGTCGTCGGGGTGCCGGACGGCTACCGCGGCGAGACCGTCAAGGCCTACATCAGTCTTCGTCCGGGAACTGCAACCGACCCGGACGATCTCGCCCTCTATTGCAAGGAGAGACTGGCCGCCTACAAATATCCGCGCCAGGTGGAGATCCTGCCCGACCTGCCGAAGACGGCAAGTGGGAAGATCCTCCGACGGGAACTGCGTTCCCGACCGCAACAGGGTTAGCAGAACTACGAGAAAGGCAGGTGGCGGCAGTGCCCAGGACGACGGACGGAGACGGGGCTCCTGTTCCGCAGCGGCTTCTTGCCGCCGCCACCCGGCTCTTCGCGGAGCAGGGGTACGACCGCACCTCCGTGCAGGAGATCGTGGAGGCGGCCGGCGTCACCAAGGGGGCGCTGTACCACTACTTCGGTTCCAAGGACGACCTCCTGCACGAGGTGTACGCGCGCGTGCTGCGCGTCCAGCAGGAGCGGCTCGACGCCTTCGCGAACGCGGACGAGCCGATCGAGAAGCGGCTGCGGGGCGCGGCGGCGGACGTGGTCGTCACGACCATCGAGAACCTCGACGACGCGATGATCTTCTTCAGATCCATGCACCACCTGAGCCCGGAGAAGAACAAGCAGGTGCGCGCCGAGCGCCGGCGCTACCACGAACGCTTCCGCGCGCTCGTCGAGGAGGGCCAGCGCGAGGGCGTCTTCTCCACCGCGACCCCGGCCGACCTCGTCGTCGACTACCACTTCGGCTCGGTCCACCACCTGTCCACCTGGTACCGCCCCGACGGCCCCATGACTCCCCAGGAGGTCGCCGACCACCTGGCCGACCTGCTGCTGCGGGCACTGCGCCCCTGATGTGCCTAGGCTGGAACGGCTGAATTCCTCTACGAGCCGACTCGGGGGGAAGGAGACCGAGTGCGATGGCGAAAGTCCTCTTCATCGTCAGCGGGGCGACCTACTGGGTTCTCAAGGACGGCACCAGATACGCGACCGGCTACTGGGCCGAAGAGTTCGCCATGCCCTACAAGAAGATCACCGAGGCCGGTCACGAGGTCGTGGTCGGCACGCCCGGGGGCGTCACCCCGAACGTCGACATGATGAGCCTGCGGCCGTCGATGGCCGGCGGTGAGGAGATGGCCCTCGAACTGGAGGCGATCATCCGTTCCGCCGAGGTGATGCGGCGGCCCCTGAAGCTCTCGGACATCCGCCTGGAGGACTACGACGCGGTGTACCTGCCCGGCGGCCACGGCCCCATGGCGGACCTGGCGTTCGACGCCGACTGCGGCCGGCTGCTGACCGCCCAGCTCGCCTCCGGCAGGCCACTCGCGATCGTGTGCCACGCCCCCGCCTCCATCCTCGCCACCAGGATCCACGGCAAGTCGCCCTTCGAGGGCTACCGCGTCACCTGCTTCACCGACGAGGAGGAGCAAGGCGTCGGGCTGGCCTCCCGGGCACCGTGGCTGCTGGAGACCGAGTTGAAGGACAAGGTCGGCATCGACTTCAGCCGCGGACCGGTCTGGGAGCCCTACATGGTCGAGGACCGCAACCTCATCACCGGCCAGAACCCCCATTCGGCCACGATCCTGGCGGACCGGCTGCTCCAGATCCTCAAGTAGCCGCCGCCCCTCAGTACCGGGCGCCGGCCGGCGCCGGGATCGCGTCCAGGTCGGCGAGGTCGGCCGGAGAGAGCCGGACGTCCGCGGCGCCCGCGTTGTCCACGAGGTACTTCGGGGTCTTCGTGCCCGGGATCGGGACGACCTGCGGCCCCTGGGCGACCAGCCGGCCGAGGACGACCTGGGCCGGGGTGGCGCCGATCCGGTCGGCGACCTCGCGGACCCGGGCCGCGATGTCCGGGTTGGCGCGCAGGTTGTCCTGCTGGAAGCGCGGCAGCCGGCGCCGCTGGTCCTGGTCCGGCAGCTCGTCGAAGGACGCGAAACGCCCGGCGAGGAAACCGCGGTGGAGCTGGTAGAGGCCGACATGCTCGGTGTCCGGGACGCCGCCGGCTTCGCCGGCCATGCCGAGATGCCGGCCCACGAGCGGCTCCCGGGGCCGGAGGGCCCCTGGGGGCGGCACGTGCACGCGCATAGTCCCGCCGGCCTGACAGACGTGTTTGCGGACGTCCGGCTGCTCGGCCCGCCGGTGACCGACGGCGAGTACATCGCGCTGAGCGAGCACGAGACGGTGCACCTGCACGAGTACACGCGAAGGGCCGGGGCGGGCCTCCAGGATGCCCGCCCCGGCCCCGAACCGTGCGTCGGCTACAGGTACTTCTTCAGCTCCCGGCGCGCCAGCGACCGCTGGTGCACCTCGTCGGGGCCGTCGGCGATCATCAGCGTGCGGGCCCCGGCGTACAGGTCGGCCAGCGGGAAGTCCTGGCTGACGCCGCCCGCGCCGTGCAGCTGGATCGCACGGTCGATGATGTCGACGACCGCACGCGGCGTGGCGATCTTGATGGCCTGGATCTCGGCGTGGGCGCCCCGGTTGCCGACGGTGTCCATCAGCCAGGCCGTCTTGAGGACCAGCAGCCGCAGCTGCTCGACCGTCACCCGGGCGTCGGCGATCCAGTTGTGCACCACGCCCTGCTGGGCCAGCGCCTTGCCGAACGCCTCGCGGGAGACGGCCCGGCGGCACATCAGCTCGATCGCCCGCTCGGCCATGCCGATCAGCCGCATGCAGTGGTGGATACGGCCCGGGCCGAGCCGGGCCTGGGCGATGGCGAAGCCGCCGCCCTCCTCACCGACCAGGTTCGTCACCGGCACGCGCGCGTGGTCGAAGACCACCTCGGCGTGGCCGCCGTGCGAGTGGTCCTCGTAGCCGAAGACCTTCATCGCCCGCTTCACGGTGACGCCCGGGGTGTCGCGCGGGACCAGCACCATCGACTGCTGGCGCCGGATGTCGCTGCCCTCCGGGTCGGTCTTGCCCATCACGATGAAGATCCTGCAGTCCGGATTCATCGCCCCGGAGATGTACCACTTGCGTCCGGTGATGACGTAGTCGTCGCCGTCGCGCTCGATGTGCGTGGTGATGTTGGTGGCGTCGGAGGAGGCCACCTCCGGCTCGGTCATGGCGAACGCCGAGCGGATCTCACCGGCAAGCAGCGGCTCCAGCCACTGCTTCTTCTGCGCGTCGTCGCCGAACTGGGCCAGCACCTCCATGTTGCCGGTGTCCGGCGCCGCGCAGTTCAGCGCGGTGGGCGCCAGGTGCGGGGAGCGGCCGGTGATCTCGGCGAGCGGCGCGTACTGGAGGTTGGTGAGCCCCGCGCCGTACTCGGCGTCGGGCAGGAACAGGTTCCACAGGCCCTGCCTGCGCGCCTCGGCCTTCAGCTCCCCGACCACGGCCGGGGTGTCCCACGGCGAGGCGAGCGCGGCGCGCTGCTCCTCGGCGACCGGCTCGGCCGGGTAGACGTACTCGTCCATGAAGGCGAGCAGCTTGGCGCGCAGTTCCTCGGTGCGCGCGTCGAACGCGAAGTCCATGGCCGGTCAGCCTTCCTGAAGAGTGGTCAGTCCGTGGTCGATGAAGACGGGGACGAGTTCGCCGATGCGGTCGAAGCCCTGCCCGAGCGTCTGGCCCAGCGTGTACCGGTAGTGGATGCCCTCCAGGATCACGGCGAGCTTGAACCAGGCGAACGCCGTGTACCAGGAGATGTGCGAGACGTCCCGCCCCGAGCGGGCGGCGTACCGCTCGACCAGCTCCCGCGGGTCCGGGTGGCCCGGCGCCTCGGCGGTCGTCGACACCGGCGAGTCCGGCGTGCCCAGCGGCAGGCTGTACATCACCAGCAGGCCCAGGTCGGTCAGCGGGTCGCCGAGCGTGGACATCTCCCAGTCGAGGATCGCCTTGATCCGGTCGTCGTCGCCGATCAGCACGTTGTCGAGGCGGTAGTCGCCGTGGATCACGGTGGGCGCGGGGGAGTCGGGCAGGCGGCGGCCCAGGGTCGCGTGCAGTTCGTCGATGCCGGCCAGCTCCCGGTTGCGGGAGGCGTCCAGCTGCTTGCCCCAGCGGCGCAGCTGGCGGTCCAGGAAGCCCTCGGGGCGGCCGAAGTCGGCGAGCCCCACCTCCGCGGGGTCCACGGCGTGCAGCTCGACCAGCGTGTCCACCAGGGACAGCACCGCGTTGCGGGTGCGCTCGGGGCCGAGCGGGGCGAGCTGCTCGGAGGTGCGGTACGGGGTGCCCGCCACGAACTCCATCACGTAGAACGGCGCGCCGAGGACGTCGTCGTCCTCGCACAGCAGCACCGTGCGCGGCACCGGCACCTCGGTCGGGTACAGCGCGCTGATCACCCGGTGCTCGCGCTTCATGTCGTGCGCGGTGGCGAGGACGTGGCCCAGCGGCGGCCGTCGTACGACCCAGTCCGAGGCGCCGTCGGAGATCGCGTAGGTGAGGTTCGACCGTCCGCCCTCGATCAGCCTTCCGGTCAGCGGACCGCTCACCAGGCCGGGGCGCTCGCGGTCGAGCAGGCCGCGCAGCCGGTCGAGGTCGAGTCCGGGCGGGTGGTCGGGGCTCATGCATCGCTCCTACGAACGAACGAACAGGACCCGACTCATGATGCCGACCAGTCGGTATGTCGTCCAGCGCGCGAGCCAAACGTGACCGGGACCACCCTACGGCCCGAACGCCGCGTGGCGGCTCCCCGCGCGCGCAGGGCGGGGGCCGCCACGGGTGAGGGACGGCTCAGTGGTCGTCCCAGTGGCCGTTGTGCTCCGCGTGCCTGTGGCCGTCGTGCAGATAGTCGACGTGGTCGCCGTGCAGGACGCCGGTGTGCCCGCAGCCCTCGCCGTGCCGGTGCTCGTGGGCCTCGTGGGTGACGTGCCCGTCGGGCTCGCACTCGTCCCAGTGGCCGCTGTGCTCGCGGTGCAGATGCCCGTTGTGCGCGTAGTCGACGTGGTCGCCGTGCGGCACCTGGTCGTGCCCGCAGCCCGGTCCGTGGCTGTGGCCGTGCGCGGTGTGTTCCTGGTGAAGGGTGGTCATGGTGCTCGCCTTCGGGGGTGCGGGTTCAGGGGTGCGGGTTCAGGGGTGTGGGTTCTTCGAGGGGGAGTGCGGCGTGATGCCGACGGACAGGCTGCCACGCGAACTGCGCATATGCGGGCATCCCGGTTGCGTGGCGTCCGAGTACCCCGGAGGGTCATTTGCATGAAAGGCATCAGCTACAGCCGGTACGGCGGCCCCGAGGTGCTGGAGTACGGCGAGGTCAAGGACCCGAAGGTCGGCCCCGACTCGGTGCTGGTGAAGATCCGGGCGGCGGCCGTGAACCCGGTCGACTGGAAGTGCCGTGAGGGCCATCTGCACGGCATCCTGGACCCCGTCTTCCCGGTGATCCCCGGCTGGGACGTCTCCGGCGTCGTCGTCCAGCCCGGCCAGGCCGTCACCGAGTTCGCGGTCGGCGACGAGGTGATCGGCTACGTCCGCGAGGACTTCCTCTCCCGGGGCACCCTCGCCGAGTACGTCGCCGCCCCGGTGCGCACCCTCGCCCGCAAGCCGCGCAACCTCACCTTCGAACAGGCCTCCGGGCTGCCGCTGGCCGGCCTCACCGCCTACCAGGTGCTGGTCCACACCCTGGAGGTCAAGCGGGGCGAGACGGTCCTGGTGCACGCCGCCGCCGGCGGGGTCGGCTCCCTCGCCGTCCAGATCGCGGCCCACCTCGGCGCCCGGGTCGTCGGCACCGCGAGCGAGCGCAACCACGACTTCGTCCGGGGCCTCGGCGGCGAGCCGGTGGCCTACGGACCGGGCCTGGCCGAACGCGTGCGGGGACTGGCCCCGGAGGGCGTGGCCGCCGTCTTCGACACCGTCGGCGGGGAGGCCCTGACCGTCTCGGCGAACCTGCTCGCCCCCGAGGGCCGGATGGCCTCGATCGCCGACCCGGACGTCGTCGACTTCGGGGGCCGCTACTGCTGGGCGCGGCCCGACGCCGGGGACCTGACCCGGCTCACCGCGCTCGCGGAACAGGGCGCGCTGACCGTCCATGTCACCGAGACGTTCCCGCTGAAGGCGGCGGCCGACGCGCAGCGCCGCAGCCAGGAGGGGCACACCCGGGGCAAGGTGGTGGTCACCGTGGACTGGCCGGAGGAGGGCTGAGCCGGGGCGCCGGGCGCAGTGGCTACACGACCAGTGCGGCGGCGCACAGGGCGACGGCGACCGTGCACAGCACCGCCCCGGCCGCCTGCCGGGGCGTGAGCGCCGAGGGGCGGCCGGTGACCGCGAGGGCGCGGATACGGCGGTGGGCGACCAGGAGGAAACCCAGCCACAGCACGCAGCAGGCGGCGCAGGCGACGACGCCGGCGGCCGAGGTGCTGCCGTGCAGCGCGGTCTTCGCCGCGAGTATGGCGGCGACCGTCGCCGACAGGGTCGTACGGCGCCAGGCCAGCCGCGTCCGCTCCGGCTGGAGCCCGGGGTCGCGGGCCGGTTCCGTCACCCCTCCCACCCGACGAGCACGACGACGACCATCGCGACGGCGACCACCGCGATGACCACGCTCAGCAGCGCCGGGAACCGGGACACCGGCAGGTCCTCGCCGCGCCGCATCGCCCGCTCGCAGCGCATCCAGTGGTTCACGGCGCGCAGCGAGCACAGGACGCCCGCGGCGAGGAGCGCGAGGGCGAGGCCGATGCGCCAGCCGCGGCCGAGGTCGGGCAGGAACTGGTCCACGGCGAAGCCGCCGCCGATGAGGGCGAGGGCGGTGCGCAGCCAGGCGAGGAAGGTCCGCTCGTTGGCGAGGGAGAAACGGTAGTCGGGGGTCGTGCCCTCCTGCCGCACGGCCTCGGGGGCGAACCACAGGCGGACGTTCCGCGCGAATCCGATCACGTGCAGGAAGCCTACCCGGGGGGTCGCCGTGGTCGTTCGGCTGCGGGTGCGTGGGGGCTGGTCGCGCAGTTCCCCGCGCCCCTCACGGGGCGCCGCAGTCGCGGCTTCTTCGCGGCGGCACCCGGCAAGCGCCGGTGAGCGTCCCCACCCCCCGACCTCAGCCCCGATGGACCCGCAGCCGCTCCCACGCCGCCAGCCCGTCCGGCACCCACTCCCACTCCCCGAGCCGTGACACCAGCTCCTCCTCGGTCAGGAAGGCGTGCCACGCCACCTCCTCCACCTGCGGCCGCACCGGCAGCTCGCAGCGCACCTCGTACACCGCCGACCACCAGCTGTGCCCGACATCGTTGCGGTAGAGGAACTTGAAGAGGAACGTCGGCCGGGGGAGACCGCTCACGCCCAGTTCCTCCTCGGCCTCCCGCAGCGCCGCGTCGTCGTAGGACTCGCCCGCGCCGACCACACCGCCGACGAACATGTCGTACAGGGAGGGGAAGACCAGCTTGGTCGCGGTGCGGCGGTGCACGAAGACGCGGCCGGCGGCGTCGCGGGCCAGGATGAAGGCGCAGCGGTGGCGCAGGCCGCGGGCGTACGCCTCGCCGCGCGGGGACTGCCCGATGACCTGGTCGTTCTCGTCGACGATGTCGAGGATTTCGTCAGCAGCGCTCATGCCGCCATCCAAGCAGGCGGCCGGCCGTCGGCGTCAGCGCGGCTGGAGGTCCAGCGAGGGCTCCTTGGGCGCCGTACCGCGCGGCATCGCCGGATGCAGTCCGAGCAGCACGATGCCCGCCACGATCGCCGCGAGGCCCGCCGCCTCCCAGGCCAGCGCCCCGGTGTCGGTGCGCAGCTTGTCCCCGAGGAAGCCGACCCCGCAGAGGATCCCGGCGAGCGGCTGGGCCGCGGTGAGCGCGGGCAGCGAGTTGCGCAGCTCGGCCGTCTCGAAGGCGCTCTGCACGAGGATCAGCCCGGTGACCCCGAGGACCAGCACGCCGTACGGCTGCCAGCCGGTCAGCACCTCCATGATGCCGCCCTCGGAGAACCGGGTGCCGGTGACCCGGGTCAGCGCGTCCTGGACGCCGTAGAGCAGGCCGGCGGCGAGGGCGAGCAGGGTGGGGCCCGAGCTGAGCCGGGAGCGTTTGGCGTAGGTCGTCAGGAGCAGGGCTATGCCGACCGTCACGCCGATGATCAGCCAGTGGCGCGCCGGGTTGGTGACGGCGTCGCCGCCGTGGGGCTGGCCCGCCAGGATGAACGTGGTCACCCCGCCCGCGAGCAGGATGAGGCCCGCCCAGCCCTGGTGGCTGAGGGGATGCCTGGTCTGGTGCCGGGAGAGCGCGAGGGCGAACAGCAGGTTCGTCGCGAGCAGCGGCTCGACGAGGGAGATCTCGCCCTTGCCGAGGGCGACCGCGCCGAGGATCATGCCGGCCACCATCAGGCCGATGCCGCCGAGCCAGCGCGGCACCCGCATCAGGTCGAGCAGCAGCCGGGGCGACAGGAAGTCGCTGAGCGGTGCCTTCTGGGCGACGTTCTGCTGGAGTACGAACCCGAAGCCCAGGCAACAGGCGGCACTCACGGCGAGAATCAGAACCAGAACGGACACGCTGCGTACCTCGATCTGCGGCCGGGCTACGGAGTGCGTAGTGGCCGACTGTAGCGCTCCCCGGTGGGGATTGCTCCGGAGTACCCGGAACCGGGCGGTTGACTCGGTCACGCCGCCCGGGGTCGGTCACGGTGGGCGGATCGGGGCGGCGGCGGGACCCTACGGCCATGGTCCGACGCCCGGGCGGCCCGCGCCATGGCGTACGCCACAACCGGAACCCTGAGCCCCACGGCCACCGTACGCCAACCCGGCCCAGGCGCGCGTCAAGTTCCGCTTCTCACAGGGTAGTTGAACAGAGTACGAGCCCCGTTCAGCTTGACGCAAAGTCTTGGCTGGGGGTTTGCTGTGCGTGATCGGCCGATGGCAGCCCGACAACCAGGAAGTTCCGCGGTGCCCCCAACCCCGCCCCTCTTAGGCCCAGGCCCGGCCCTCACCGGCCCCGGCCCGGCCGTCGCCGAAGCTCCCCGCGCGACAGCGCACCCCGGGTGCGAGCACTGTCCCGACGACGCCCTCGGCGACGCCGAACTCATCTCCGCGCGAGCCGCGTTGGCCCAGGGCCGCTGGCAGTCGGCCCGCTCCCTGTTGCTCCACACGGGTGAGGACTGGGACCGCCGCGGCCACCGGGTCACCGTCCTCGCCCGCGAGCCCTACGCCATCGCCTGGGCCCGCGAGTGGCTGCTTGCCGAGCCCGGCTCCGCCGGTGCCGCCGCCCTGTACGCCCTGACCCTGGTCCGGCGCGCCCTGCGCGGCAAGGAGGAGCCGGAGCGGGCCCGCGAGGCCTGCGCCGGTGCCGCCGCGCTCGCCCCCGCCGACCCCACCCCCTGGCTCGGCCTCCTGCTGCTCGCCCGCCGCCTGGGCACCGACGAGGAGACGCGCCGCGCCTTCGCCGAGGTGCGCCGCCGGCACCCCGAGCACCACCACGCCCATCACCTGATGGCGGCCCGGATCGCGGAGACCGAAGCCCACGGCACGTACGAACTGTGCGCCTTCGCGGAGCGCGCGGCGGCCGAGGCCCCGGCCGACTCCCCGCTCGCCGTCCTGCCGGTCGTCGCGTACACCGAACGCCACCGGGTGCTGGCCGCCACCGGCCGGGCCCCCGCCGACCCGGCCGCCGCCGGGCACTGGACCGAGTCGTCGGCGCTGCGCGCCCTGGGCGCCGCCTTCGACTGGTGGCTGGAGTGGGGGATCGAGGAGCATCCCCGCCGCTACCTCGACCTCAACCACCTCGCCCACGCCACCTTCGGCGCCGGCCGGTACGCCGAGGCCGCGGCCCTGTTCCAGCGGATCGGCCGCCATGCCACCACGGCACCCTGGTCGTACCCGGACCGCGACCCGTGCGAGGCGTTCCGGGCGGCCCGGGACCGGACGCGGGGAGGCTGACGGGACATTCATGAGAAGAGGTTGTGGATTCCTTACGGCCGCCGGATTCCGTGGCCGAACACGCCCCGACGGTGTTCGAATGAATGCGTGAACTCTGAACAGTCCGAGGAGCCGCGGCGCGCCGAGGAGGGCACCCCGGTCGGCCGCCGGGTGTTCCTCGGCACCATCGGTCTCGGCGCGCTCGGCCTGGTGACCGCCCCGGTGCTGCAACGCATGACCGACACGGTGCTCGGTGCGTTCTCCGGCAAGGACCCCACGGGTCTGACCGGCCTGCTCCCGAACGGCGGCGGCTTCCGGTACTACTCGGTGACCGGGTCCGTGCCGGACAAGACCGCCGCGAACTACCAGCTGAAGATCGACGGGCTCGTCGACAAGCCGAACACGTACACCCTGGACGAGCTGCGGGCCCTGCCGCAGACCCGGCTGGTCAAGGACGTCCAGTGCGTGACCGGCTGGCGGGTCCCCGACACCCCCTTCTCGGGCGTCCGCCTCTCCCACCTGCTGGACCTCGCGGGCGTCCGGGACACCGCCAAGGCGATCCACTTCACCTGCTTCGACGGCGCCTACACCGAGAGCCTCACCCTCGACCAGGCGCGCCGGCCGGACGTCCTGGTCGCGCTGCGCATGCAGAACAAGGCCATCACCCACGACCACGGCGGCCCGGTCCGCCTCTACGTCGCCCCCATGTACTTCTACAAATCGGCCAAGTGGCTCTCCGGCATCACGGTCACTGACAAGGTCGAACCGGGCTACTGGGAGAGGCTCGGCTACGACGTCGACGCCTGGGTCGGCCGTTCGAACGGACGTGACGATGAGCCTACGAACTGAGGCGCCGGCCGCCACGGACCGGCTGCACCGCTTCACCCCGGCCGAGCGCTGGATCCACCGCACGACGGCGCTGCTGATGGGCCTGTGCGTCGCGACGGCCGCCTGCCTCTACATCCCGCAGCTGGCGATCCTCGTCGGCCGCCGGGAACTGGTCGTCCGCATCCACGAGTGCGCGGGCCTCGCCCTGCCCGTCCCGGTCGTCCTGGGCCTCGCCTCCCGCGCCTTCCGCAGGGACCTCGGCTTCCTGAACCGCTTCGGCCCCCACGACAAGCTGTGGCTGGCCGCCGCCCTGAGCCGCGACAAGCGCCCGTCCTCGCGCCCGGCGGGCAAGTTCAACGCCGGCCAGAAGATCTACGCGAACTGGATCGCCGGCGCCACCCTCGTCATGCTCGCCACGGGTCTCCTGATGTGGTTCACCCACCTCACCCCGCTGATGTGGCGCACCTCGGCCACCTTCGTCCACGACTGGCTGGCCCTCACCATCGGCATCGTCCTCGCCGGCCACGTCGGCATGGCCCTCGGCGACCCGGAGGCGAGACGAGGCCTGCGCACGGGCACGGTAAGCCGCGAATGGGCCAAACGCGAGCATCCGCTGTGGCGGCCGTAGCCGCGAGACGCCGCCGAACGCATGCCGACGGCGTCTCGGGCACCGCCGGACACCACCGTCGTGGCTGATCGCCGTTGCGGCGGAGAGTAGAGCGGGACTTGTGCGTCCCGCCCGCAGCACTCCGACGGCACATCCGGTACCGCCGGACACCACCGTCGTGGCTGATCGCCGTTGCGGCGAGGAGAACTGCGGAAGCCGCCGCCCCCTCATCCCGCCGCAATGGCCATCCCGCCGCAACGGCGATCAGCCGAGACGGCGGAGTCCGGCGGTGCCGCACCGGCCGCACCGTCGGACTCCCTTCCCGTCCTGCCCCTAGATCACCAGGGACAGCAGCAGCACCAGGCCGCCCGCGACCACCGAGATGATCGTTTCCATGACCGACCAGGTCTTGAGGGTCTGGCCGACGGACAGGCCGAAGTACTCCTTGACCAGCCAGAATCCCGCGTCGTTGACGTGGCTGAAGAACAGCGAGCCCGCGCCGATGGCCAGGACGAGGAGGGCGGTGTGGGCGGTGGACATGTCGGCCGCCAGCGGGGCCACCAGGCCGGCCGCCGACACCGTGGCCACCGTCGCCGAACCCGTCGCCAGCCGGATCGCGACCGCGATCAGCCAGGCCAGCAGCAGGGCCGGGATCGACCAGTCCTTGGAGACCTCCAGGATCATCTGGCCGACCCCG
The DNA here is from genome assembly GCF_043201715.1 of Streptomyces sp. NPDC048291. Lineage (NCBI taxonomy): Bacteria > Bacillati > Actinomycetota > Actinomycetes > Kitasatosporales > Streptomycetaceae > Streptomyces > Streptomyces sp. NPDC048291. Next base: position 140,469 of record NZ_JBICZC010000009.1, read on the forward strand.
CAGTCGATCAGCGTCTGCTTGAAGCCGCCGCCCGCGCCGACGATGAGGAGGATGCCGGCGATGGGCATGAGCCCCTTCTCGACGGTCTGCGAGATCCGGTCCCGGGAGAACCCGGCCGGCCGGCCCAGCGTGAACATGCCGACGATGACGGCCGCGAGCAGCGCGATCAGCGGGGAGCCGACGACGTCGAAGACGCGCTGGACGGTGTGCGCCGGGTCGTCGACGACGATGTCCACCAGCGCCTTGGACAGCATCAGGACGACCGGCAGCAGGATGGTGGCGAGGGTGGCGCCGAAGCCGGGGCGCTTCTCCAGTTCCTCGGACGGGCGCTGCGGGAGCATCCGGTCGGGGGCCTGCACGTCCACCCAGCGGGCGGCGACCTTCGAGAACAGCGGGCCGGCGATGATCACGGTCGGGATCGCGACCAGCACACCGAGGGCCAGGGTCACGCCCAGGTTCGCGTGGACCGCGTCGATCGCGACCAGCGGGCCGGGGTGCGGCGGCACCAGGCCGTGCATCACGGACAGACCGGCCAGCGCCGGAATGCCGATGCGCATCAGGGAGTAGTTGCCGCGCTTGGCGACCATCAGCACCACCGGGATCAGCAGCACGATGCCGACCTCGAAGAAGAGCGGCAGCCCGACCACGGAGGCGATCAGCACCATCGCCCAGGGCATCGCCCGGCCGCCGGCCCTGTCGAGGATCGTGTCGACGATCTGGTCGGCGCCGCCGGAGTCGGCCAGCAGCTTGCCCAGGATCGCCCCGAGCGCGATCAGGACACCCACGCCGGCGACGGTGGCGCCGAGCCCGGTGGTGAAGCTGGTGATGGCCTTGTCGAGCGGCGCCCCGGCGAACACGCCGAGCGCGAGCGAGCCGATGGTGAGCGCCAGGAAGGCGTGCAGCTTGAACTTGGTGATGAGCAGGACGATGACGGCGAAGCCCAGCAGGACGGCGATACCGAGCCGGGCGTGTCCGGCCGAGGTGATGGGCGCGACGGTGTCCGCTGCCAGCATCTCGACACTGAGTCTGGTCACGGGGGTTCCTTGCGATGACGGGGGAGGGATAAGGGGGAGTTACTGCGGGGTGAGGTCGGGCAGCGCGTCCAGCGCCCGTACGGCCCGGGCGGTGATCTCCTCGGGGCCGCCCGAGACGTCCACGGCGACACCCGGCTCGTCCGCCTCCAGCGGCTGGAGCGTGGCGAACTGGGAGTCCAGCAGCGCGGTCGGCATGAAGTGGCCCTGCCGGTGCGACATCCGGTCCTCGATGAGCCGCCGGTCGCCGGTCAGGTGCAGGAACACGATGCCGGGGGCCGCGGCCCGGAGCCGGTCGCGGTACGACCGCTTCAGCGCGGAGCTGCTGACGACCCCGCCGAGTCCCGACCGCCCGTGCGCCCAGGCGCCGATGGCGTCCAGCCACGGCCACCGGTCGGCGTCGTCGAGCGGGTGACCGGCCGACATCTTGGCGATGTTGGCCGGCGGGTGGAAGTCGTCGCCCTCGGCGTACGGGACGCCGAGCCGGGCGGCGAGCAGGGGACCGATCGTGGTCTTGCCCGTGCCGGCGACGCCCATCACCACGACGACGTGAGGGGTCCGCATCACTGCCTCGCTGTCCTTCCACGATGAGCGACACCGGCGTACGACATCCGGTGTCGGCCTCACTGAAACCCATTAGGTACGACGAATTCAAGAGTCTGTGACAAATAAGTCTGACTTTTTGGCCCAGTGATCCACTCGGTACGCTGAGTGCATGAGCACACCGGGCCGGGGCCTGCACGGCCGAGTACTGGACGCCCTCGGCCCCGCCATCACCGCGGGCGAGTACCCGCCGGGCAGCGTTCTGCGCACCGACGAACTCGCCCAGCACTTCGAGGTGTCACGCTCCGTGATGCGCGAGGCGGTCCGGGTCCTCGAATCCATGCACCTGGTCGAGTCCCGCCGCCGGGTGGGCGTCACCGTCCGCCCCAAGGCCGAGTGGAACGTCTACGACCCGCAGGTCATCCGCTGGCGCCTGGCCGGCGCCGACCGCCCGCACCAGCTGCGCTCGCTCACCGTGCTGCGCTCGGCGATCGAGCCGGTCGCGGCCGGCCTGGCGGCCCGGCACGCCACGGCCGCGCAGTGCGCCGAGCTCACCGAGTGCGCCCTCGGCATGGTGGCCCACTCACGCGGCCACGAGCTGGAGGGGTACCTGTTCCACGACGTGGCCTTCCACCGGGTGATCCTGGCGGCCTCGGGCAACGAGATGTTCGCCCGGCTCGGTGACGTCGTGGCCGAGGTCCTCTCGGGCCGTACCCAGCACGAGGTCATGTTCGAGGACCCCGACCCGGCCGCCGTCACCCTCCATGTCCAGCTCGCGGAGGCGGTCCGCGAGGGCGACGCGCCCCGCGCGGAACAGCTGACCCGCGAGATCACCGCTGGCGCCCTCCAGGAACTGGACATCCTGGCTCCGTAGCGCCGCCGCGGCCCTACTGCTCGGCCTTACTGTTCCGGGAACTCCCCGTCCAGGTACACCCAGGCCCCGTCTACCCGCTCGAACCTGCTGCGCTCCAGCAGCGAGCCGTCCCGGAACGAGGCGCGGAAGGTCACCGTGCCGGTGGCGTGGAAGGGCGAGCCCTCGGCCGCCGCCAGGATCTCCAGGCCGGTCCACCGCATCCCGGGGTCCAGGTCGAGCCCGGCAGGCCGGGTCCGGGGATGCCAGGTGCGCAGCAGGTACGGCTCGTCGAGCCGGACGAACGCGCTGTAGCGCGAACGCATCAGCGCCTCCGCGGTCGGCGCCGCCGCCTCGCCGCGGTGGAACCGGCCGCAGCAGTTCTCGTACGTCTCCGCGAGACCGCACGGACAGGACGGGGAGCGCCGCTGCCGGGAGCGCTTCGCTGCCACGGACCCGCCCCCCTACGCCGACTCGGCGTTGGTGGGCGGCTGGGCCGGACGCGCCGGGACGGCCAGGGTGGGCAGCGCGGGCAGCGCCGTGCGGTGCACCCAGGCGTCCAGGAGACCGTCCAGCGGCTCGTCCGCGAACCGGTTGACGTGGGCCGTGAACATCGCGGTCGTCACGGACCCGCCCCGGTGCAGCCCCGCCCACGCCCGCAGCATGTGGAAGAACCGCTCGTCGCCGAGCGCGCAGCGGACCGCGTGGATCGTCACCCCGCCCCGCTCGTAGAGCCGGTCGTCGAACATCGACTTCTTGCCCGGGGCGGCGATCCGGATGTCCTGCTGCAGCCCGGAGAGCATCCGGTGCGCGATGGCGGCCAGTTGCTGCGCGCTACGGCCGCCGGACCGCTCCGACCAGAGCCACTCCGCGTACTTGGCGAGCCCCTCGTTCAGCCAGATGTGCCGCCAGTCGGCGATGGACACGCTGTTGCCGAACCACTGGTGCGCCAGCTCGTGTGCGACCAGCCGCTCCGAACCCCGCGCCCCGTCCACGTGGTTGGCGCCGAACAGCGACAACCCCTGTGCCTCGACGGGGACATCGAACTCCTCGTCGGCGACGACCACCGCGTACTCGTCGAACGGGTACGGCCCGAACAGCCGCTGGAACAGGTCCATCATCGCGGGCTGCCGCGCGAAGTCCCGGGAGAACTCCGGGAGCAGCTGTGCCGGTATGTGCCCGTGCATCGGGATCCCGCCGAAGCCCGGGTCGCCGAGGAGCACCGTCTGGAACTTGCCGATCGCGAGGCTCACCAGATAGCTCGACGTCGGTGCCGCCTGCTCGTACACCCAGGTCGTCGTGGACGCCTTCGTGGTCCGCGTGAGCAGCCGGCCGCCGGCCACCACCGAGTACGCCGACGGGCAGGTGACCGAGAGCAGGTACGACGCCTTGTCGGCCGGCCGGTCGTTGCACGGGAACCAGGAGGGCGCGCCGATCGGCTGGCTGGCCACCAGCGCGCCGTCCGTCAGCTCCTCCCAGCCGATCCCGCCCCACGGGCTGTTCACCGGCTTCGGGTTGCCCGACCAGTGGATCTCCACGGTGAAGGCGGCCCCGGCGCGCAGCGGCTTCGCGGGCTTGACCCGCAGCCGGCCGCCCCGGTGCGTCCAGTGCGGCTGGCGGCCGTCCACCCGGATCCGGCCGATCTTGAAGTCGGCCAGGTTCAGCTGGAACTCGCCCAGGGCCGCCCGGCCCGCGATGGCGTTGATCCGGACCGCGCCGGACAGTCGGTTGGGTCCTGGCCGGTAGTCCAGCGTGAGCTCATAGCGATGCACCCGGTACCGGGAATCGCCGTTGTCCGGGAAGTACGGGTCCGGACCCGCTGACTGCTGCACTGACACTTCCGCGTTCGCTCCCTGCGCTGTGCTCGAACCGTCCCTCGGTGCGCCGATGCCCGCGGCCACCACCGGACGGTCCGCGCTCAGGGACGCCATGCCTCGATCGGGTTGCCGAGCCAGCGGGTGTCGTCGGGAACCGACTCCGCCGCCATGACGAGCGACGCGGGCCCCAGGGTCGTACGGGCCCCGATCGTGCTGCCGGGCAGCACGATCCCGCCAGGACCCAGTGTGGCGCCCTCACGGAGAACAACAGTATCCGTCCGCAAGATCCGGTCGTGGAAGAGGTGAGTCTGCAGTACACAGCCGCGGTTCACGGTGGCCGCGTCCTCCAGTGTGACCAGATCCGTCTCCGGCAGCCAGTAGCTCTCCACCCAGACGCCCTTGCCGATACGGGCGCCGAGGCCCCGCAGCCAGGCCGTCATCACCGGCGTACCCGGCACCGAACCGGCCAGCCACGGCACCGCCAGCACCTCGACGAACGTGTCCGCCAGCTCGTTGCGCCACACGAACGAGCTCCACAGCGGGTGCTCCCCGCTGCGGTGCCGCCCGACCAGCGTCCACTTGGCCAGCACCGAGACCAGGCCGGCGACCGCTCCGGCACCGAGCAGCACCAGCCCCGACAGGAGCGGCGCCCAGGCACCCAGCGCGCACAGCGCGGCCACCGTCAGCCCGGCCAGCGCCACGGAGCACAGCACCGGCACGATCCGGCAGGTCTCCACCAGGGCCCGCGCCCACAGCAGCCGGGCCGGCGGCTCGTACGTCCGGCTCTGGTCGCCGTCGGCCGCGCTGCGCGGCAGCTTCACCGGCGGCAGCCCCAGGTACGACGTGCCCTTCTTGGCCTTCTTCGGGGTCGCCGACAGCACGCCCACCAGACCGCCGTCCGGCACGCTGCGGCCCGGCGCGGTCATCCCGGAGTTCCCGAGGAACGCCCGCCGCCCGATCTCAGCACGCCCTATCCGCACATACCCGCCACCGAGCTCGTACGGCGCGGTCAGCGTGTCGTCGGCCAGGAACGCGCCCTCGCCGACCGTCGTCAGGCTCGGCAGCGCGAGCACGGTCGAGACCTCGGCCCCGCGCCCGATGCGCATCCCGAGCAGCCGCAGCCACACCGGCGTGACCAGGCCCGCGTACAGCGGGAACAGGGTCTCGCGGGAGCGGTCCATCAGCTGGGACACGGTCCACGCCTGCCAGCCGGTCCTGCTGTGCGTCGGGTACGTGCCGGTGCGCAGCCCGAGGCTCAGCAGCCGTACGGAGACCAGGATCAGCAGCGCGTACGCCAGCCCGAAGGCCAGCGTGGCCGGGACCAGCGCGACCGCCGCGCCCCGCAGTGCTTCGGCCAGGCCGTCGCCGGGGGCCACGAAACGCCCGGCGACCAGCAGCGCGGCGGCACCGGAGAGCACCGGAAGCGCGCTGAGCCCGAGGCCGGTCAGGCCGTACATCACCCGCCAGTGGGTGCCGCGCTGCGGCCGGTGCTTGGGCCAGTTCCGCTTGGCCTTGCCCAGCTTGACCGCGGGGGCGCCGGCCCAGCGCTGGCCGGTCGGGATCTGCCCGGTGACCGCCGAGCCGGGGGCCACCTCGGCGCGCTTGCCGACGCGGGCGCCCGGGAAGAGCATGCTGCGGGTGCCGACGACCGCGTGGGCGCCGATCCGGACCGGGCCGATCACCAGCCGGTCGCCGTCCAGCCAGGAGCCGGACAGGTCCACCTCGGACTCGACGGCCGCACCGCGCCCGACCCTGAGCAGGCCGGTGACCGGCGGCAGCGAGTGCAGGTCCACCTCGGGACCGATCTTGGCGCCGAGCGCCCGCGCGTACCGCTCCAGCCAGGACCCGGTCAGCGTGGTCGCCCCGGCGAACTCGGCCAGCCGCTCCGCCGCCCACAGCCGCAGGTGGACGGAGCCGCCGCGCGGATACGTGCCGGGCTTCACGCCCCGCAGGAGGAGCCGCGCGCCACCGGCCGCGACCGTGATCCGGCCGGGCGGGGTGAACAGGGCCAGGGCCCCGAGGCCGACCAGCCACCAGGGCGCGGTGGGCAGCCAGCCGTAGCCGCCGAGCACGTTGCCGAGCGCGGCGAGGACCACCGTCCAGCGCAGCCCGAGGAGGGTGAACAGGGGGAGCAGGAGCAGCAGCTGCACCAGCTGGGCGCCGCGCGGCACCGGCGCGATGGTGCGCTCGGTGCCGTCGTCCTGCACCGACTCCTCCAGCCGGCGGGCCAGCTTGCGCAGCACCGGCTGCTGGTAGATGTCGAGGACGGCCGCGCTCGGGTAGCGGGTGCGCAGCCGGGTGGTGAGCTGGGCGGCGGACAGGCTGCCGCCGCCGATCGCGAAGAAGTCGTCGGAGGCGCCGGACACCGGGATGCCGAGGACCTCGGTCCACTGCTCGGCGACCCAGGCCTCGGTGCCGTACAGCTGCTCGGCCGGGCCGCCGGTCTCCAGGCCCTCCAGGGGCCAGGGCAGGGCGTTGCGGTCGACCTTGCCGGAGGTGCGGGTGGGCAGCTCGGTGACCGGCGCGAGGAGCGGGACGAGGGCGGCGGGCAGCTCGGTGCGGAGCTTCTCGACGGCCGCCGCGTGGTCCCAGCCGTCCTGGGTGACGACATAGCCGACCAGGAGCTGGTTGCCGCTGCGCGCGGTCCGTACGGCCGCCGCGGCGCCCGCGACACCGGGGAGCGCCTGGAGAGCCGCGTCGACCTCGCCCAGCTCGATCCGGCGGCCGCCGAGCTTGATCTGCTCGTCGGCACGCCCGAGGAACACCAGCCCCTCGCGGTCGGCGCGCACCAGGTCGCCGCTGCGGTACGCCCGCTCCCAGCCCAGCGACTCCAGCGGCGCGTACTTCTCCGCGTCCTTCTCGGCGTCCAGGTACCGGGCGAGGCCGACCCCGCCGATCACCAGCTGGCCGCTCTCGCCCAGGGACACGGGCACGCCCGAGTCGTCCACGACGGCGAGCTCCCAGCCGTTCAGCGGCAGCCCGATGCGGATCGGCTCCTCGCCGGTCATCAGGGCGGCGCAGGCGACGACGGTGGCCTCGGTGGGGCCGTAGGTGTTCCAGACCTCGCGGCCCTCGGTCACCAGCCGTTGCGCCAGCTCGGGCGGGCAGGCCTCGCCGCCGAAGATGAGGAGGCGGACGTCGTTGAGGGTCTCCGGCTCCCAGAGCGCGGCCAGGGTGGGCACGGTCGAGACGACGGTGATCTCCTGCTCGACCAGCCAGGGGCCGAGGTCGGCGCCGGAGCGCACCTGGGAGCGCGGCACGGGTACCAGGCAGGCGCCGTAGCGCCAGGCCAGCCACATCTCCTCGCAGGAGGCGTCGAAGGCCACCGAGAGGCCCGCCATGACCCGGTCGCCGGGGCCGATCGGCTCCTCGGTCAGGAAGAGCGCGGCCTCGGCGTCCACGAAGGCGGCGGCGCTGCGGTGGGTGACGGCGACGCCCTTGGGCTTGCCGGTGGAACCGGAGGTGAAGATGATCCAGGCGTCGTGCTCGGCGCCGGGCCGGCCGGCGGGCTTCTCGGACTCGTGGCGTACGTCGATGTGCAGCCCCTCGCCGAGGACGGCCGCCACCTCCGCCTCGCCGAACACCAGTGCGGCCCGCTCGTCCGGGTCCTCGGCGTCGACGGGCACGTAGGCGGCGCCGGCCGCGAGCACGCCGAGCACGGCGATGTAGAGGTCGTTGGTCCCGGACGGCACCCGGACGCCCACGCGGTCGCCGAGCCCGATGCCGGCCTCGGCCAGCCGCCGCCGCAGCCGCGCCACCTCTATGGCGAGCGCGCGGTAGGTGAGCTGGGTGGTGCCGTCGTCCAGCGCGGGCTCGTCGGGGTGTGCCCGAACCGTCGCCTCGAAGACGTCCACCAGGGTGCGCGGCGAGGCCGCCGCCCCGGCCGAGAATCGTGCCGTGTCCCCGAACTCCTCGCGGATCTCATCGTCGAGCAGGCCGAGAGCACTGCTCTCGTCAATCGCTGCCATCCGGTCCTCGCGTCTCGTTCCCGGAACCTCCGGGGTGCCGGCGGGCCCGCAGGTCTGCCTGGGGTTGTCCGGCTCCGGCTAGGTAACAAGCCGGAAATATTAGTACGACGCTAGGCTCCCGTTCATCTCGCGGCCACCCGAAGGCAGCCGTTCGGAGCAGTCCCTTGAATCCTAAGACACTCCTGACCAGGGATTCTCCGTGCACGGCGAGAGATGGGCCACACAGCGTGAGGCAGGCCAACTCCATGTGTCCGGCGGCCCGTACGACAACGGCCGGCCCGGCGGCGAAGAGGGGGGAGAGATCGCCGCGGAACCGGCCGTCGCCATGGGGGCGGAGGAGACGTCACGGGGCGCCGGGTGTCACACGGCGCTGACCTCGGCCCAGATGGACTTGCCCCAGGGCAGGTTGCCCACACCCCAGCGGCCCGAGCAGAGCGCGTCGAGGATCAGCAGGCCGCGCCCGCGGTCCCGTTCGACCGAGATGGGCCTCAGTCGGGGATGGCGGCCCAGCGGGTCGTGCACCTCGACCCGGGTCCGGGAGCCGTCGGTGTCGATGAGGAGCCGGACCGGGTCGTCCGGGTCGGTCTCGTAGCGCAGGGAGTTGGTGACCAGCTCGCAGGTGACCAGGGCGACCGCGTCGATGTGGTCGCGGGAGGCGTCGGGGGTGTGGTGCGCGATGAAGTCGCTCACGAACAGCCGGGCGGCTTTGGCCGACTGAGGCTCGCTGGCCAGTAACAGGACCGGCGGCGGGGCGACTTGCAGGGGGCGGGGTTCGGTCGTGGTGCTCCGCTGGCGTTCGATCATGTGCATCCCCTCACGGGCATGTCCCAACGCAGGCACGGTAGTTCGCCATGCGAGTGCGGTCGCTGTCGTATTTCCCGCATTCATGGTGCCTTCACGGCACAGTCGATCGCAATACGTCCCACCGGATGTGAAATATTGCGCATCGAGTCGAGAGACTTGCGGCACAAGTCGTCAGCCGGTGGCGGGGGTCGGGGCGGCACGGGCAGACTGTCGGGCAGTTCACCGGAGAGAAGGGGGAATCCGTGAGCACGCCCACGGTGCGCCGGCGACGGCTCGGTGCGAAGTTGCGCGAACTGCGCGGCGAACTCACCCTCGACGAGGTCGCCGAGCACTCCGAGGGCGCGTTCGTCTCCTCCAAGCTTTCCCGGATGGAGACCGGCAAGACGGCCCCCAAGGCAGCGGACATCCAGGCGCTGCTCCACCTGTACGGCGAACTCGGCCGCGACGTCAGCGACGAGCTGCGCGCGGCCCTGATCACCCTCACCAAGGAGGGCGGCCGGCGCGACTGGTGGCACTCGTACCGGGGTGTCCTCACCCCGGTGTACGAGGACCTGATCAGCCTGGAGGCGGAGGCCGAGACGGTCTCCACCTGGCAGCTGGGCATGGTCCCCGGACTGCTCCAGACCGCCGAGTACGCCCGCGAGATCATCCGGGCGACCGCCATGTCCGAGGCGGTCGAGGCACGGGTCGACGCGCTCGTCGAGGTACGGCTGGCACGCCAGGCCGTCCTCACCCGGGACAGCGACCCGCTGGCGCTCTGGGCGATCGTCTCCGAACAGGCCCTGCGCTCCACCACCGAGGATCCCGCCCTGATGTACGAGCAGTTGGGGCGCCTGCTTACGATGGGGCGGCGCCCGAACATCAACATCCAGGTGTTGAGATCGGACGCTCCCCTGCACGCCGGGCTCACCGGCACCTTCAGCATCCTGGGCTTCGGTCCGCACACGGACCTGGACGTCGTCCACCAGGAAGGGCTGACCTCCGCCCTGTACATCGAGGAACGTGATCGGGTCTCCACGCACCGGGCCGCGTGGCAACGCCTCACGTCTGCCGCCGAGTCCGTCGAGGCGTCGGTGGAACTGATCACCCAGATAAGGAAGAACGAATAGCGAATGAAGCACGTTGACGACGCGTCGACTCTGCCGGTGTCCTGGTGGAAGTCCTCGGCGTCCGCATCACAGTCCGACTGCGTGGAATGCGGGATCGTCGACGAGGCGACGGTCGCCGTCCGCGACAGCAAGCGGCCCGACGGGCCCGCGCTCCTGCTGGACCGCGCCACGCTCCGCGCGTTCACCTCCGCCGTGGTCCTCCGTGAGGGCCGAATAGGCGGCCTGGACGGCCTCGGCTGAGAGAGCGGCGTCCACCCGCGAGGTGGCCGCCCGCGCTCTGCCCCGACACCGCTCCAAAACCAAGAAACCCCTGCGCAGCAGGGGTTTCTTCGTGTTTCTTCGTGATTTTCTTCGTGGTGTCCGAGGGGGGACTTGAACCCCCACGCCCGATAAAGGGCACTAGCACCTCAAGCTAGCGCGTCTGCCATTCCGCCACCCGGACAAGGTGTCTGTCGTGCGAGTTGTTCCGTGCGGGTTTCCCTCGCGGCGACGGAGGAAACACTACCAGGCTTTCGGGGGCGGTCGATCACACCCTGTTTCCGGCTCGCGGGGCGTGAACGGCGTGTGACGGGCCGGGACCGGCCTTGGGCCCGGACCGGGAGGGGAGAGAGGATGGCGGGGACCGGCCGGCAGTGACAGCAGGAGGAAGCAACGTGAGCGAGACGGACACGGCCAAGGGCGTCACCGGTGAGGACGAGGTCGTGGACCTCTGCCGCGAGCTGATCCGGTTCGACACCAGCAACTACGGGGACCACTCCGGTCCCGGCGAGCGCAAGGCCGCCGAGTGGGTCGCCGAGAAGCTCGCCGAGGTCGGCCTGGAGCCGGAGATCTTCGAGTCCCACCCGGGCCGCGCCTCGACGGTGGCCCGCATCGAGGGCACGGACCCGTCCAGGCCCGCCCTCCTCATCCACGGCCACCTCGACGTCGTACCGGCCAACGCCGACGACTGGACCCACCACCCTTTCTCCGGCGAGGTCGCCGACGGGTGCGTGTGGGGGCGGGGCGCCGTCGACATGAAGGACATGGACGCGATGACCCTGGCGGTCGTACGGGACCGGCTGCGCAGCGGCCGCAAGCCGCCCCGGGACATCGTGCTGGCCTTCCTCGCCGACGAGGAGGCCGGCGGCACCTGGGGCGCCCGGCACCTGGTCGACAACCATCCCGGCCTCTTCGAGGGCGTCACCGAGGCGATCAGCGAGGTCGGCGGCTTCTCCTTCACGGTGAGCGAGGAGCGGCGGCTCTATCTGATCCAGACGGCCGAGAAGGGCATGCACTGGATGAAGCTGAAGGTGGCCGGCACCGCCGGGCACGGCTCCATGATCCACCGTGACAACGCCATCACCGAGCTGTCCGAGGCCGTGGCCCGGCTCGGCCGGCACCGGTTCCCGGTGCGGGTCACCAAGACCACCCGGGCCTTCCTCGACGAGCTGGGCGACGCGCTCGGCACCGAGCTGGACCCGGAGGACATGGAGTCGACGCTGGCCCGGCTCGGCGGCATCGCCAAGCTGATCGGCGCGACCCTCGGCAACACCGCCAACCCGACCCAGCTGAACGCCGGCTACAAGGTCAACGTCATCCCCGGCGAGGCCACCGCACACGTGGACGGCCGCTTCCTGCCCGGGTACGAGGAGGAGTTCCTCGCCGACCTCGACCGGATCCTCGGCCCGAACGTGGTCCGCTCGGACGTCCACTCGGACAAAGCCCTGGAAACCAGCTTCGACGGGGCCCTGGTGGAAGCCATGCAGTCCTCGCTGCTCGCCGAGGACCCGACCGCCAAGGCCGTCCCCTACATGCTCTCCGGCGGCACCGACGCCAAGTCCTTCGACGACCTCGGCATCCGCGGCTTCGGCTTCGCGCCCCTCAAGCTGCCGCCCGAGCTGGACTTCGCGGGCATGTTCCACGGCGTGGACGAGCGGGTGCCGGTGGACGGGCTGCAGTTCGGCGTCCGCGTCCTCGACCGCTTCATCGACGCGTCCTGAGCCGTACGCGTCGTGAAGCCCTGGCTTCAGGCAATCGGGCGGCTGTGCGAGATCAACTGAAAAGAGTGAATGCGACGATAAGCTCGTAGCTCCATTACTCCCTCCTCGTTACATCTCATGCGATCCGCTACTTGGAATCGCATTGCCAACAAGGAGGAATAATGCTCAAGAAGGTCGTCGCTGCTGCGGTTGCCACTGGTGGTCTGGTTCTCGCGGGCGCGGGCCTGGCCGCCGCCGACTCGGGTGCCCAGGGCGCTGCCGTGGGTTCCCCGGGTGTCATCTCCGGCAACGTGATCCAGGTTCCCGTGCACGTCCCGGTGAACGTCTGCGGCAACACGATCTCCGTGATCGGGCTGCTGAACCCCGCCTTCGGCAACACCTGCATCAACAAGTGACGCCGACTCCCTGAGGGGCGTCGTCTTTCCGTCGGCCCCGGAGCGCGCGCCATGCGCTCCGGGGCCGACGGCCTTTTCCGCGGGCCTTTTCCGCGGTGAATGCAGGGTCAGGATCCGAGGCAGGGGGGAATTCATAAAATGCGACAAGGTGCCCGCAAGGGCCTAGTGACAGTGGCCGCGGCGACCGGCGTGATCGCCGCGGCGAGCGGTTACGCCCACGCCGACGCGGGGGCCGCCGGCTCCGCCACCGACTCACCCGGCGTGCTCTCCGGCAACACGGTGCAGGCGCCGGTGCACGTACCGGTGAACGTCTGCGGCAACACGGTGAACGTCGTCGGCGCCCTCAACCCGTCGATGGGCAACAAGTGCGCCAACCCCGGTGGCGGGCGCGGTGCTTCGACGGGCTACGGCGACAGCGGCGGCTACGGCGATCACGGCGGCCACAACAGCCACGGCGGTCACGGCGGCTCGCACGCCGGCGGCCACACGGCGGGCTCGCCCGGCGTCGGCTCGGGCAACACCGTGCAGGCGCCCATCGACGTCCCGGTCAACGTCTGTGGCAACAGCGTCAACGTCATCGGCATCGGCAACGCCGCGGTGGGCAACGAGTGCGCCAACGACGGGGGTTCCGCCCACCCGGGTCACCCCGGGCACCCCGGCCACCCCGGACATCCGGGTGGCGGCCACCCGACGCAGCCGCCCGGACACGGTGGGCATGGTGGTCATGGCGGGCATGGCGGGCATGGTGGCCATGGAGGTCACGGCGGTCACGGTGGTCACGGTGGGCATGGTGGCCACGGCACACCCCCTGGGCACGGGGGAGACGGGGGCAACCCGCCCGGGAAGCCGGGGAACCCCGGAACTCCGGGTCAGCCGGGACACCCGGGGACTCCAGGTCAGCCGGGACACCCGGGAACTCCGGGTCAGCCGGGACACCCGGGGACTCCGGGTCAGCCGGGCCAACCTGGACACCCGGGCACTCCGGGCCAGCCCGGACACCCCGGCACTCCGGGCCGGCACCCGGGAACGCCCCCGTCTCACCCCGGCAACAACACCGTGCCGACCGGTACCCACGGCTCCAGCCACGTCGCCCCGCTGGGCGGCGCCTCGGTGAGTCAGCCCGTCGGCGCCCCGCAACTCGCGCACACCGGCAGTGACCTCTCGCTCGGGCTCACGCTCCCGGCGGGCGCGGGCGCACTGCTCGCGGGCGCGGTGCTCTACCGCAGGGCGCGTGCCGCGGCGTAGCGCACGGACGGTGACGCACCGGAGACGGTGCGTGGAACGGGACGGGCCCCGTCGACGCGGGGCCCCTTCCGTCAGTCGGCCAGTCTCACCATGTGGCACGCACCTGGCGGATGATCCGCCGGCGCAACCGCACCCTGCGGCTGCCGTCGCGCATGAGGCTCAGTCGGTCCAACTCCCAGTGTCCGTACTCGGCATGGTCCGTCAGCAGACGTGTGGCCTCCTTGCGGGACACCCCGCGAGGTACGTACACGTCGACAAATTCGTATTCCGGCATCGCATCTATTGTGCGGGCTGGTGCCCGGTACGGATAGCGTCTGCACTATGTCTGATGCTGCGCAGCCCACCGCTGCCGAGGTACGCGCCGCCGCCGAGGCGGTCAAGACCGCGCTCGACCGCCATCTGGCCGCGGTCGAACGCAGGTCGGGGGAGGACGACCCGGCTGTCTACGAGGCGTTCAACCAGCTGGCCGCGGCCGCCGAGGTCTACGACGAGCTCCTGTACGACCGCTACGACGAGGTCACACCCTTCGAGATCCCCGGTACGGACGACTCGCTCCCGCCGTACGCGGGTCCCGAGGAGCCGAACGCGATCAGCGTGCTGATCCGCCGCGACTACGCCGTGGCGGAACCCCAGCGGCTGCTGGCGCAGGCCCAGCGGGTCGAGGCGGCGGAGTACGACGACGGCCCCGGCGCGGACGAGGACGCGGCCGGCACGATCCACGGGGCGCTGGGCGTCCTGTTCGGCGAGTTCGAGCCGGACGAGATCGCCTCCCGGCACAAGGAGTTCGGTCTGGAGGAGGGCGACTCCACGCTCTGGGTGACCGCGGCGGACGAGCCGGCCGAGCCCGGCGAGTGGCTGGAGGTGCCCTTCGAGGGCGTCGACCCGCAGCGGGTGGTGTGCCGCTTCGACGTCAGCGCGGTATTCGACGACGAGGACACGGAAGGCGCCGAGGGCGCCGAGGCGACCGACGAGCTCGACGACCTCGACCTGGACGAGGACGAGGACCTGGAGCCGTTGGACGCCGAGCGCTGATCCACCGACCGGCGGTGCCTTCCGGGGGTCGAGGCCGGACGGGCACCGCCGGTCGTCGCCGTTGCGGGGTGGTCACCGCGGCGGCCGAGCCGGGGCCGGTCAGTTCGCGGCCGGCACCTGCGTCTTCAGCAGCAGCGGCAGGCGGGTGGTCCGCGGCTTCGGCAGGGACTCGGCGACCGCCTTCGGCAGGGCCTGTTCCACGCCGTGGACCACCGACAGGTGGCGCTCCGCCCGGCTGAACGCCGTGTACACCCAGGGGCGGCTGAGGGCCTGCACCGCGTCCCCGGGCAGCACCACGACCGCCGCCGGCCAGCGGCTGCCCGCCGCCTGGTGCGCGGTCAGGGCCCAGCCGTGCCGGACGGCCTGCTCCACCCCCTCCTTCGGTACGACCACGGGCGCGCCCGCGCACGACAGGTGCAGTCCTTGGGCGTCGGCCGTCACCACCTGGCCCGGCACGGTACGGCCCGGCGCGGGGGAGTAGGCGATCCGGTCCCCGGGGTCGAAGCCGCCGAAGCGGCCCGGGCCCGGATTCAGCCGTTCCTTGAGGGCGGTGTTGAGGGCTCGGGTGCCGGCCGCTCCGCCGTGGCCCGGGGTGATCACCACGGTCTGCTCGGCGGGCACGCCGAGCGCGCGCGGGACGGAGTCGGCGACCAGCTGCACCGTCCGGTGCACCGCCTCGCCCGCGTCCCGCACCGGCACGATCACGACCTCCTTGCCGGGGGCCTCGACCTGGGTGAGCTCGCCGATCCCGATCCCGGAGACCAGCTCGCCGAGCGGGCCCGGGTCGGGTGTGCGGGAGGCGACCTGCGGGCATACGCGGGCCGCCAGGAGGTCCGCGAAGACCCGCCCGGGGCCCGCGGACCACAGCGCCGCCGGATCCCCGCTCAGCACCAGCCGGGCGCCGTCGGGCAGTGCCTCCACGAGCATCGCCGCGCCCTCCACGTCCAGTTGCGGCACGTCCAGCACGATCAGCAGGTCGAGGGCGAGGGCGCCGTCCGCGTCCCGGCCGGGCCCCGCGGCCCCGGCGAGCAGGTCGGCGACGGTGCCCGCGGTGTCCGTCGTGCCCTCGGTGTCCGCGCCGACCGACAGGCGACGGCTGCCGTCGGGGGTGTGGGTGGCCGCGAAGGCCCGCAGGCCGGCCGCTCGGGCGGCGGCGAGCAGGGCCGCGGGTTCGGCGCGGGCCGCCTCGCCGCCCGTGTGCAGCACCAGGCCGTGTCCGGCGACCGCCCGCGCCAGCTCCGCCGCGCCGCCGGAGGCAGTCGCCGCGACCGCCTCCCAGGGCTCCGAGGCGTCCTTGGCCAGGGAGTTGACCAGCCGGGCCAGCCCGTCGGCGAGGCTCTCCTCGGCCAGCGCGTACCGCTCCAGGGCGACCAGGACCCGGACCGGACGCTCCTCCTCGTCGTCCTCGGGCTCCGGGGCGCCGGGATCCAGGGCGTCCCGGAAGACCAGCGCCTCGCCCTCCTCGAGCGCGCTCTGCACGGCCGCCTCCGGGTCGGACACCGACCGCTGGGCCAGCGCGGCGGTGAGCGCCGGCATCTCCAGCGCGGTGTGCCCGGCCACGGCCGCCTGCTCCAGGAGCCAGCCGGTCACCGCCCGGCCGCGCCGCTCGTCGTCCGGACCGCACTCCGCGCCGAGCAGCGCCCGCGCGAACCCGTCGGCCTGGTCCGGCCGTACCCCGGTGACCCGGAGCAGCTGCCAGGGGTCCTCCCGCAGCACCGTGTCCGCGCCCTCGCCGAGAGCGGCGGCGGCCTGGGGCGCGAGCGACTCGGGCGCACCGCCGTCGGCCAGGACCCGTCGTACCTCGGCGATCGTCTCCGCGGCGGGCCCGGCGGCGGCCGGCGTGGGCTCGGGCCGGTGAACGGGTTCCGGGGCGGTGGCCGCCCGCTGCGGGGCCGGTTCCGGCGCCGCGAACACGGTGGCCGCCGGCTTCTCGCCGCTCTCCACGGCCCGGATCGCGGCGAGCAGATTCGCCGCCGTCCCGCTGAGCTTGGCCCCGCTCTCGATCGGCCCCGCCTTCTCGGCCTTCCGGCGCGCGATCCGCTCCCGCTCGATCCGCTGAGCGGCCAACTCGGCCTTGGCCTCGGACTGCTGGGCCGCACCTTCGCCCCCGCCGGCGGCCGCACCGCTCGCCGCGTCCACCCCGTCGGAGTCGGCCGCGCGGGCTTCGCCGGTCTCCGTCCCGCCGTCCTCGGCCGCCTCGGAATCGCCCCCGCCGGCGGTCGCATCGCTCGCCGCGTCCGTCTCGTCGGAGTCGGCCGCGCGGGCTTCGTCGGTCTCCGTCCCGCCGTCCTGGGCCGCGCGGGCCTCGGTGGCCTGTGTCTCGCCGTCCTCGGCAGCCTCCGACGAGGGGCCGCCGCGCGCGGCCCCGCCGCCGTCCGCCCCGGCGGAGTCCGTCGCACCGGACCCGGCGGAGTCCGTGCCGCTCGGCGCGGCCGGGCCGGCGGTGAGGTCGCCGGTCTCCGTCGTTTCCCCGGCGGTCGTGCCCTCGTCGGCCTCGGGCTTGGCGCCCAGCCCCGGCTCCGTGCTCACAGCGTGCTCCAGTCGTGATCGGGATAGCGGTGCACGGGCACCGACACGTCGTCGAGCGCCCGGCAGATCTCGTCAGGAAGCGTAAGCGCCTCCACTGACAACGCCCCCGCGAGCTGCTGCGCGTTGCGCGCGCCGACGATCGGCGCGGCCACGCCCGGCCGGTCCCGCACCCACGCGAGCGCCACCTGGAGCGGGGTGACGGCGAGCCCGTCCGCCGCCGTCTGCACCGCGTCCACGATCCGGGTGGCGGTGTCGTCGAGGTAGGGCTCGACGAACGGTGCCAGGTGTTCGGAGGCGCCGCGCGAGTCCGGGGGAGTGGCGTGCCGGTACTTCGCGGTCAGCACGCCCCGGCCCAGCGGGGAGGACGGCAGCAGGCCGATGCCCAGGTCGAGGGCGGCGGGCAGCACCTCGCGCTCGATGCCCCGCTGGAGCAGCGAGTACTCCAGCTGGGTGCTGGCCAGCCGGGTACGGGTGCCCGGCGCCGCGAGCTGCCAGGTCGCCGCCTTCGCCAGCTGCCAGCCGCAGAAGTTGGAGACCCCGGCGTACCGGGCGCGTCCGCTGCTCACCGCCAGGTCGAGGGCCTGCAGGGTCTCCTCCAGCGGGGTGTCCGGGTCGTAGGCGTGTACGTGCCAGACGTCGACGTAGTCGGTGCCGAGGCGGGCCAGGGAGGCGTCCAGCGCGGCCAGCAGGTGGCCGCGCGAGCCGTTGAAACGCCGGTCGGGGTCGGGGACGCTGCCCGCCTTCGTCGAGATGACCAGGTCCCGGCGTGGCACCAGCCCTTCTATGAGCTGCCCGAGCAGATACTCGGCCTCGCCGTCGCCGTACACGTCCGCGGTGTCGACGAGGGTCCCGCCGGCCTCCCAGAACGCCTTGAGCATGTCCGCGGCGTCGTGCTCGTCGACGTCCCGGCCCCAGGTGAGGGTGCCGAGTCCGATTCTGGACACACGCAGGCCGGTACGGCCGAGATGCCTCTGCTCCATGCCCGCGAGATTACTGGCCAGAGCTGGTGCGTTGGGTTGCCTGTGGATAACCGATTTCCCCAGGAGAGCGGGACGATGCAGGGGGCGGGACTGGACCAACCAAGGGGCGCGGGGAACTGCGCGACCAGCCCCCACCTGCCCGCAGCCGAACGCGCACCGATCCCCCGTGCAGAAAACCTCCGCGCTAAGGTCTCTCGCAACAGCGACGTTACTGATCGGTAAGGGGAACGGCCATGCAGCTCGGGATCAACCTCGGCTACTGGGGCGCCGGGATGGACGGGGACAATCTGGCCGTGGCGCAGGAGGCCGAGCGGCTCGGGTACGCCGTGTGCTGGGCCGCCGAGGCCTACGGCTCCGATGCCGCCACCGTGCTCAGCTGGGTCGCCGCCCAGACCGAGCGCATCGACGTCGGCTCGGCCATCTTCCAGATCCCGGCCCGCCAGCCGGCCATGACCGCGATGACCGCCGCGACCCTCGACTCCCTCTCCGGCGGCCGTTTCCGCCTCGGCCTCGGCGTCTCCGGACCGCAGGTCTCCGAGGGCTGGTACGGCGTCAAGTTCGACAAGCCGCTCTCCCGCACCCGCGAGTACGTGGAGATCGTGCGCATGGCGATGACCCGGGAACGGCTCTCCTACGAGGGCGAGCACTGGACCCTGCCGCTGCCGGGCGGCCCCGGCAAGCCGATCAAGCTGACCGTCCACCCCGAGCGCGAGCACATCCCGGTCTACATCGCAGCCATCGGCCCGAAGAACCTGGAGCAGACCGGCGAGATCGCCGACGGCGCGCTGCTGATCTTCCCCTCCGCCGAGCACCTGGAGGAGACGGCCGTGAAGTACCTGCGCGCGGGCCGCGAGAAGGCCGGCCGGACCCTCGACGGGTTCGACATCTGCCCGACCCTGCCGCTCGCCGTCGGCGACGACAAGGACGTGGCCTCGCTCGCCGACACCTTCCGGCCCTACACCGCGCTGTACGTCGGCGGCATGGGCAGCCGCAAGCAGAACTTCTACAACCAGCTCGCCCAGCGCATGGGCTACGAGCGGGAGGCCGCCGAGATCCAGGACAAGTACCTGTTCGGGGACAAGAACGGCGCCGCGGCCGCCGTACCGCAGGAGCTCATCGACCAGACCACGCTGCTCGGCTCCGTGGACCGGATCGCCGACCGGATGAAGGCCTACGCGGCCGCCGGGGTCACCACGCTCTCCCTCGCGCCCGCCGGATTCGCGCTGGACGAGCGGCTCGCCTCGCTGCGGGCCGGCGCCGAGGCCCTGGAGCGCGCCGGGCTCGCGTGAACACCTGAGAGGTGAGAGAAGTCCGCGGCCGTGGTGGGGGCTCGGGGGGTCTTCCCCGCCACGGCCGTCACGCAGAACAACGCGCCCGTGGCCGCTCGGTTACGCCCCCGGCGTGACCCCGCTGCTCCTCCTTTCGGCCGAGTCCGCCCGCACACCTGTTGCAGTGACTCCGACGCGGCATTTGACTCGTTCTCTGCGGGTCTGGTGAGTCCTCCGGAGAGGTGCCCACGATGCTTTCGGCCAGGAGTCTGTTCCAGGAGATCCTCGACAACGACGAGTCCTTCCGGCTCTTCTGCTCCATCGCGGCCAGCGGGGAGTCCCAGGGCGGCTGGGAGAACGCGCGGATCGCCGCGCTGGTACCGCGGAGCGAACACGGCCTCGCCCCCAAGATCACCCGCCACGGCGCCGACGAGGACAAGCACGGCCGCATCTTCCACGCCCTGCTGAAGAAGCGCGGCCTGGCGGCCGTTCCGGTGCCGGCCGACACCGACTACACGATGATCCTGGAACGGCACGGCATCGGACTCGCCCACGACCGGCTCCGGGCCGACCGGCCGCTCACCGTGCCGGACCTCGTCATCTACCTCGCCCACAGCCGGGTCACCGAGCAGCGCGCCGCCGAGCAGATGGCGCTGCTGCGCCGCTGCTTCGCCGACCACCCGGACGTGGGCCGCGCGGTGCGCATGATCTCCGGTGACGAGGACAACCACCTCGCCTACTGCCACGAGGAACTGCTGCGGTTCGCCGCCGCCGGGCACGGCCGCACCATCCAGCGCACGCTCCGCGCGTGCGCCCTCGCCGAGATCCGCATCTACCGGGACGTCAGCCTCGCCGTCATGGCCCGCATGGGCCGCATCCTCGGCTGGCCGACGCCCAAGTCCGTGCTTCTGGCCCTCGGCATCCACGCCGTCTACGCCTACGAACGCGCCGCCGGCTGGCGCCGCATGGTCTCCCTGCGGATGCCGGAGCGCAGGAACGCCCTGGGCGGCCCCGCGGCCCCCGCCCCCGAGTTCGCCTGAGCCCGCCCGAGCCCCCCGAGCCCGGGGGCCGTGGCCGTCCCTCACATCCACCCGCGGCGCTTGAACGTCCGGTACAGCGACAACTCCAGCAGGGCCATGAAAATGATCACCGCCGGGTACGCCCAGAGCCAGTGCAGCTCGGGCATGTGGTCGAAGTTCATGCCGTAGATCCCCGCGATCAGCGTGGGGACCGCGGCCATGGCCGCCCACGCGGAGATCTTCCGCATGTCGTCGTTCTGCCGCACGCTCATCTGCGCGAGATGGGCGCCGAGGACGTCCGACACCAGCCGGTCCAGGCCCTCCACGCTCTCGTTCACCCGCAGCAGGTGGTCGTTGACGTCCCGGAAGAACGGCCGGGCCGACGCGTGCACGAAGGGCACGGTCACGCCGCTCCCGTACGGTCCCACCCCCGCCAGCTTGGTCATCGGCAGCGCCAGCGGCACGGTCGCCCGGCGGAACTCCAGGATCTGCCGCTTGAACGTGTAGATCCGCGACGCGGTGTGCCGGGAGCCGCCGCCGCTCGGCGAGAACACCTCGGCCTCCAACTCCTCCAGGTCGTTCTGCAGCTCGGTCGCGACCTCCAGGTAGTGGTCCACGACCGCGTCGGAGATCGAGTACAGCACCCCCGTCGGCCCGTGCTTGAGCATCTCGTGCTGCTCCTCCAGGTGCCGCCGGATGTCCCCGAGCGGCGAGGGCGTCCCGTGGCGCACGGTGACCACGAAGGAGTCCCCGATGAAGAGCATCAGCTCGCCGGAGGTCACCGTGTCGCTCTTCGCCTCGTACGTCACCGGCTTCAGGACGACGAACAGCGAGTCGTCGTACACCTCCAGCTTGGGCCGCTGGTGGGCGGTCAGGGCGTCCTCGACGGCCAGCGGATGCAGCCCGAACTCGTCGGTGACCAGGTCGAACTCGCGCTCCGTCGGCTCGTACAGGCCGATCCACAGAAAACTGTCGCCACGCGCGCGTGCCTCCGCGAGGGCGTCGGAGAAGTCCTGCGGGGTCTCCGTCCGCTCCCCGTCCCGGTAGATGGCGCAGTCGACGATCACGGAGCGTATTCTCCCGTCGCCCGCCCACCTGCGCACTTCGGCGTGCGCCTACCCTGGGCGGCATGCCCACGCTGATCCTCGTAAGGCACGGACGGTCCACCGCCAACACCTCGGGTGTGCTCGCCGGCTGGACGCCGGGCGTCGCCCTCGACGAGCGGGGGGCCGCCCAGGCCGCCGCACTGCCCGGCCGGCTCGCCGGGCTGCCGATCTCCGAACTCGTCACCAGCCCGCTGCAACGCTGCCAGGAGACGGTCCGCCCGCTGCTCGACGCCCGCCCCGGGCTCACCGCCCACACCGACGAGCGGATCGGGGAGGCCCACTACGGCGACTGGTCCGGCCGCAAGCTCGCCGAGCTCAAGGACGAGCCGCTGATGGAGGTCGTCCAGGCCCACCCGTCGGCTGCCGCGTTCCCCGGCGGCGAGTCCATGCGGGCCATGCAGGCCCGCGCCGCCGAGGCGGTACGCGAGTGGAACGCGCGCGTGGAGCGCGATCACGGCGCGGACGCCGTCTATGTCATGTGTTCGCACGGGGACATCATCAAATCCCTCGTCGCGGACGCGCTCGGTCTGCATCTCGACCTCTTCCAGCGGATCTCCGTCGAACCGTGTTCCGTCACCGCGATCCGCTACACCCGCCTCAGGCCGTTTCTCGTTCGTCTCGGGGACACCGGGGATTTCGCCTCCCTTGCCCCCCGCGAGGAACCCCCCGGGGAAGACGCCACGGTCGGTGGCGGCGCCGGCGCGCCGTGATCGTCGGCCGCAGTAGGGTGAAGCGATCCACGTAAGCGGCCCACCGGCCGCGTCGTCGCCCTCCCGAAACCCACGCACTCTCGACTCATGGAGACAGGACGTGTCCCGTCAGGTGTTCCTCTACGATCCGCCGGACCGCTTCGTCGCGGGCACGGTCGGAATGCCCGGACGCCGTACGTTCTTCCTCCAGGCCACGGCCGGCCCCCGGACGACCAGCGTGGCCCTGGAGAAGACCCAGGTCGCCGCACTCGCCGAGCGCATGGACGAACTCCTCGACGAGGTCGTGCGCCGCAGCGGCGGCAACGCGGCCGTGCCCGCCGTCGCGCCCGCCGAGATCGGCGACAGCGCCCCCCTCGACACCCCCGTCGAGGAGGAGTTCCGCGTCGGCACCATGGCGCTCGCCTGGGACGGCGAGGAAGAGCGCATGATCGTCGAGGCGCAGGCCCTCGTGGAGCTGGAGGCCGACTCCGAGGAGGACCTCGCCGAGGCCGAGGAGCGGCTCCTGCAGGACGAGGAGAACGGGCCCCCGATGCTGCGGGTCCGGCTGACCGGCGCGCAGGCCAGGGCCTTCGCCAAGCGCGCCCTCGACGTCGTCAACGCCGGGCGGCCGCCGTGCCCGCTGTGCAGCCTCCCGCTCGACCCGGAAGGACACGTATGTCCGCGCCAGAACGGATACCGCCGCGGAGCGTGACCGCCGCCGACCTGCTCGCCCACGGTGAGCTGAAGGTACGCGGCCGCATCCGCGACGCCTCCAACGCGGCGCTGTTCTGCACGGTCGCGCACGACGGCCAGGAGGCGTCCTGCGTCTACAAGCCGGTCGCCGGGGAGCGCCCGCTGTGGGACTTCCCCGACGGCACCCTCGCCCAGCGCGAGGTGGCCGCCTACGAGGTCGCCGCGGCCACCGGCTGGGACCTGGTCCCGCCCACCGTGCTGCGCGACGGCCCGTACGGCGAGGGCATGGTCCAGCTGTGGATCGACGTCGACCCCGGGGGCGCCGAACTGCTCGCCCTGGTGGACGCGGAGGAGCCCGAGCCCGGCTGGAAGGCGATCGGGCTCGCCGACGTCGGCGACGGCAGGACGGCGCTGCTGGTGCACGCCGACGACGAACGGCTGCGCCGGCTCGCCGTCCTCGACGCCGTCATCAACAACGCCGACCGCAAGGGCGGCCACCTGCTGCCCACCGCCGACGGCCGGCTCTACGGCATCGACCACGGCGTCACCTTCAACGTCGACAACAAGCTGCGCACCCTGCTGTGGGGCTGGGCGGGCGAGGAGCTGACCGACGAGGCCGTCGCGGTCCTCGAGGGCCTGCGCGAGGCCCTCGGCGGGCCGCTGGGCACCCGGCTGGCGCAACTGATCACCGCGGCCGAACTGGACGCCACGCGCGCGCGTGTCGAGACCTTGCTCACCGTCGGCAGGCATCCGGAGCCCAGCGGCGAGTGGCCGGCCATCCCCTGGCCGCCCGTATAGCCCCCACCAGCACATTCCGGCCCCGAGATCAAGACGGCCTTCCAGGCCCTCCGGTTCGTATACCGAACTCGGGTCCGGTTACGCTCATGTACATGCATGCCTGGCCCGCTTCCGAGGTCCCCGCCCTGCCTGGTCAGGGCCGCGACCTGAGGATCCACGACACCGCGACCGGCGGTCTCGTCACCCTTGACCCCGGTCCCGTCGCCCGTATCTACGTCTGCGGCATCACGCCGTACGACGCGACCCACATGGGGCACGCGGCGACCTACAACGCGTTCGACCTCGTTCAGCGCGTGTGGCTCGACACCAAGCGGCAGGTGCACTACGTCCAGAACGTGACGGACGTCGACGACCCGCTCCTGGAGCGCGCGGAGCGCGACGGCGTCGACTGGGTCGCCCTCGCCGAGCAGGAGACCACCCTCTTCCGCGAGGACATGACCGCCCTCAGGATGCTGCCGCCGCGGCACTACATAGGCGCGGTCGAGGCCATACCCGGCATCGTGCCGCTGGTCGAACGCCTGCGTGATCTCGGTGCCGCGTACGAACTCGAGGGCGACATCTACTTCTCCGTCGGCTCCGACCCGCACTTCGGCCAGGTCTCCGGCCTCGACGCGGCGGCCATGCGGCTGCTGTCCGCCGAGCGCGGCGGCGACCCCGACCGCGCCGGCAAGAAGAACCCGCTCGACCCGATGCTGTGGATGGCCGCCCGCGAGGGCGAACCGAGCTGGGACGGCGGCTCGCTCGGCCGTGGCCGCCCCGGCTGGCACATCGAGTGCGTGGCCATCGCCCTCGACCACCTCGGCATGACCTTCGACGTCCAGGGCGGCGGCTCCGACCTCGCCTTCCCGCACCACGAGATGGGTGCCTCGCACGCCCAGGTCCTCACCGGCGAGTTCCCGATGGCCAAGGCGTACGTCCACGCCGGCATGGTCGCCCTCGACGGCGAGAAGATGTCCAAGTCCAAGGGCAACCTGGTCTTCGTCTCCCAGCTCCGCCGGGACGGCGTCGACCCGGCCGCCATCCGCCTCGCCCTGCTCTCCCACCACTACCGGGCCGACTGGGAGTGGACCGACCAGGTGCTGGCCGACGCCGTGGCCCGCCTGGACCGCTGGCGCGCGGCGGTCTCCCGCCCGGACGGCCCGCCCGCCGAGTCCCTGGTGGAAGAGATCCGCGAGGGCCTGAGCAACGACCTCGACGCGCCCGCCGCGTTGGCGGCCGTCGACCGCTGGGCCGCTCTCCAGCAGGAGCAGGGCGGCACGGACCAGGGCGCCCCGGGTGTCGTGTCCCGAGCGGTGGACGCCCTGCTGGGCGTGGCCCTCTAAGAAACGCCGACCCCCGCGCCCCGCCTTCAGGCTTTCAGGGGCGCGGGGAACTGCGCGACCAGCCACGACTCACCCGCACCGCACACACGACGCGCCCTCCAACGGTCGGCAGGGCCGACAAGAAGGGGCGGCACGCATCTCGCGTACCGCCCCTGTCTCAGTCCTCCGAGGTGTCCTCGCCGTCCGGCCCGGAATCCCCGCCGGTGTCCCCGTCCTCCCCGGGATTCCCGGCATTGTCGGCGCTCCCGGGCGTGTCGGGCCTCGGCGGGCGCGGCGGCCGGGCCTTGCCGCCGGGGTTCCCCGGGTTGTCCCGGAGGTACGACGCGCTGTCGCTGCCGTCCGCCGTGGCGTGACCGCCGGGCGGGCTCACGTCCCGGCGCCGCAGATAGCGCTCGAACTCACGCGCGATCGCCTCGCCCGACGCCTCCGGCAGCTCCGCGGTGTCCCGGGCCTCCTCCAGCGTCTGCACGTACTCCGCGACCTCGCTGTCCTCCGCCGCCAGCTGGTCCACCCCGACCTGCCAGGCGCGCGCGTCCTCGGGCAGCTCGCCCAGCGGGATCCGCAGGTCGAGCAGGTCCTCCAGGCGGTTCAGCAGCGCCAGCGTGGCCTTCGGGTTGGGCGGCTGCGAGACGTAGTGCGGGACGGCCGCCCAGAGCGAGACCGCCGGGACGCCCGCGTGCGTGCACGCTTCCTGGAGGACGCCGACGATGCCCGTCGGACCCTCGTACTTGGTCTCCTCCAGGTCCATCCGCTGCGCCAGGTCCGAGTCCGAGGTGACCCCGCTGACCGGCACCGGACGCGTGTGCGGGGTGTCACCGAGCAGCGCCCCCAGGACGACCACCAGCTCGACGCCCAGCTCGTGGGCGAAGCCCAGCAGCTCGTTGCAGAACGAGCGCCAGCGCATGGACGGCTCGATGCCCCTGACCAGCACCAGGTCCCGCGGCTTCTCGCCGCCGACCCGGACCACCGACAGCCGTGTCGTCGGCCAGGTGATCTTGCGCACGCCCGCGTCCATCCACACCGTGGGGCGGTTCACCTGGAAGTCGTAGTAGTCCTCGGCGTCGAGCGCCGCGAACACCTCGCCCTTCCACTCCCGCTCCAGGTGCGCGACCGCGGTGGAAGCGGCGTCGCCGGCATCGTTCCAGCCTTCGAACGCGGCCACCATGACTGGGTCGATCAGCTCTGGAACCCCCTCCAGCTCGATCACCCAGTGCCTCCTTCCGACGTGCCCTCGCGTACGCCCCAACCTTACGGCGTGAGGCGGGGGCGCCCGCAGCCCCCTTGCACGGGGGAGTGAACGGATCACTGCCCCGTTCGCCGCCTTCGAACACACCGGCTTCCGGGGAGCCGGCAAGCGCTTCACAGGCTGCTGCGCAGCCACTGCTCCACGCTCGCGATGTGCACGGTCGCCCAGGACCGGGCCGCCTCCGCGTCCCGGTCGCGCAGCGCGGCCAGGATCGCCCGGTGCTCCCGCAGGGTCCGGGCGACCGCGTCCTCCTGGGTCAGGCCGCGCCAGATCCGGGCCCTGGTCGTCGGCCCCGACAGTCCGTCAAGGAGCGAGCACAGCACCGAGTTTCCCGAGCTCTGCACGATGCCCCGGTGGAACTCCAGGTCGCAGGCGACCAGTTCCTCCACCGAGGGTTCGGCGCCGAGCGCGTCCAACTGGGCGTCCAGCGCGTCCAGTTGCTGCTCACTGATCCGGGAGGCGGCCATCGAGGTCGCGGCCGGCTCCAGGATCCGGCGCACCGCGAGGAACTCCAGGACCGTGTCGTCGCGGTGGAAGTCGACGACGAAGCTCATCGCCTCGAGCAGCAACTGCGGGTCCAGGCTGGTGACATACGTCCCGTCGCCCTGCCGGACGTCCAGGATCCGGATCAGCGACAGGGCCCGTACCGCCTCCCGCAACGAGTTGCGGGACAGGCCGAGTTCGGCGGCGAGCTCGCTCTCCTTGGGCAACCGTTCTCCGGGGCGCAGCGCACCGGAGACGATCATGTCCTTGATCTTCTCGATCGCCTCATCGGTGACTGCCATACCGGCCTCCCTGTCGCTCAGACATCCGATGTCTCGGTCACATTATGCGGCCTGGTCAGGCGTCCGCGGTCAGGCTTCGTCCTGCACCGCGAGCAGTCGCGGTGCCTCCAGGACCAACACCGCGCCGGATGCGCTGACTGCCGTCCGCGGCGCCGTCGTGGCTGGTCGCGCAGTTCCTCGCGCCCCTTTGGGGCGCTGGCGGACCGTGGGACTCTGACGGATGCCTCAGGCGGGTCTGTCTCCGCTCTCCCCGACCGGTCCGGCGGGTGCCTCGCGGGGCAGGGGCGGGGTGTCGGCCGGGGTGGTGCCGGGGCCGGAGGCGGGGGTGCCGTCGTGTGCCAGGTGCGACTGAAGTCGCAGATGCCGGAACTCGAAGTACGCCCCGGACCGGCGCAGGACGCCCCGCCGGTGGGCGTCCTCCAGGAACGCCATCAGCCGCCAGGGCAGCCTGCCGGTCGCCCCGAGCCAGACCCGGGCGACGGCGAACCGGCCCCAGGCGCTCAGGGCCACCGCCGTGGTGCCCATCGGGAGCCACAGCTGGGTGCCGACGTGCACCAGTCCGCCCCAGTCGCCGGGCAGCAGCACCACCGGTACGCAGACGCAGGCGACGAGCAGGGCGACGACACCGCCCCGGGTGAAGGACGCCGTGCGGTCCGTGCGCAGGGAGGACCCGGGGCCGGTCGCGCGCATGGTGTCGGACGGCACGCTCAGCGCCCGGTAGACCCCGCACACGCAGCCGCCCACCAGCCCGACCAGCACTCCGGCGGCCACGAACGGCGGCAGGCACCGGGCCGCGAACGCCGTCGCCGGGCCCTGGGTCAGCCAGGCCCGGGCGTCCGACGGCAGCACCGACCGCAGGTCGGCCGCGTACGCGACCGTCGCCCGCCCACCGGCCGACGGCCCGGCGAGGCGCACGGTCACCGCTCCGCCCCGGGACTCGAACTCCGTCTCCCGCGACCGGAAGGCCACGCACCTGCGCTCCGGCACGAGCGGGACCGTGCAGTCGGGCGGCTCCGCACCCCACGGGTAGGCGATCGGCCGGGCCCCGGCACCGGGAAGCAGCAGCGTTCCCCGCAGCGGCCGTGCCGTGGCCGCCGTCCTGACCCCGTCGCGTTCCGTGAACCGCCAGCCGTCGAGGTGCCGTCCGGCGAGGTCGGGCGCGGCACCGGACTTGAGGAGGGTCACACCCGTGGCGGCGAGCCCGGCGACCGTGCAGGCGGTGACGCCGGTCAGCAGCGTGACGGCGGTGCCCCGGACCAGGCCCGCCGCGAACCGCCGTACGACCCGCCCGGGCCGGGCCGGCAGCGCGCCCTCCCGTCCGGCCCGGCGGGTGGCGCTCACCAGCAGGGCGGTGCCCGCCCCCGCGGCCGTGACGCCCACCAGCACCGTCCAGGGATCGCCGGTCCGGCCCAGCAGCACGGTCCCCGCCGCCCCCGCCCCGCCGAGCAGCAGGACCGCCCCGCACAACCGGGCCGTCGCGCGTTCCCCGGCACCGCTCCACGGCAGACCGAGCGGCACCGGCCGCCGGGACAGTCCCGCGGTGCCGAAGAACAGGGTGAACAGGAGGGAGAACAGGCCCCCGCCGAGCAGATCGGGCAGCCAGCCGTCGGTCACCGACCCGAAGCGGAAGCCGAACCGCAGGTCGTCGGCGTACGCGAAGGCCGCCCACAGCACCCCGGTCACGCCGACGGCGGTCAGCCCCTGCCGGACGAGGAACCGCGGGTCGGGGCCGCCGCCCGCCGGTCCGCCGTCCGGCCGGTCCGGGCCGTCCGGCAGCAGCCGCGCCACCCCGAAGGCGAAGCCCAGGGTCTGCCCCACCAGCGCGGCGACGAGCGACAGGACGTCCTCGACACCCGTCAGCCGGTGCACGGCACGGGTGACCGTGACGGGCACCAGCAGCGCCGACAGCACGGCCATGGACAGCAGCCCCGGCCCGAACACCCGCAGCGCCCGCGGCAGCAGCGACTCCAGCTCCCACCACGCCAGCCGTCCGGTGTCCCGCCGGTGCAGCGCCCGCGCCAGCAGGGTGAGCCGCCGTACCGCGTCCGCGGCCGTACCCGGATCGGCGTCCGCGAAGGCGGCCGGTACGAAGGCCCCGAGCAGGTGCTCCTCGACCGCGCCCACCGAGGCGAAGCGCTCCCCGTCGAGCAGTTCCGAGGGGTCCCGGGAGGTGTCGCCGTAGACCGCGCGGGCCAGCGTCACCATCAGCGGGGTGGTGAGCGCCCGGGCGGGGGCGGAGCCGGGGTGCCGGGCGAGTTCCCGCAGCACCGGCGTCCACACGGTGCCGGGCGCCCCGTCCGCCGTGCGCAGCGGCCGTGCCGTCCGCTCCAGGTGGGCCGAGGCCTGGGCGAGGTCCAGGGGCAGGAGCTCGACCACCTCGGCGGCGGTGAGCACGTCGCCGTCGGCCACCGCGGCCGACCAGGCCGCGCGGCGGCTGGTGAGCAGCAGTGGCAGGTCGTCGTCGAGTTCGGCGTTGATGCGCCGCACGGCATCCCCGTAGGCGGGCCGGGCCAGTTCGTCGAAGCCGTCGAGGACCGGCAGCACCAGACCGGTGTCCAGCAGGGAGCGGGCGAGGGTGCGGGACCCGTCGAGCACGGCGCCCAGCGGCCGGTAGTCGGCGGCCAGCCGGTCCGCGAGCCAGTCGCGCAGCCCGGTGTGCCTCGGGTCCCAGCCGGCCAGCGGGAAGAGCACCGGCACCGGTCCGCCCGGGCGCCGGGCGGCGAGCCGGGCGAGGACGAACCGCATCGCCAGCACGGACTTGCCCGCGCCGGGGCCGCCCAGGACGACCAGCCGGCGGCCGGGGAGGCCCGCGAACCAGGCGGCCAGGTCCTCGACCCGCCACGCCCGGGGCGCGGGGAGCCGGCCGCCGCGTCCGACGTTCTCCGGATGGTCGGCGAGCCGCCGGTCCGCGGGCGCCCAGCCCACCTCGATCGGCTCCGGGTCCCGGAGCCGCCGCAGCCGGGCCTCCGCCGCCCACTGCTCCCGTACGGCCTCGGCCAGCGCGTCGGCGGCCCGTCGCCGGTCCTCCTCGGCCGACCGCGGGGCCGGGTCGGCATCGCCGCGCAGCACGTCGGCCACGAGCGCGGCGACCGACACCAGGGTGCCGATCGCCGAGACCAGGACGCCCTCGGTGGCGGCGTCGTCCCACGAGAACCGCAGTACCCCGGTGAGGGCGGCGAGGGCCGCCGCGCACGCCGACAACCCCAGGCGCCGCCGCACCCGGGCACTCTGCCATCCGCCGCGCATATGCCGCTCCCGGTCGTGCCGTGCCGGCACCGCATACCGCCGAGCCTGCGTGCCCGTGCCTGCGTGCCGTAACGACCCGTTCTAGTCGCAGGACCTTTGGCGAAGCCGCTGTTCGAAACACGTGTGAGGGAGCGCGCGGGTGTGTTCGGGGGGCGGCCGGTGGCACGGGCGCCCTGCCCGGGCAGATAGGGCGGGCACATGGCGGCGGCATGCGACCCGTGGGCACGGCGGGCATGCGAAAGGGGCGGCTCCCAAGGGGAGGGGGAGCCGCCCCTCGCGTGTCCGGCCCCGGTCAGGGGAGGGGCCGGTCGTCATTCACCTCTTGTCGAGCCCGTACGGCTCACTTCTTGTCGAGCAGGTCCTGGACCTTGGCCCGGACGTCGTCCGTGGCCAGGCCGCGGATGGTCAGGGTGGTCCGGCGGCGCAGCACGTCGTCCGCGGTCTCGGCCCACTCGTGGTCGCGGGCCCAGACGACCTGCGCCCAGATCTCCGGGGCGTCCGGGTGGACGCGCTCGGCGAGCAGCGGGTCCTCGTTGGCGATGCGGGCGATGTCGAAGGCCAGCGAACCGTAGTGGGTGGCCAGGTGCTTCGCCGTGTCGGCGGCCATCCGCGGGCCCGGGGCCGGGTTGTCCACCAGCAGGCGGTGGGCGACGGCACGGGGGTTGGCGACGCCGGGCAGCGGCAGCTTCTTCGGCAGCGAGGCGATGGGCTCGAAGTCGTCGCCCAGCGGATGGCCCGGCAGCGCCTCCAGCTTCTCCATCACGGTGCGGCCGATGTGCCGGAAGGTGGTCCACTTGCCGCCCGCGACGGACAGCATGCCGCCCCTGCCCTCGGTGACCACGGTCTCCCGCTTGGCCTTGGCGGTGCTGCCGGGGCCGCCCGGCAGCACCCGCAGGCCGGCGAAGGAGTAGGTGATCAGGTCGCGCTCGAGCTGCTGGTCCCGGACGGAGAACGCGGCCTCGTCCAGGATCTGGGCTATGTCCTTCTCGGTGACGGAGACGTCCGCCGGGTCGCCCTCGTACTCCTCGTCGGTGGTGCCGAGCAGCAGCATGTCCTCCCAGGGGAGGGCGAAGGTGATCCGGTACTTGTCGATGGGGGTGGCCAGCGCGGCCTTCCACGGCGCGGTCCGCTTCAGGACCAGGTGCGCGCCCTTGGACAGGCGGATGGACGGGGCCGCGTTCGGGTCCTCCATCTTGCGCAGGTGGTCGACCCAGGGGCCGGTCGCGTTGAGCACCAGCCGGGCGTTGACGCCGAACTCCTCGCCGGAGACCGCGTCCTTGAGGTCGGCACCGGTCACCCGGCCCTTGGTGAAGCGCAGGCCGGTGACCTGGGCGTGGTTGAGGACGACCGCGCCCGCCTCGACGGCCGCGCGGACCGTCATCAGCGCCATGCGCGCGTCGTTCATCTGGTCGTCGCCGTAGACCGCGACGGCCTTGAGGTTCTCGGTGCGCAGCTCCGGCACGTCCCGCTGGGCCCTTGCGGGGGAGAGCAGGTGGCCGACGCCGTCACCGAACGCGGAGAGCGCGGAGTAGGCGAAGACGCCCGCCCCGAGCTTCGCCGCGCCGTGCGGACCGCCCTTGTACACGGGGAGGTAGAAGGTGAGCGGGTTCGCCAGGTGGGGGGCCACCTGGCGGGAGACCGCACGGCGCTCGAAGTGGTTCTCCGCCACCAGCTTCACCGCGCCGGTCTGCAGGTAGCGCAGACCGCCGTGGAGCAGCTTGGAGGAGGCGGAGGAGGTGGCGCCGGCGAAGTCGCCGGCGTCGACCAGTGCCACCCTGAGCCCGGACTGCGCGGCGTGCCAGGCGGTGGAGATGCCCAGGATGCCGCCGCCGATCACGAGAAGGTCGTACGACGCCTTGGAGAGCTGCTCCCTGGTCTCGGCGCGGCTCGGAAGCGAGCCGGAGGCCGGGTGCGTCCCCAGGGCAGGTACGGACTGCAGGGTGGACTGACTGGTCATGTCGGGTTCTTACTCCTCGTCAGAGCTCGATCGTGAGAGCTTGTGCGCTCTCGTCAGCTCTCGTCGTCGTCGATCCAGCCCATGGTCCGGTCGACGGCCTTGAGCCAGTTCTTGTACTCACGGTCGCGGGTCTCCGCGTCCATGCGGGGGGTCCATTCGGCGGCCCGGCGCCAGTTGGCGCGCAGTTCGTCGGTGCCGGACCAGAAGCCGACGGCGAGGCCGGCGGCGTAGGCGGCGCCGAGGCAGGTGGTCTCCGCGACCATCGGGCGCACCACGGGCGCGTCGAGGACGTCGGCGAGCTGCTGCATCAGCAGGTTGTTGGCGGTCATGCCACCGTCGACCTTGAGGGCCACCAGCTCGTCGCCGGAGTCCTTCACCATGGCGTCCGCGATCTCGCGGGTCTGCCAGGCGGTGGCCTCCAGGACGGCGCGGGCCAGGTGCGCCTTGGTGACGTACCGGGTCAGGCCGGCGATCACGCCGCGGGCGTCGGAGCGCCAGTGCGGGGCGAACAGGCCGGAGAAGGCCGGCACGAAGTAGGCGCCGCCGTTGTCCTCGACCGAGAGCGCGAGCGTCTCGATCTCGGCCGCGGTGGAGATCAGGCCCATCTGGTCGCGCATCCACTGCACCAGCGAACCGGTGACGGCGATCGAGCCCTCCAGCGCGAACACGGTCGGCTGGTCGCCGATCTTGTAGCCGACCGTGGTCAGCAGGCCCGCGTAGGAGTTGATGATCTTGTCACCGGTGTTCATCACCATGAAGGTGCCGGTGCCGTAGGTGGACTTGACCTCGCCCTCGGAGAAGCAGCACTGGCCGAACAGGGCCGCCTGCTGGTCGCCGAGCGCGGAGGCGACCGGGATGCCGCCGAGCAGGTCGCCGAGCGATCCGCCGGTGACCTCGCCGTAGACCTCGGCGGAGGAGCGGATCTCGGGGAGGATCTGCAGCGGCACGCCGATGGACTCGGCGATCTTCTCGTCCCACTGCGTGGTGTGCAGGTTCATGAGAAGGGTGCGGGAGGCGTTGGTGACGTCGGTGACGTGCTTGCCGCCGTTGACACCACCGGTCAGGTTCCAGATGACCCAGGTGTCCATGGTGCCGAAGAGGATGTCGCCCGCCTCGGCGCGCTCCTGGAGGCCGTCGACGTTGTCGAGCAGCCAGCGGGCCTTGGGGCCGGCGAAGTAGGAGGCGAGCGGGAGGCCGGTCTCGCGGCGGAAGCGGTCCTGGCCGACGTTGCGGCCGAGCTCCTTGCAGAGGGCGTCGGTGCGGGTGTCCTGCCAGACGATGGCGTTGTGGACGGGCTCACCGGTGTTCTTGTCCCACAGCACGGTGGTCTCGCGCTGGTTGGTGATGCCGATGGCCTTGATGTCGTCGCGGGTGATGCCGGCCTTCTGGATGGCCCCGGCGACGACTTCCTGGACGTTGGTCCAGATCTCGTTGGCGTTGTGCTCGACCCAGCCCGGCTTCGGGAAGATCTGCTCGTGCTCCTTCTGGTCGACCGAGACGATCCGGCCGTCCTTGTCGAAGACGATGCAGCGGCTGGAGGTGGTGCCCTGGTCGATCGCGGCGATGAAGGGGCCTGCGGTGTGGGCGTCGGTCACTGTGTGCTCCTCAGAGGTCCGTGCTGTGTGGCGGTACGTCTGTTTCTTGGGCGAGGCCTGCTGGTCTAAGCGAAGGCGACGTTGTAGATACCCGCGGCTATCGCTCCGCCGATCAGCGGGCCGACCACCGGGATCCAGGCGTAGCTCCAGTCGGAACCACCCTTGTTGGGCAGGGGGAGGAGTGCGTGCACGATGCGCGGGCCGAGGTCACGGGCCGGGTTGATCGCGTAGCCGGTCGGGCCGCCGAGCGACAGACCGATGGAGACGACCACCAGGGCGGTGATGAGGCCGCCCAGCACACCGAGGCCGTTGCCCTTGTCGTTGAGGCCCTGGGTGAGGACCGCGAGGATCAGCACGACGGTGCCGATGATCTCCGTGGCGAGGTTCTGCACCGCGTTCCGGATCTCCGGACCCGTGGAGAAGATGCCGAGCACCGGACCGGCGCCGGTCTCCTCGGCCTCGACGGCCTTGGTCTTGGTGGCCTGTGCGCCCGGGCCGCCGACGATCTCCTTGTCGGTGAGGTGCGCGTGGAACTGGCCGTAGTAGGCGACCCATACCAGGGAGGCGCCGATCATCGCGCCGAGCAGCTGTCCGGCGAAGTAGACCGGGACGTTGCTCCAGTCGCTGTTCTTGATGGCGAGAGCGACGGTGACGGCCGGGTTGAGGTGGGCACCGGACAGCGGTCCGGAGATGTAGACCGCCGTCATGACGGCGAAGCCCCAACCGAAGGCGATGGCGAGCCAGCCGGCGTTGCGGGCCTTGGAGGCCTTGAGGGTCACGGCGGCGCAGACGCCGCCGCCGAGCAGGATGAGTATGGCGGTACCGATGGTCTCGCCGATGAAGATGTCGGAGCTGGACACCCGCGACTCCTTTGTCCTTCGTCCAGGGAAGCCGAACCCCGAGTCCCTTCGGGGTGTTGGCGCCCTCGGGGGTGAGAGCGATGTCGGCCTATGGCGTTGTCACACTCTAGCGCGTATTGCCGGTAAGTGTTCGACAATGCCGACCGATGGACGGGAGTCTTGCCCCGGCGTTACGCGCGCGTCAAGAGTTCTGTTATCGAAAGCGCGATCGTTATTGATTGCTGTGGGTTATCGATGAGTCGGGTCGTCCGCCGGGTGTCCTGCGTTAGCTCCACTGATCTGCGGATTTGACCTGTTATGTCCATCTCAGGGTACGGCTGAGGCCGGTCCGCCACACGCGAACCGGCCTCGGTCGTCGATCAGTCGTCGATCAGTCGTTGATCATGGGTGCGCCGTCAGAACCGGCCCGCGCCCAGGTCCCGCGAGACCGCGCGGGCGCAGTCCCGCACCGCCGCGATCAGGTCGGGACGCAGCTCCCCGTCCTTGCAGAGCCGCTCCACCGCACCCGTGATGCCCACCGCGCCCACCGGCATCCGGCGGCGGTCGTGGATCGGGGCCGCGACCGAGGCCACGCCCTCCCAGGTCTCCTCCACGTCGGCCGCGTACCCGCGGGCCCGCGTGATGTCGAGGATGTGCTCGAAGGCGTCCAGGTCACAGGTGGTGCGGTCGGTGAAGGGCTTGCGGTCGGCCTCCAGCGCCTCGCTGTGCGCCACCGGGTCGTAGGCCGACAGCACCTTGCCGAGTGCGGTGGAGTGCAGCGGCTGCATGGCGCCGATCTCCAGCACCTGCCGGCTGTCGTCGGGCCGGAAGACGTGGTGCACGATCAGCACGCCCTGCTGGTGCAGCACGCCCAGGTAGACGCTCTCCCCGCTGGAGCGGGCCAGGTCGTCCGTCCATACCAGGGCCCGGGCCCGCAGCTCGTGGATGTCCAGGTAGGTGGTGCCGAGCCGGAGCAGCTCGGCGCCCAGCTGGTAGCGGCCCGAGACGTCGTCCTGCTCGACGAACCCCTCCTGCTGGAGGGTGCGGAGTATGCCGTGGGCGGTGCCCTTGGCGAGGCCCAGCGACGAGGCGATGTCCGACAGGCCGAGCCGTCGCTCGCCGCCCGCGAGCAGCCGCAGCATCGCGGCCGCCCGTTCGAGCGACTGGATGTTCCGTGCCATCGCCGTTCTGCCTCCGTCCCCTGTGACCCTCACCGTCACGGCGCCGTAATCATCGTTCGGCAATGCCGAACACTACCGGTCCATGCCGACTCACCGCTAATGGGTGGTCGACATCCGTTACTTCACGCGTGACCCGCCCTTGGGTGTCCGGCCACGCACGTCCGCCCCGCACCATGACCCGTGAGCGGCCGAAACGCCATGGCCGGGGTCATACTGCCCGCCCCGCCGGTCACTCGTCCGCCACATGGACGCCCTGCCCATCCAAGCCCACTCCCGGTTACGCTGGCGCCGTGCGTCCGTACCCGGGTCCGCCCGGGGAAACCGCATAGCCGACAGCCGTCGCATCCAAGGGAGCCCTTCCATGGCCTCGTTGCCACCGTCCCCTTCCGCCGACAGCCGGACCCGTGTGTCCGCGCTCCGCGAGGCGCTCGCCACACGTGTGGTGGTCGCCGACGGAGCCATGGGCACCATGCTCCAGGCGCAGGACCCCACGCTCGACGACTTCGAGCAGCTCGAAGGCTGCAACGAGATCCTGAACCTGACCCGCCCCGACATCGTGCGCTCCGTCCACGAGGCGTACTTCTCGGTGGGCGTGGACTGCGTCGAGACGAACACGTTCGGGGCGAACCACGCGGCCATGGCCGAGTACGACATCGCCGACCGCGTCCACGAGCTGTCCGAGGCCGGCGCCCGCATCGCCCGCGAGACGGCCGACGACTTCACCGCCCGGGACGGCCGGCAGCGCTGGGTCCTCGGCTCCATCGGCCCCGGCACCAAGCTGCCCACCCTCGGCCATGTGCCGTTCGTCACCATCCGTGACGGCTTCCAGCAGAACGCCGAGGGCCTGCTCGCCGGCGGCGCCGACGCCCTGATCGTCGAGACCACCCAGGACCTGCTCCAGACCAAGGCCTCCGTCCTCGGCGCCCGCCGCGCCATGGCAGCCCTCGGCACCGAGGTCCCGCTCCTGGTCTCCATGGCTTTCGAGACCACCGGCACCATGCTCCTCGGCTCCGAGATCGGCGCCGCGCTGACCGCGCTGGAGCCGCTCGGCATCGACATGATCGGCCTGAACTGCTCGACCGGCCCCGCCGAGATGAGCGAGCACCTGCGCTACCTCACCCGGCACTCCCGCATCCCGCTGCTGTGCATGCCGAACGCGGGTCTGCCGGTCCTCACCAAGGACGGCGCCCACTTCCCGCTCGGCCCCGAGGGCCTGGCCGAGGCCCAGGACAACTTCGTCCGCGACTACGGCCTCTCCCTCATCGGCGGCTGCTGCGGCACCACCCCCGAGCACCTGCGCCAGGTCGTGGAGACGGTCCGCGGCGTCACCCCGCCCGAGCGCAGCCCGCGCCCCGAGCCCGGCGCCGCCTCCCTCTACCAGACGGTCCCGTTCCGCCAGGACACCTCCTACCTGGCCATCGGCGAGCGCACCAACGCCAACGGCTCCAAGAAGTTCCGCGAGGCCATGCTCGCGGCCCGCTGGGACGACTGTGTGGAGATGGCCCGCGAGCAGATCCGCGAGGGCGCCCACATGCTGGACCTCTGCGTGGACTACGTCGGCCGCGACGGCGTCGCCGACATGGAGGAGCTGGCCGGCCGCTTCGCCACCGCCTCCACCCTGCCGATCGTCCTCGACTCCACCGAGGTCGACGTCATCCAGGCCGGCCTGGAGAAGCTCGGTGGCCGCGCGGTCATCAACTCCGTCAACTACGAGGACGGCGACGGCCCCGAGTCCCGGTTCGCCAAGGTCACCAAGCTGGCGCGGGAGCACGGCGCCGCGCTGATCGCGCTGACCATCGACGAGGAGGGCCAGGCCCGCACCCCCGAGAAGAAGGTCGAGATCGCCGAACGGCTCATCGACGACCTGACCGGGAACTGGGGCATCCACGAGTCGGACATCCTCATCGACACCCTGACCTTCACCATCTGCACCGGCCAGGAGGAGTCCCGGGGGGACGGCATCGCCACCATCGAGGCGATCCGCGAACTCAAGCGCCGCCACCCGGACGTCCAGACCACCCTCGGCCTGTCCAACATCTCCTTCGGCCTCAACCCGGCCGCCCGCATCCTGCTCAACTCCGTCTTCCTCGACGAATGCGTCAAGGCGGGCCTGGACTCGGCGATCGTGCACGCCAGCAAGATCCTGCCGATCGCCCGGTTCACCGAGGAGGAGGTGCAGACCGCCCTCGACCTCGTCCACGACCGCCGCACCGAGGGCTACGACCCGCTCCAGAAGCTGATGGCCCTCTTCGAGGGCGCCACCGCCAAGTCCCTCAAGGCCGGCAGGGCCGAGGAACTGGCCGCCCTCCCGCTGGACGAGCGCCTCAAGCGCCGCATCATCGACGGCGAGAAGAACGGCCTGGAGGCCGACCTCGACGAGGCGCTGACCACCCGCGCCGCCCTGGACATCGTCAACGAGACCCTCCTGGACGGCATGAAGGTCGTCGGCGAGCTGTTCGGCTCCGGCCAGATGCAGCTGCCGTTCGTCCTCCAGTCCGCCGAGGTCATGAAGACCGCCGTCGCCCACCTCGAACCGCACATGGAGAAGTCCGACGCCGAGGGCAAGGGCACCATCGTGCTCGCCACCGTCCGCGGCGACGTGCACGACATCGGCAAGAACCTCGTCGACATCATCCTGTCCAACAACGGCTACAACGTCGTCAACCTCGGCATCAAGCAGCCCGTCTCCGCGATCCTGGAGGCCGCCGACGAGCACCGGGCCGACGTCATCGGCATGTCCGGCCTGCTCGTCAAGTCCACGGTGATCATGAAGGAGAACCTGGAGGAGCTCAACCAGCGCGGCCTCGCGGCCACTTACCCGGTCATCCTGGGCGGCGCCGCCCTCACCCGCGCCTACGTCGAGCAGGACCTGCACGAGCTCTACGGGGGCGAGGTCCGCTACGCCCGCGACGCCTTCGAGGGGTTGCGCCTGATGGACGCGCTCATCGGCGTCAAGCGCGGGGTGCCCGGCGCCGTGCTGCCCGAGCTGAAGCAGCGCCGGGTGCGGCCCGCGGCCACCGTCGAGACCGAGGAGCGGCCCGAGGAGGGCCACGTCCGCTCCGACGTCGCCGTCGACAACCCGGTGCCCACCCCGCCGTTCTGGGACACCCGCGTCATCAAGGGCATCCAGCTCAAGGAGTACGCGAGCTGGCTGGACGAGGGCGCCCTCTTCAAGGGCCAGTGGGGCCTCAAGCAGACCCGCACCGGCGAGGGACCGACCTACGAGGAACTCGTCGAGACCGAGGGCCGGCCCCGGCTGCGCGGCCTCCTCGACCAGCTCCAGACGGAGAACCTGCTGGAAGCGGCCGTCGTCTACGGCTACTTCCCGTGTGTCTCCAAGGACGACGACCTGATCATCCTGGACGAACAGGGCAACGAGCGCACCCGGTTCACCTTCCCGCGCCAGCGCCGCGGCCGCCGGCTCTGCCTCGCCGACTTCTTCCGCCCGGAGGAGTCCGGGGAGACGGACGTGGTCGGCCTCCAGGTCGTCACCGTCGGCTCCCGCATCGGCGAGCAGACCGCCAAGCTCTTCGAGGCCAACTCCTACCGCGACTACCTCGAACTGCACGGCCTCTCCGTCCAGCTGGCCGAGGCCCTCGCCGAGTACTGGCACGCGCGCGTGCGCGCCGAGCTGGGCTTCGCCGGCGAGGACCCGGCCGACGTCGAGGACATGTTCGCCCTGAAGTACCGGGGCGCCCGGTTCTCCCTCGGCTACGGAGCCTGCCCGAACCTGGAGGACCGTGCCAAGATCGCCGACCTGCTCCGGCCCGAGCGGATCGGCGTCCACCTGTCCGAGGAGTTCCAGCTGCACCCCGAGCAGTCCACGGACGCGATCGTGATCCACCACCCGGAGGCGAAGTACTTCAACGCCCGCTGAGCGGCACGCCCGCACCGAGACGTGTCCCACAGAGCACACTGATCGGATAAGTCGTACACTGGTCGGTCCACAGCAGGCCGGTTCCCCGCATGGGAACCGGCCTGGTCGTCCCTCAAGGAGGTGTGTGGATTTGACCAGTACGGTCCCCACGCTCGGAACCCGTACGGCGGAAGGCTCGGCCCTCCAGGCGGTGCTCCTCGACATGGACGGCACCCTGGTGGACACCGAGGGCTTCTGGTGGGACGTCGAGGTCGAGATCTTCGACCGCCTCGGCCACACCCTCGACGACTCCTGGCGCCATGTCGTGGTCGGCGGCCCCATGACCCGCAGCGCCGGGTTCCTCATCGAGGCGACCGGCGCCGCCATCACGCTCGCCGAGCTCAGCGTGCTGCTCAACGACGGCTTCGAGGCGCGCATCGGCACCGCCCTGCCGCTGATGCCCGGCGCCCAGCGGCTGCTCGCCGAGCTGTACGAGCAGCAGATCCCCACCGCCCTGGTCTCCGCCTCGCACCGGCGCATCATCGACCGGGTCCTGACCTCGCTGGGCCCCCAGCACTTCGCGCTGTCTGTCGCCGGCGACGAGGTCTCGCGCACCAAGCCCCACCCGGACCCGTATCTGCTCGCCGCCGCCGGACTGGGTGTGGATCCGGCCAGATGCGCGGTCGTGGAGGACACCGCGACGGGCGTCGCCGCCGCCGAGGCCGCCGGCTGCCAGGTGGTCGCCGTCCCGTCCGTCGCGCCGATCGCCCCCGCCGCACGGCGTACCGTGGTGACCTCACTGGAAGAGGTCGACCTGGCTTTTCTGCGCGGGCTGATGACGGAAATGGGCTAGCCGTTCACCCAGCGTACAAAGTCCATTGGTCGAAATCCCGACACCGGTCATTCAACGGAATTCGCAACTGTTCAACCGGCTGAATTCCGATACTCCGTCACAGAAATGCGCGTGTGACGTTCCCCACGTGTAGGACGCTCGACAACGTTGCCCGATTGTGCCGCCCACCCCCGTTCGGGGGGAAACGGGACGACCTTGTGTCCCGATTGGGGAGAGGCTGCACTAATCCTGCCGCTGTCGGGTTTTCGGTCCGTCCACAACCGGTTCCCCTGCGTGATGGGACCTCAACTCGCGCCGCTGCCAACCGTCCTGCGGGCGCGGACTAATCTCGTCGCGAGAACATCGCCGTAACCCCCGTGATCCGCTTCGACACCCCATGTATGCGGGATACACGGACACGAACAGCTCTGGAGAACTTCGAGCATGAACCGTAAGACTTTGGTGCTGCCGGCCGTGGTCGGCCTGCTCACTCCGGTGCTCGCCGCGTGCGGTGGATCCGACAGCGGGAGCAGCAGCAGCGACGCGATCGTCGTCGGCACCACCGACGGGTTCACTGCCACGAAGGACGCCCCGGCCCCGATCGACCCGGCGTACTCCTACGACGTCGGCGGCTGGAACATCCTGCGCCAGACCGTGCAGACCCTCATGTCCCAGCCCAAGGGCGAGGGCGACCCGGTCCCCGACGCCGCCGAGAGCTGCTCCTTCACCGACAGCGGCAGCGAGCGCTACGCCTGCAAGCTGCGCGAGGGCCTGAAGTTCTCCGACGGCAACGCCGTCACCGCCGAGGACGTCAAGTGGTCCATCGAGCGCGCCCTGCGCATCAAGTCGGACAGTGGGGTCTACGGCCTCCTCACGAACATCGACACCATCGAGACGCAGGGCGACCGCGAGGTCGTCTTCCACCTCAAGACCGCCGACGCCACCTTCCCGTACAAGCTGTCCACTCCGGTCGCGGGCATCCTGAACCCGAAGGACTACGAGAAGGACAAGCTCCGCGACGGCTTCGACATCGACGGCTCCGGCCCCTACACCTTCAAGGCCGACGTCAAGAACGACGAGCTCGTCTCCGCCACCTTCACCAAGAACCCGAACTACAAGGGCAGCGTGAAGGTGAACAACGAGCAGGTCGTCCTGCGCTCGTACAAGGACGCCGCCGCCATGGGCGAGGCGATCGACAAGGGCGACATCGACGTGATGACCCGCTCCATGTCGCCGGCCCAGATCAACAAGCTCGACGCCGGCACCGACAAGAACGTCAACCTCGTCGAGATGTCCGGCCTGGAGATCCGCTACCTCGGCTTCAACACCGACGCGCCCTCCGTCAAGGCCAAGGCCGTCCGGCAGGCCATGGCCCAGGTCGTCAACCGCGACGAACTCGTCTCCAAGGTGTACGGCCAGCAGGCCGAGCCGCTGTACTCGCTGGTCCCGGCCTCCATCACCGGCCACTCCAACGCCTTCTTCAACAAGTACGGCGACCCCAGCGTCGCCAAGGCCAAGAGCCTGCTGACCGCCGCGAACATCACCACCCCGGTCAAGCTCACAATGCACTACACGACCGACCACTACGGCCCTGCCACCAAGCAGGAGTTCGAGGTCCTCAAGCAGCAGCTCAACGACAGCGGGCTGTTCGACGTCAGCATCGAGGGCACCCCCTGGTCGACCTACCAGACGGCCGAGCGCAAGGGCGCCTACGACGTCTACGGCATGGGCTGGTTCCCCGACTTCCCCGACGCCGACAACTTCCTCGCGCCGTTCCTCGACAAGGACAACTTCCTCAAGTCGCCCTACGTCAACAACCGGATCATCAACACGCTGATCCCGGAATCCCGCCGCGAGGCCGACCGCGCCAGCGCCACCGGCAGCCTGAACGAGATCCAGGACGACGTCGCCACCGACGTCCCCGTGCTGCCCCTGTGGCAGGGCAAGCAGTACGTCGCCGCCCGCGACGACATCACGGGCGTCGCCTACGCCCTCAACTCCTCCGCCAGCCTCCAGCTGTGGGAGCTCGGCCGCGGCTCCAGCAGCTGACACCCGGTCACACCACGTGAAGGGGCCCCTCTCCCGGCCGGGAGAGGGGCCCCTTCACACAGGCAGCCGTGTCACAGGCGCAGCCGCGGCCGTACCGCCGTCTACTGCGCGCCGGGGCGCACCAGACCGCTCTCGTACGCGTACACCGCCGCCTGCACCCGGTCCCGCAGCCCCAGCTTGGTCAGCACGTGCCCGACATGGGTCTTCACCGTGGTCTCGCTGACGAACAGGTCCGCGGCGATCTCCGCGTTCGACAGCCCCCGCGCCACCAGCTTCAGCACCTCCACCTCACGGTCGGTGAGCGTGTGCAGGGTGTCCGGCACCGGCTCCTCACCGGACGGCAGATGCGTCGCGTACTTGTCCAGCAACCGGCGCGTGATGCTCGGCGCCAGCATCGCCTCGCCGTTCGCCACCACCCGGATCGCCTGCACCAGCTCGTTGGCCGGGGCGTCCTTCAGCAGAAAGCCGCTGGCCCCCGCCCGCAGCGCCTCCACCACGTACTCGTCCAGATCGAACGTGGTCAGCACCAGCACCTTCGCCGGACCGTCCCGTCCCGGACCGGTGATCTGCCGGGTCGCCTCCACGCCGTCCATCCGCGGCATCCGGATGTCCATCAGCACCACATCGGGCTGGAGGGCGCGCACCTGGTCGAGTGCCTGCAGGCCGTCTCCGGCCTCGCCCACGACCGCGATGTCCTGCTCGGCCTCCAGAATCATCCGGAACCCGGTACGCAGCAGCGGCTGGTCGTCGACCAGTAGGACGCGGATGGCCACGGTGAGTCTCCTTCTGCTAGTCCGCGCCCATTCTGCCCTGCGCCACGTCCCCGGACGCGGCCGACCTCACCGGCAGCGGATACGGCGGGGGTGTGCCGCCGAACTCCGGGCAGTGCGCCTGGTGGTCGCACCAGCCGCACAGCTTCGTCGGCCGCGGCCGCCACTCACCCGACTCCGTCGCCTCCCGGATCGCCTCCCACAGCGCGAGCAGCTTGCGCTCGACCCGCTGCAGATCGGCGAGGACCGGGTCGTACGTCAGCACGTCACCGCTGCCGAGATAGACCAGCTGCAGCCGCCTCGGCACCACGTTCTTCAGCCGCCACACCACCAGCGCGTAGAACTTCATCTGGAACAGCGCGCCCTCGGCGTACTCCGGCCGCGGCGCCTTGCCCGTCTTGTAGTCGACGATCCGCACCTCACCCGTCGGCGCCACGTCGACCCGGTCGATGATCCCGCGCAGCCGCAGCCCCGACTCCAGCTCCGTCTCCACGAACAGCTCCCGCTCCACGGGCTCGAGACGGACCGGATCCTCCAGCGTGAACCAGCGCTCGACCAGTTGCTCGGCCTCACCCAGCCAGCGCGCCAGCCGCTCGCCCCGCGGATCCTCCGCGAACAGCTCCCCGAGCTCCGGCCTGGACTCCCGCAGCCGGTCCCACTGCCCGGGGACCAGCGACTTGGCCCGCGGCGCCGTCCGCTCCGCCGCGGGCGCGTCGAAGAGCCGCTCCAGCACCGCGTGCACCAGCGTCCCCCGCGTCGCCGCCTCACTCGGCTTCTCCGGCAGCCGGTCGATCACCCGGAACCGGTACAGCAACGGACACTGCATGAAGTCACTGGCCCGCGACGGCGACAGCGAGACGGGCGGCGCGGCCGCCCGCCCCGAAACCGCCGTGACCGGCTCGTCTCCCCGCGCGACGACCGCGCCCCGATCCCGCGCGGCGTCCTCGATGCTGCTGTCCATGACCACAGACCATACGGCCCGCCACTGACAGTCACCCAACCCGCACGACGCCCCGGCCAACACAGGGGGTGCCGGGGCGGAACACGCCACGACAGCCGCATACCATCGACCAGAGAAGACGCATCTATCGAGGGGACACCGTGGACGTGAGCGGCGGCAGCGGGCAGCCCCGGTCGGACAGTGCCGAACCGACACGGCAGACGACCGGCGAGGAGCCCGCACCCCCAGTCCCGCAGACCCCCGGGAAACCGGCGACCACGGCGGCGCCGGAAGAGCCCGGGCAGCCCGGGCAGCCCGAGACGGCCGGCGCACCGGACCCCGCGCCCGCACCGCACACCGATACGACCCCCGAGACCCCCGAGATTCCCGAGACCCCCTCGGCGTCCGAAGCCCGCGAG
The DNA here is from genome assembly GCF_043201715.1 of Streptomyces sp. NPDC048291. Taxonomy (NCBI): domain Bacteria; kingdom Bacillati; phylum Actinomycetota; class Actinomycetes; order Kitasatosporales; family Streptomycetaceae; genus Streptomyces; species Streptomyces sp. NPDC048291. The sequence continues at coordinate 185,361 of NZ_JBICZC010000009.1, forward strand.
GCCCCGGAACCCCCTGAGGCCCAGAAGGCGCCCGAGGCCCGCGACGACGCGCCCCCCGCCACTCCCACTCCCACCGCCGCTCCCGGCCCAGGCGACGGACCGGCACCCGCGCCGTCCCCGCCCGGCATGACCAAGGGACAGCCGCCGCAGCGGCCCAAGGAACCCGGCGGCGGACTGCTCATGGGGCGGCCCTTCGGCGTCCCCGTGTACGTCGCGCCCAGCTGGTTCGTCGTCGCCGCACTGATCACCTGGGTCTTCGGCGGCCAGCTCGACCGCGTGCTCCCCGAACTCGGCGCCGCCCGCTACCTCGTCTCCCTCTTCTTCGCCATCGCCTTCTACGCCTCCGTCCTGATCCACGAACTCGCCCACACGGTCGCCGCGATCCGCTTCAACCTCCCCGTCCGCCGCATCCAGCTCCAGTTCTTCGGCGGCGTCTCGGAGATCGAGAAAGAGGCCGAGACCCCCGGACGCGAGTTCGTGCTGGCCTTCGTCGGGCCCCTGCTCTCCCTGGTCCTCTCCGGCCTCTTCTACCTCGCCATGCAGCCCGTCGAGCCCGGCACCGTCCCCGGCGTCCTGCTGGCCGGCCTGATGGTCTCCAACCTCATCGTCGCCGCCTTCAACCTGCTGCCCGGCCTGCCCCTCGACGGCGGCCGGATGCTCCGCGCCGTCGTCTGGAAGATCACCGGCAAGCCCATGAGCGGCACCGTCGCCGCCGCCTGGGTCGGCCGCGCCCTCGCCGTCTCCGTCCTCATCGGCCTCCCGCTGCTCAACCACTGGGGCTCCTTCGGCGGCGGCACCGACGACAGCACCGGCATGGACGCCGTCACCGACGCCCTGCTCGCCGCCATCCTCGCCGCGATCATCTGGACCGGCGCCGGCAACAGCCTCCGCATGGCCCGGCTTCGTGAACACCTCCCGGAACTGCGCGCCCGCACCCTCACCCGCCGCGCCGTCCCCGTCGAGACCGACACACCGCTCTCCGAGGCCCTGCGCCGCGCCAACGCCGCCGGCGCCCGCGCCCTGGTCATCGTCGACGCCGACGGCAACCCGCTCTCCCTCGTCCGCGAGGCCGCGATCGTCGGCGTACCCGAACACCGCCGCCCCTGGGTCGCCGTCAGCGGCCTCGCCCAGGACCTCACCGACGGCATGCGCGTCTCCGCGGAACTCGCCGGCGAAGACCTCCTCGACGTCCTGCGCGCCACCCCCGCCACCGAATACCTGGTCGTCGAGGAGACCGGCGAGATCTACGGCGTCCTGTCAGCCGCAGACGTCGAACGCGCCTTCGTCAGGGCCATGGCCAGGCCCGCCTGAAACGCCCCGCCCCGAAAGCGCCCCGCCCTGAAAGCTCCCCGCACCGGAGCGCCCCGTAAGGGGCGCGGGGAACTGCGCGACCAGCCCCCACGGCCCGCACCCGACGCACCCACCCCCGCCCCCCTGTCGGTCAGGCCCCCTGCCGGGAACCGGTAGGCTGTTCACATGTCCGAACCGACCGGTGCCGCCCGCAGGCGCGGGCCCTTCAAGGTCGGGGACCAGGTACAGCTGACCGACCCCAAGGGTCGCCACTACACGTTCACGCTCGAAGCCGGGAAGAACTTCCACACCCACAAGGGCTCCTTCCCGCACGACGAACTGATCGGCGCTCCCGAGGGCAGCGTTGTCCGGACCACCGGCAACGTCGCCTACCTCGCGCTGCGCCCCCTGCTCCCCGACTACGTCCTGTCCATGCCCCGCGGGGCCGCCGTCGTCTACCCCAAGGACGCGGGGCAGATCCTCTCCTTCGCCGACATCTTCCCCGGCGCCCGCGTCGTCGAAGCCGGCGTCGGCTCCGGATCGCTCAGCAGCTTCCTGCTGCGCGCCATCGGCGACCAAGGCATGCTGCACAGCTACGAGCGCCGCGCGGACTTCGCCGAGATCGCCCAGCAGAACGTCGAGCGCTACTTCGGCGGCCCGCACCCCGCCTGGCAGCTCACCGTCGGCGACCTCCAGGACAACCTCTCGGACACCGACGTCGACCGGGTCATCCTCGACATGCTCGCCCCCTGGGAATGCCTGGAGGCCGTCTCCAAGGCGCTCGTCCCCGGCGGCATCCTGTGCTGCTACGTCGCCACCACCACCCAGCTCGCCCGGACCGTCGAGTCCATCCGCGAGATCGGCTGCTTCAACGAGCCGACGTCCTGGGAGACGATGATCCGCAACTGGCACGTGGAAGGCCTCGCCGTCCGCCCCGACCACCGGATGATCGGCCACACCGGCTTCCTGCTCACCGCCCGCCGCCTCGCCGACGGTGTCGAGCCGCCCATGCGCCGCCGCCGCCCCGCCAAGGGCGCCTACGGCGAGGACTACGACGGCCCCAACGCCGACGGCGGCGCCGGCCGCTGAGCCCGTCCCCGCAGCCGGTCCAACGGACGAGTGCCGCCGCCGAGTTCCCCGAACCCCCGGGAACTCGGCGGCGGCACTCGTCCGTTGACGGCCCCCGCACAGCCCGGCACCCCACCAGCAGCGAAAGCCCACCCCGCCGTTCCCTCCCCACTGTGACGTGTGGCACGATGCAGGCCACCCCCACCGGCACAGGCCTCACAGGAGACACTCCTAGTGCAGCAATCCGTGGTCCCGGAGCTCGCGCACACCGACACCCGCCCCATGCACTGGCTGGCCACCGCCGCCGCGCTGGCCGGTGTCGTCGCTCTGTCGTCCCTCTTCCAGCCGGGCTCGGCCAAAGCCGCCCAGCCCACCGCGGGATCCGGGACGAAACCCGCCCCCGTGGCCGCCGCGCCGCCCGGCACCACCGGCGTGGACTTCCCCCTCGACTGCGGCCCCGTGAAGGAACTGGTCGTCAAGAAGGCCAGCGGCGACCTCGACGGCGACGGCAGGCCGGAAACCGTGGTCGTCGTCCACTGCGACTCGGCCATGGGCACCCCGCCCGACGCCGTCTACGTCCTCACCCAGGCCGCCGGCGCCACCAGCCCCCGCGTCGTCGCCACCCTGGTCGACCCCAAGGACCGCTACACCGTGACCGACTTCGCCGTCACCGGCGGAGCGGTCACCGCCACCCTGCTCGGCTATTCCTCGGACAATGTGCCCAGTTGCTGCCCGGACCTGAAGTCCGCCGCCAAGTGGCGGTGGGACGGCCACGCGTTCGTCCGCTCCACCCCCGCCGCCGCCCACAGCGTCTGACGGCCGCGCCGGTCGGGCCGGTCACGCGGACCGCGCCGGCCCGACGGACCCGCCGCCCACGCCACGCGGAGTGGCCGGAAAGTCACTCCGCGTCCGGCCCGTACACCTCCACGCGGTCCGCGACCCGGCGCACATGGATGCACTCGCCCGGACACTCCCGCGCCGAGTCCACCACGTCCGTGAGCAGCGGCAACGGCACCGGCACCGACGCCCCCGGCGCCTGCAGCAGCTCGTCGTCCGCGCCCTTCACATAGGCCAGGCCGTCGATGTCCAGCTCGAACACCTCCGGGGCGTACTGGGCGCAGATCCCGTCCCCCGTACACAGATCCTGGTCGATCCAGACCTCCAGCGCCTCGCCGCCGGCCAGGGCCTCCTGCTGCACGGTCATCTCTCCTGCCGTCGAAAGCGCCGGGCAGCCGGACCCGGGGTCACCCGGTCCCGCCCCGGCGGGTGTTGAACGACTTCGACCCTACCTCCGGCCCACAGCCCCCCGCGCACCCTCCTCGCGCCCCTCCGTGCCCACCCTCCGGGCGCCCCCTCCGCCCGCGCACACGGCGCGTCCCACCGCGCGGGCGGCGGCGCCCGGCCACCGGAGCGATCGACTTGAGCCAACCCGCGGCCCGGCCCCGCGAACACGCCCCACATCCGTCCGGTCGCTCTGTGTAAGAAATGCGCCACCGGGGCACAACCCCTGAACCGGCACTGGAGCGGACAACTCCGGTCAGTAACGGAGGGTTTTGACCACTCCAGGCCTGGAACACGCCGCTTCTGAATCGCGTTGAGTGGGTATCCACCCGGCACGAGGGAGAACGCAATGGGTGACCGACGACACACCTTGACAGTCTTTGTGATCTAGGGGTTTCAATCGACACCCACCCAGGTAGGGTCTGGAAGCGTCCAGCTCCCCTTGGAGGAGGTGAGGACCGTGGCAGCCCACGACGACGACATGAACCGCGGCATCCGCCCGGGACGAGGGTCCGACGACCCGTCCGAGCAGATCGCCTATCTTGAGCAGGAGATCGCCGTCCTGCGACGCAAGCTCGCCGACTCTCCGCGACACACGAGGATTCTCGAAGAGCGGATCGTCGAGCTGCAGACGAACCTGGCCGGCGTGTCCGCCCAGAACGAGCGACTCGCGAACACCCTCCGCGAGGCCCGCGACCAGATCGTGGCCCTCAAGGAAGAGGTCGACCGACTCGCACAGCCGCCCGCCGGCTTCGGTGTCTTCCTCACAGCGAACGAGGACGGCACCGCCGACATCTTCACCGGCGGCCGCAAACTGCGGGTGAACGTCAGCCCAAGCGTTGACCTGGACGACCTCAGGCGCGGCCAGGAAGTCATGCTCAACGAAGCGCTCAACGTGGTCGAGGCCATGGAATACGAGCGCGTCGGCGACATCGTCACCCTCAAGGAGATCCTTGAGGACGGCGAGCGCGCCCTCGTCCTGGGGCACACCGACGAGGAACGGGTGGTGCGGCTCGCCGAGCCACTCCTGGACGTCACCATCCGCCCCGGCGACGCCCTGCTCCTCGAACCCCGCTCCGGCTACGTCTACGAGATCGTTCCGAAGAGCGAGGTCGAGGAACTCGTCCTCGAAGAGGTCCCCGACATCGGCTACGAGCAGATCGGCGGTCTCGGCGGCCAGATCGAGGCCATCCGCGACGCGGTCGAGCTGCCGTACCTCTACCCGGACCTGTTCAAGGAGCACGAACTGCGCCCGCCCAAGGGCGTCCTGCTCTACGGGCCCCCCGGATGCGGCAAGACGCTCATCGCCAAGGCCGTCGCCAACTCGCTGGCCAAGAAGGTCGCCGAGGTCACCGGCCAGGCCCAGGGCAAGAGCTTCTTCCTCAACATCAAGGGCCCCGAGCTCCTGAACAAGTACGTCGGCGAGACCGAGCGGCAGATCCGCCTCGTCTTCCAGCGTGCACGGGAGAAGGCCAGCGAGGGCACCCCCGTCATCGTCTTCTTCGACGAGATGGAATCCCTCTTCCGGACCCGTGGCTCCGGCGTCAGCTCGGACGTCGAGAACACCATCGTCCCGCAGCTGCTCGCCGAGATCGACGGTGTCGAAGGCCTGCAGAACGTGGTCGTCATCGGCGCCTCGAACCGCGAGGACATGATCGACCCCGCCATCCTGCGGCCCGGCCGGCTCGACGTGAAGATCAAGATCGAGCGTCCCGACGCCGAAGCGGCCAAGGACATCTTCGGCAAGTACCTCACCGAGCGCCTCCCGCTGCACGCCGACGACCTCGGCGAGCACGGCGGCAGCAAGGCCACCACCGTCGAAAGCATGATCCAGACGGCAGTGGAACACATGTACGCCGAATCCGAGGAAAACCGCTTCCTGGAAGTCACCTACGCCAACGGCGACAAGGAAGTCCTCTACTTCAAGGACTTCAACTCCGGCGCCATGATCGAGAACATCGTCGGACGCGCCAAGAAAATGGCGATCAAGGACTTCCTCGACCACAACTCCAAGGGCCTCCGGGTCTCCCACCTCCTCCAGGCCTGCGTGGACGAGTTCAAGGAGAACGAGGACCTGCCCAACACCACCAACCCCGACGACTGGGCCCGAATCTCCGGAAAGAAGGGCGAACGGATCGTGTACATCCGTACCCTCATCACCGGAAAGCAGGGCGCGGACACCGGACGCTCCATCGACACGGTGGCCAACACCGGACAGTACCTGTAAAACACAGGGCGGCTGCGGGTGCCCTCACCGGGTACCCGCAGCCGACTGTTTTTCCGGCCAAAACCGGAACCGAGGCGAGCAAGGCAATGACGCAAATGATCTCCCCACCAGCGCAGAGGCGTTCTAGGCTCTTTCCTACCGCCGAGTCGCGCAGTGCGGGGACGGGCACCGCACACGCACCGGAGCGCCAGCGGTACGCGAGCGCAGCCCACGACCGAGGGCTCCGCCGGGCAAGGAGGGCCGCATGACCGTACGGCGAGTAATGGGCATCGAGACGGAGTACGGAATCTCCGTCCCCGGCCACCCCAACGCCAATGCCATGCTCACCTCGTCCCAGATCGTCAACGCCTACGCGGCGGCGATGCACCGGGCCCGACGGGCCCGCTGGGACTTCGAGGAGGAGAACCCGCTACGGGACGCCCGAGGCTTCGACCTCGCACGCGACGCCGCCGACGCCAGCCAGCTCACCGACGAGGACATCGGCCTCGCCAACGTGATCCTCACCAACGGCGCACGCCTCTACGTCGACCACGCACACCCCGAATACAGCGCCCCCGAGGTCACCAACCCCCGCGACGCCGTCCTCTGGGACAAGGCCGGCGAACGCATCATGGCCGAAGCCGCCGAACGAGCCGCCCAGCTCCCCGGCGCCCAGCCCATCCACCTCTACAAGAACAACACCGACAACAAGGGCGCCTCCTACGGCACGCACGAGAACTACCTGATGAAGCGGGAAACCCCCTTCTCGGACATCGTGCGCCACCTCACCCCCTTCTTCGTCTCCCGCCAGGTCGTCACCGGCGCCGGCCGCGTCGGCATCGGCCAGGACGGCCACGAACACGGCTTCCAGCTCAGCCAGCGCGCCGACTACTTCGAAGTCGAGGTCGGCCTGGAGACCACCCTCAAACGGCCCATCATCAACACCCGCGACGAACCCCACGCCGACGCGGAGAAATACCGCCGCCTCCACGTGATCATCGGCGACGCGAACCTGTCCGAGATCTCGACCTACCTGAAACTCGGCACGACGGCCCTCGTCCTCTCCATGATCGAAGACGGCTTCATCGCCGTCGACCTCGCCGTCGACCAGCCCGTACGCACCCTCCACCAGGTCTCCCACGACCCCACCCTCAAGCGCCTCGTCACCCTCCGCAGCGGACGCACACTCACCGCCGTCCAGCTCCAGATGGAGTACTACGAGCTGTCGCGCAAATACGTCGAGGAACGCTACGGAGCCGACGCCGACGACCAGACCAAGGACGTCCTCGCCCGCTGGGAAGACACCCTCAACCGCCTCGAACACGAACCCATGAGCCTCTCCGGAGAACTCGACTGGGTCGCCAAGCTGGAACTCATGGAGGGCTACCGCCGCCGCGACGGCCTCGACTGGGACGCCGCCAAGCTGCACCTCCTCGACCTCCAGTACGCCGACGTAAGGGCCGAGAAGGGCCTCTACAACCGCCTCGCGGCCCGCGGACGCATCAAGCGGCTCCTGGACGAGGCAGACGTCGAGCGCGCCCGCACCAGCCCGCCCGAGGACACCCGGGCCTACTTCCGCGGCCGCTGCCTGGAGCAGTACGCCGACGACGTCGCCGCCGCGAGCTGGGACTCGGTCATCTTCGACCTCCCGGGCCGTGACAGCCTCCAGCGCGTCCCAACCCTGGAACCGCTACGCGGAACGCGAAATCACGTCAAGGAGCTCCTGGACCGCTGCCGCACCGCAGAAGACCTGGTCAGGGTCCTCTCCGGCGGCTGAACGGACCCCCGGACCACACCGGGCGGCCGGGGTCAAAACCCCGGCGCCCGGGAATCATCGAGGTGGCCCCCGTACGTTGGAGAAACTGCGGGGCCGATGTCGGACCCGGCTTGTAGGGTCTGATCATCACCGATCGGCAGGAATGCCGACCTGTCGACCATGTCGGGCGAACTGAGCGGGGTGAGTGTCATGGCAACCAAGGACACCGGCGGCGGACAGCAGAAGGCGACGCACTCCACCGAGGAGGTCGAGGAGCAGGCGGCAGAGTCGCAGGGCTCCGAGGACCTCAAGGAGCGGCACGAGAAGTTGTCGGACGACGTGGACTCCGTCCTCGACGAAATCGATGATGTGCTTGAGGAGAACGCAGAGGACTTCGTTCGAAGCTTCGTTCAGAAGGGTGGGCAATAAGCCCATTTTTCCTTCGAATCGAAGGTCGCGGGGGAGCTTGAGTTGGCAAGCGAAGAGGGCGTGAAGCGCTGCTCACGGTGCAAGCAGCACAAGCCGTGGGCGGCGTTCGCGCGAAACAAGGCGATGCGGGACGGCCACCAGGCGTACTGCAGGGAGCGCGCGGCGGCGTATCACCAGCAGCGGCAGGTGGCCAAGGGGCGCAACGTTCGACCGAGAGTCGACGCGCCCCCAGGTCATAAGTACTGCCGCACGTGCGGCGAGACCAAACCGCACAGCGAATGGACGCGGAACCGCAGTGCCTCGGACGGTCTGGCCACTCTCTGCAAGGCGTGCAAGGCGGCGAAGGGACGGGTGCACCACCTCAAGCGCAACTACGGCCTCACTGAAGCCGAGCGCGACGCGATGGTCGCCTCCCAGTACGGGATCTGCGCGATCTGTCTATCTGCCCCGCCCGTGCATGTGGATCACTGCCACAAGACGGGTAGGGTCCGAGGCGTACTGTGCTTCAACTGCAATTCGGCCATCGGCAAATTGAGGGATGATCCTGACGCCGCTCGCCGAGCCGCTGCTTATCCGGAAGGAAACTTGTGGAAGCCAACACTCGTAGCACCGGGCGTCTACCAGCTGCCTTCCTGACGCCTGGGTCCTCTTCGTTCATTGACTTTCTCGGTGAGCACCAGCCGGAGTTGCTGCCCGGCAGGCGGCAGTTGCCGCCGACGCAGGGGGTGATCGAGGCGCCGCACGGGACGACGATCGTGGCGGTGACCTTCCCCGGGGGCGTGGTGCTCGCCGGTGACCGTCGGGCCACGATGGGCAATGTGATCGCGCAGCGGGACATCGAGAAGGTGTTCCCGGCCGACGAGTACTCGGCCGTCGGTATCGCCGGCACCGCCGGTCTCGCCGTGGAGATGGTGAAGCTCTTCCAGCTGGAGCTGGAGCACTTCGAGAAGGTCGAGGGCGCCCAGCTGTCGCTGGAGGGCAAGGCGAACCGGTTGTCGACGATGATCCGGTCCAATCTCGGCATGGCGATGCAGGGGCTGGCCGTGGTGCCGTTGTTCGCCGGGTTCGACGTGGACCGGAACAGGGGGCGGATCTTCTCGTACGACGTGACGGGCGGCCGTTCCGAGGAGCACAACTTCGCGGCGACGGGCTCGGGCTCGGTCTTCGCGCGGGGCGCGATGAAGAAGCTGTTCCGTGACGACCTGTCCGAGGAGCAGGCGACCACGCTGGTGGTGCAGGCTCTGTACGACGCGGCCGACGACGACTCCGCGACCGGTGGTCCGGATGTCGCGCGCCGGATCTACCCGATCATCACCGTGATCACCGACGACGGTTTCCGCCGGCTCACCGAGGACGAGGCGTCCGAGCTGTCGCGTGCGGTGCTGGCGCGCCGTCTGGAGGAGCCGGACGGCCCGCGCGCGGCGCTGCTCTAGGGCTTCGGCGTTCTTATCAAGGTGATCCCAGTGACTTCGACGGAACCCTAAGGAAGGGGACGGATACCGGTGTCGACGCCGTTCTATGTCTCACCTCAGCAGGCGATGGCGGACCGTGCCGAGTACGCCCGCAAGGGCATCGCGCGTGGCCGCAGTCTGGTTGTGCTCCAGTACGCCGACGGCATCGTGTTCGTCGGTGAGAACCCGTCCCGTGCGCTGCACAAGTTCAGCGAGATCTATGACCGGATCGGTTTCGCGGCCGCCGGTAAGTACAACGAGTACGAGAATCTGCGGATCGGTGGGGTGCGCTACGCCGACCTGCGTGGTTACACCTATGACCGTGACGATGTGACGGCGCGTGGTCTGGCGAACGTGTACGCGCAGACGCTGGGCACGATCTTCTCGTCGGCGGCGGAGAAGCCGTACGAGGTGGAGCTGGTCGTCGCGGAGGTGGGGGAGACTCCGGAGGGTGACCAGATCTACCGGTTGCCGCATGACGGTTCGATCGTGGACGAGCACGGTTCGGTGGCGGTCGGTGGCAGTGCGGAGCAGATCAGTACGTATCTGGACCGTGAGCACCGGGAGGGTATGACTCTTGCGGAGGCTCTGAAGCTGGCTGTGACGGCGTTGTCGCGGGAGTCGAACGGTACGCAGCGGGAGATTCCGGCGGAGCGTCTCGAGGTCGCGGTGCTGGATCGGACGCGTCCGCAGCAGCGGAAGTTCAAGCGGATCGTGGGTCCGCAGTTGTCCCGTCTTTTGGAGTCGGGCGGTGCGGCGACGGCCGCGGAGGCCGAAGGGGCCGACGAGGCCGAGGAGTCCGGCGGGGACGTCGAGTAGTCCTCGGTATCGGTCCCGCTCTGCGCGCCCCGTCCGGTGTCACCGGACGGGGCGCGGGCGTTCTGCGGCTGCGGGTGGGTGGCTACGACGGCGGTGGGGGCGCTGTGGAGCCGCGTACGACCAGTTCCACGGGGATGTCTCCGTGCTCAGGTTCCCGGCCGTCCAGGACGGCGAGGAGGGCTTGCATGCCGCGTTCGCCGAAGAGTTCCGCGTCGAGGCGGACGGTTGTCAGCTCGGGGTCGATGGCGGTGGCGAGGGCGAGGTCGTCGAGGCCGGTGACGGAGATGTCGTCGGGGATGCGGAGGCCTTGGCGGCGGAGGGCTTTGTAGGCGCCGGCGGCGAGTTTGTCGTCGTCGCAGACGAGGGCGGTGGGGCGGGGGCCGGGGGTGGTGAGGGCGGCCTGCGTGGCGGCCAGGGCGCCTTCGATGGAGATGGGGGCGTGGATGGTGCGTACGGAGGTGCCGGGGACGTCTGCGGTGCGGGTGGCGAGTGCGCGGGCGCGTGCTTCGAAGGTCCAGGAGGCGACGTCGGCGGCCAGGTGGAGGAAGTGGCGGTGGCCGAGGTCGAGGAGGTGGTCGGTGACCTGGCGGACGCCGTCGGCGATGTCGAGGTTGACGGTGGCGGCGCCGAGGCTGCCGTGGGGGTCGCTGTCGAGCATGACGAGGGGGAGCTGGTCGCCGCGGATGGCGGTGAGGGCGTCGGCGGCCATGGAGGAGGCGATGACGCCGTCGAGGGCGGCCTGGGCGGAGGTGAAGGGGTTGCGGGCGGGGCCGATGCCTTCGGGGGAGGGGTAGAGGACGACGCCGAAGCCGTGGGTGGCGGCGATGCGGGCGGCGCCGGTGTAGACGCCGGCGAAGAATTCGGTGGTGAGGGCGGGGACGACGAGGAGGACGGTGCGGGTGCGGCCGAGGCGGAGGTTGCGGGCGGCGAGGTTGGGGCGGTAGCCGAGGTCGTGGGCGGCTTCGCGGACGCGTTGGGCGGTGGCTTCGGAGACGCGGCCGCGCCATTTGTCGCCGAGCACGAGCGACACGGCTGCCTGGGAGACGCCGGCTGCCTGGGCGACGTCGCGGCTCGTGGGGCGCGTGCTGCTGGGTGGCACCGGGGGTGGGCTCCTTCGTCTGGACGTGTGAACAGCGCACATGGTACGTATGGGAGCCGGGGTTATACGTAAAACGTGGAGGTGGGACATGGCCGCGGGGTACCTGGAGATCCTCAGGGCGAGGCACGCGGCGCGGCTGCTGACGGGGACGCTGGTGGGCCGGCTGCCGAATGCGACCGCGGCTCTCGCGATCGTGCTGTTCGTGCGGGCGGAGGGTGGCACGTACAGCCTCGCGGGGGTGCTCGCGGCGGTGTACGGGGTGGCCAACGCGGTGGGGCAGCCGGTGCTGGGGCGGCTGGTCGACCTGTGCGGGCAGCCGCGGGTCCAGTTGCCGGCGGCGCTGGCGTCGGCCGTGGCGATGGCGGTGTTCGCCTTCGCGGGTACCGGGTCGTTGCCGGTCGCGTATGCGGCCGTGGCGGCGGCCGGGTTGTGCACGCCGCCGTTGGAGGGCGGTCTGCGTGCCCTGTGGCCGAGTGTCCTCGGGGAGGGGGACCGGGTGCACACGGCGTATGCGATGGACGCGGTGGCGCAGGAAGTGATGTTCACCGTGGGGCCGTTGCTGGTGACGTTGTGCGTGTCGCTGTGGTCGGCGCAGGCGGCGCTGCTGGTGGTGAACGTGGTGGGGGTGCTGGGGGCGCTGTCGGTGGTGGTCTCGCCGCCGTCGCGGGCGTGGCGTTCGGCGCCGCGGGAGGCGCACTGGCTGGGGGCGCTGCGGTCGCCGGGGTTGTTGGCGCTGCTGGCGGTGTTCGTGTTCGTGGGGATCGCGATGGGGTCCATCACGGTGGCGTCGGTGCCGTACGCGGACGGTCATGGTGGTGACGCGGTGTACGGCTGGATGATGGCGGGGCTGGGGCTGGGGGCGCTGCTGGGGGGCAGTGTCTACGGTGCGCGGCGGTGGGCGGGGGAGCCGGCGCGGCGACTGCGGGTGCTGGTGGGCCTTCTGGCGGTGTGTTATCTGCCGTTGATGCTGATGCCCGATGCGTTGGCCATGGTGTTGCTCACAGTGCTGGCCGGGGTGTTCCTGGCGCCGTCGATCGCGTGTGCGTTCGTGCTGGTGGACCGGCATGCGCCGAGCGGGACGGTCACCGAGGCGTTCTCCTGGCTTGTGACGACGTTCACGGTGGGGGCGTCGGTGGGAACGGGCCTGGCGGGTCCGGTGGTAGAGGCGGGCGGGGCCCTGTGGGGGTTCGCCGTGCCGGGTGCGGCGGGGGGTGTGTCGTTGCTGGTCCTGGCGGTCACGGGACGGGTCCTCGCAGCTCCCGGTGGGGGTGCGGTGGTTGCGGCCGGTTCGGAAAATGATCCAAATCGTGCTGTCGAACCCCGTTTCAGCTCGGGGGATCGGGCGTAATGTTCAGTCATGGACCGCCGCATTTTCGGGCTGGAGAACGAGTACGGCGTCACGTGCACGTTCAGGGGACAGCGCCGCCTGTCGCCTGACGAGGTGGCGCGGTACCTCTTCCGCCGTGTCGTGTCATGGGGCCGTAGCAGCAATGTCTTTCTGCGGAACGGCGCCCGGCTCTATCTCGACGTGGGCTCACATCCGGAATACGCGACACCCGAGTGTGACAATGTGACCGAACTGGTCACCCACGACAAGGCCGGCGAGCGCATTCTCGAAGGGCTGTTGGTGGACGCCGAACGACGCCTGCATGAGGAAGGAATCGCGGGCGACGTCTACCTTTTCAAGAACAACACGGACTCGGCGGGCAACTCCTATGGTTGCCACGAGAACTATCTGGTGGCGCGGCACGGGGAGTTCTCCCGGCTCGCTGACATCCTCATTCCGTTCCTGGTGACCCGGCAGCTGCTGTGCGGCGCCGGGAAGGTGCTGCAGACGCCGCGCGGTGCGGTGTACTGCGTCAGCCAGCGGGCGGAGCACATCTGGGAGGGCGTCTCCTCCGCGACGACGCGTTCCCGGCCGATCATCAACACACGCGACGAGCCGCACGCGGACGCGGAGCGCTACCGCAGGCTGCACGTCATCGTCGGCGACTCGAACATGTCCGAGACGACGATGCTGCTGAAGGTCGGCGCCACCGACCTGGTGCTGCGCATGATCGAGGCGGGCACGGTGATGCGGGACCTGACCCTGGAGAACCCGATCCGGGCGATCCGCGAGGTCAGCCACGACATCACGGGCCGGCGCAAGGTGCGCCTGGCCAGCGGCCGGGAGGCCTCCGCGCTCGAGGTGCAGCGGGAGTACTACGAGAAGGCCGTCGACTTCTGTGAGCGCCGCGGTATCCGGACCGGCACGGTCGAGCAGGTGCTGGAGCTGTGGGGCCGGACCCTGGACGCGATCGAGGCCGAGGACCTGGACCGGATCGGCACCGAGATCGACTGGGTGATGAAGTACAAGCTCATCGAGCGGTACCGGGCCAAGCACAACATGACCATGTCGCATCCGCGAGTGGCGCAGATAGACCTCGCTTATCACGACATTCACCGTCGTCGGGGTCTGTATTACCTGCTGGAGAAGAAGGGGCAAGCCGCGCGGATCTGCAATGACTTGAAGATCTTCGAGGGCAAGTCGGTGCCGCCGCAGACGACTCGGGCGCGGTTGCGCGGTGACTTCATCCGGCGGGCGCAGGAGCAGCGCCGGGACTTCACGGTCGACTGGGTGCATCTGAAGCTCAACGACCAGGCGCAGCGCACGGTGTTGTGCAAGGACCCGTTCCGTTCGGTCGACGACCGGGTGGAGAAGCTCATCGCCGGTATGTGAGAGATCGGCACAGAACGCCACACGGGCGCCGTACGTTTTCCGTACGGCGCCCTTCTCACGTCGTAGAGTTGCGCGCACGCCATCCGCAAGATCGACCGATTACGAGGCTCTTCCGTGCGCCGACGCTCTCTTCTCCTTGCCGCTGTTCCCGCGGGACTGGTCACGCTCGCCGGGTGTGGTGACAACTCGTCGTCCTCCAGCAAGGCCAGCGCGTCGCCGTCGGCCTCCGCCTCGGTGCCGCCGCCGAAGATCGTGGACGGGCCGCTGCCGGCGATCACGGCGGGCACGAAGTTCGACGAGAAGCCGACGGTGGCCAAGGGCAGCGGGGATCCGTCGAAGAACCTGGCGGTCAAGACGGTGATCGCGGGCAGCGGCAAGGCGGTCGCGGAGAACGACTTCATCCAGGCCAACTACCTGGGGCAGATCTGGTCCTCGGCGAAGGTCTTCGACCAGTCGTACGACCGTACGCCGCTGCTGATGCAGCTGGCCGCGGGCAGCATCATCGACGGGTGGCGGTACGGGCTGGCCGGGAAGAAGGTCGGCAGCCGGGTGCTGATGGCCGTGCCGCCGACCTGGGGGTACGGCACCGCGGGCAACTCGCAGGCGGGGATCAAGGGCACGGACACGCTGGTGTTCGTGGTGGACGTGCTGAACTCGTTCAACTCGAAGAGCTCCAGCACGGGCAAGGAGGTCGCGCAGAGCGACGCCGCGCTGCCGAAGGTCGGCACGAACACGGACGGCAAGGCGCCGTCGATCGAGATTCCGAAGGTGGACCCGCCGAAGAAGCTGGTGGCGAACTACGTGCTGGAGGGCGACGGCGCGGAGGTGCAGTCGGCGCAGACCGTCCTGTGCCAGTTCAAGGGCGAGGTCTGGGACAGCGGCAAGGTCTTCGAGCAGACGTACGAGAGCGGGCGGCTGGCCCAGTTCTCGCTGGAGCAGATGCAGCAGGTTCTCAAGGGCCTGGCGCAGGGGATCACCGGCAAGAAGGTGGGCAGCCGGATCGTGGTCGTCACGCCGCCGGACCTGGCGTACGGGAACAACCCGCCGAGCGGTGGTGTGGTGAAGAAGGGTTCGACGCTGGTCTTCACGGTGGACATTCTTGCGGCGATGTAGTCGCGCGGGCATGACCCGGGCGGGGATGACAGACTGTCCCGGTTCAGTGTCGTACACAAGCAGGAGCCCAAGACGTGAGCATCGACAAGCCCGAGATCGACTTCCCCGAGGGCGAGGCCCCGGCCGACCTGGAGATCAAGGACATCTGGGAGGGCGACGGCGAGGTGGCCCAGGCGGGTCAGACCGTCACCGTCCACTACGTGGGCGTCGCGTTCAGCACCGGCGAGGAGTTCGACGCCAGCTGGAACCGGGGCGCGCCGTTCCGCTTCCCGCTGGGCGGCGGCCGGGTCATCAAGGGCTGGGACCAGGGCGTGCAGGGCATGAAGGTCGGCGGGCGTCGCCAGCTGACCATCCCGGCCCACCTCGCCTACGGCAACCAGAGCCCGACCCCGGCGATCAAGCCCGGCGAGACGCTGATCTTCGTCGTGGACCTGATCGCGGTCTGATTCCCCCGCCCGGCCCGGCGCTGTCAGGCGCTGACCGGGCATGGCCGGAACCGGCTGGTCGAGGGCCCGTGCCGTGCGCGCGGGCCCTCGGTGTCTGTCCGGTCGTGTCCGTTTCGGCCCTCGTCATTTGTACCGGCTTTTGCCGTGACGCTCCGGAGCGGTACGGTCATCGGTCAGAAGCACCATAGGGAAGGCGAAGGGCGTCGATGGCCATTGCCAAGGCCGAGCGGCTGATGAACCTGGCGCTGTGCCTGCTGGGGACGCGGCGGCCGCTCAGCAAGCGCGAGCTGCGGGAGTCCATCGAGGCCTACCTGGAAGCGGGCAGTGACGACTCCTTCAGCCGGATGTTCGAGCGGGACAAGGACGATCTCCGCGAACTCGGACTGGTGATCGAGACCGTCGAGAACCTGGACGGCGAGGTCGGCTACCTCGCGCGCCGGGACAGCAACCGCCTGCCGCCCATCACCCTGGACGCCGAGGAGGCCGCCGCCCTCGGACTCGCCGCCAAGGTCTGGCAGCAGGCCCGGCTCGCCGGCGCCGCCAGCGGTGCCCTGCAGAAGCTGCGCGCGGCAGGCCTTCCCGAGGACGTCGACCCGTACGAGTCCCATGGCGCCCTGGAGCCGCGGATCCCGGTGCACGAGGCCGCGTTCGAACCGCTGATGCTGGCCTGCCGGGACCGCCGCCAGGTCGTCTTCGACTACCGCAAGGCCACCGCCGCCCACCCCGAGACCCGGAACGTGGAGCCCTGGGCCCTGGAGTGCTGGCGCGGCCACTGGTACCTGGCGGGCTGGGACCGCGACCGGGGCGCCGAGCGGGTGTTCCGGCTCTCCCGGATCACCGGGAAGGTCCGCTCCCGGGGCACCGCCTTCACCGCGCCGGTCCCGGACGTCGTCACCGTCCGTGAGACGGTGGCGAGCTGGGCCGGCGAGATCGCCGACCGCTCCGCGCTGATCCGGCTGCGTTCGGGGTCCGGCTACCCCCTTCGGGCGAAGGCCACCGCGGTGCGGGAACTCGGCGACGGGTGGGACGAGTTGGAGATTCCGTACGGGCACGGGCTGGACGCCTGGCTGGTGGAGTTCGGGCCGGACGTGGTGGTCCTGGAGCCGTCCGAGCTTCGGGCGGACGTCGTGGACCGGCTGCGTGCCGTGGCCAAGGGCTGAGGGGGAGCGGAGCAAGGCAGTGGCAGGCAAACCGGTCAGGCCCGTGAACGCCATCGACCAGACCCGGCGGATGCTCTCCCTGGTGACCTATCTGCGCGAGCGCCCCGGCGCCCGGATCGCGGACGTGGCCCGCGCCTTCGGCGTCACCGAGGACGAGCTGGTCTCCGACCTCGACGTGCTGCCCATGTGCGGCACCAGCTTCCGGGGCGGCGATCTGCTGGACATCGACACCGACGGCGAGCGCATCTGGTGGCACAACGCGGCCGCGCTCGGCGAGGAGGCCGCCGAACCGCTCAGGCTCGCCGCCGACGAGGCGACCGCGCTCCTGGTCGCCGCCCGCGCGGTGGCCACCCTGCCCGGGCTGCGCGAGGGCGACCGGCAGGCACTGCTGCGGGCCACCGCCAAGGTGGAGACCGCGGCCGGCGAGGCGGGCGACGCCAGCGCCCGGCTCTCGGTGACCTTCGAGTCCGAGGGCGGGGTCTTCGCCGACGTCGACCGGGCCATCGCCGAGCGCCGCCGGCTCTGGATCCGCTACTACTCACCGGCCCGCGACGAGCTGACAGAGCGCGAGATCGACCCCATCCGCCTGGTCAGCGTCGGCCACACCTACGTCGAGGCCTGGTGCCGCCGCTCCGAGGCCCGGCGCACCTTCCGGCTCGACCGGGTCGCCGAGATCAGGATCCTCGACGAGCCGTCCGCACCCCCCGAGATCGAGCTGCGCGACCTGTCCGAGGCGCTGGTGCAGCCGGCCGCAGAGGACCCCGAGGTGGTCGTCGAGGTCGGCCCGGCCGGCCGCTGGGTCGCCGAGTACTACCCGCACGACAGCGCGGATGAGCTTCCCGACGGCGGGCTGCGTATTACCCTGCGCACCCCCGATCCGGCCTCCCTGCGCCGGCTGGCGCTCAGGCTCGGCGGCGACGGCCGGATCGTGTCACCGCCCGAGCTGGCTGACAGCGCCCGCCGGGCGGCACGTGACGCACTGGCGGCGTACGACCAGGTTGGGCACGGCGACGAGGAAGGGCAGGGGCTTTGAACGAGTCTTCGGGCGTTCTGAGCGAGTCTTCGGGTTCCGGTGGCACGAGCGCGCGGGAGATGACGGTCGCCGCCGCCTTCGCCGGGATGAGAAGAGTGGTCCCCGTGGTGTTCCGGGCCGGCTGCCCGGACTGCCGGGGCAGCTTCGAGCTCACCGCGAGCGCCCTGCGGCTGGCCATCGGAGCCACCAGCAAGACGACGTTCTACTCGTTCACCTGCCCCGACTGCGGGACCGCCGTCCGCAAGCCCGCCGGCGAGCGGATCGTCGAACTCCTCACCGGCGGCGGGGTCAGGACACTGCGGCTGCACCCCACCGTCTAGGCTCGTCCCATGTTCTGGGCGATGGTCGCGGTAGCTGTGGGTTTCGTGGGTCTCGCGGTGCTCGGCGTGCTCGCCGTCCGGGTCTTCCTGGAGGCGCGGCGGCTGGGCGCGCAGGTCACGGACTCGGCTCGGCGCATCAGCCGGGCCGCGGAGGACCTGGAGCGGGCCGCGGAGAGTGCCGCCCGCACTGTCGACGCACTGTGACGCCCGCTGTGCAAGCGATGTGAGTAGTGGGCCATAAGCGGTTTGCGTCACTTCGCCCTGTCACGGTGCCCGCAGGGAAAGGTACGCTGCTGAACGCGGCACGGAGAACGAGGCCCGTTCCGCGGACCGGGAGTACGCACGGGGATTGCCTCACGTTTACCCCTGAGCGTTACGATCGCTGAGAGCACGATCACTCGGACACATGTCCGGCGGATCGGACAGCACCCCACCCAGCCGCCTCGGTGAGAAGGTAAAGACTTATGTTCGGAAGGCTCGGAGCCCCCGAGATCATTCTCATCCTTGTCGTCGTCATCCTGCTGTTCGGCGCGAAGAAGCTTCCGGACATGGCCCGCTCGCTCGGCAAGTCCGCGCGCATCCTCAAGAGCGAGGCCAAGGCGATGAAGGAAGAAGGCAACAGCCCCACCTCCGCCCAGGCGCCCGCCTCCGGCGAGCAGTCCCAGGCCCAGCGCACGATCCAGGCGGCCCCCGGCGACGTGACCAGCTCCCGCCCGGTCAACGAGCCGTCGGACACCACCCAGCGCTGACGCAAGGCCGGTAGCCCCCGGCCTGCCGCACGAGATGAGGACGTGGGTTGCCAAAGTCTGCCCGCAAAGAGGAGAAGGATCCCGAGGGGCGGATGCCTCTCGCGGATCACCTTCGTGAGCTCCGCAACCGGCTCGCGAAAGCGATGCTGGCCATCATCGTCATCACGGTGGTCGCCGCTTTCTTCTACAACAACATCATCGACTTCCTCACCAAGCCGATTCTCGAATCGGTCGGTTGCGCGCACACCTTCTCGGAGATGAACAAGACCACCGGTGACGAGCAGTGCGCCCAGATCACCATCAACGGTCTGCTCGCGCCCTTCACGCTCGCCCTCCAGGTCTCCCTGATGGCCGGTGTGGTCTTCGCCTCCCCGGTCTGGCTGTACCAGCTGTGGGCGTTCGTCGCCCCGGGTCTGCACCGGCACGAGAAGAAGTACGCGTACGCGTTCGTCTGCACCGGTGTCCCGCTCTTCTTCGCCGGCGCGTTCTTCGCGTACCGGGTGCTGCCGACCACCGCCAAGGTGCTCATCGGCTTCACCCCGCACGGGGTCAGCAACCTGCTGCCCCTCGACGACCTGCTGCAGCTGGTCACCCGCATGGTGATCGTCTTCGGTCTCTCCTTCGAGCTGCCGCTGCTCCTGGTGATGCTCAATCTCACCGGCATCATCACCGGCAAGCGCATGCTCGGCTGGTGGCGGGCGATGATCCTCGGCATCACGATCTTCGCGGCCGTGGCCACCCCGAGCACCGACCCGCTCTCCATGCTGGCGCTCGCCGGACCGATCTGGGTGCTGTACTTCGGCGCGGTCGCGTTCTCCCTCCTCAACGACCGGCGCAGGCGCCGCCGCGACGACGACGGCCTCGACGACGACGAGGCCTCCGACCTCGACCTCACCCCCGAGGACGTCGGCGAGATCGAGACCGTCTCCGCCAGCCGCGCGCTGACCGAGGGCCCGGACCGGGTCAACGGATACGACGACGTGACCTGACAGGGCGACCCATGCCACCGGGAGGTGTCCGCGTCCCATGACGCGGGCACCTCTTCGTCGTCCGTTGTCCCATGTTCCGGATAATGATCGTCCTGTTGTCAGTGGGGACCGGTACGCTCGAAAGCACGATGACAGAGGACCTCTCACCGGCCGAGCGGTATGCGGCGGCCCGCAAGCGGACCACCGAGCAGGCCACCGCGCTCGCGTCCTTCCGCGAGATGTACGACTTCGGCCTCGACCCCTTCCAGATCGAGGCCTGCCAGGCACTCGAAGCCGGAAAGGGCGTCCTGGTGGCCGCCCCCACCGGCTCCGGCAAGACGATCGTGGGCGAGTTCGCCGTCCACCTCGCCCTCATGCAGGGCAAGAAGTGCTTCTACACGACACCCATCAAGGCGCTGTCGAACCAGAAGTACGCCGACCTCTGCCGCCGCTACGGCGACGGCATGGTCGGGCTCCTCACCGGTGACAACAGCATCAACCCGGACGCCCCCGTGGTTGTCATGACCACCGAGGTCCTGCGGAACATGCTGTACGCGGGCTCCCAGACCCTCATCGGCCTCGGCTACGTGGTCATGGACGAGGTCCACTACCTCTCCGACCGGTTCCGCGGCGCCGTCTGGGAAGAGGTGATCATCCACCTCCCGGAGTCCGTGACCCTGGTCTCCCTGTCCGCGACCGTGTCCAACGCCGAGGAGTTCGGCGACTGGCTCGACACCGTCCGCGGCGACACCGAGGTCATCGTCTCGGAGCACCGGCCCGTCCCGCTGTTCCAGCACGTGCTCGCCGGACGCCGGATGTACGACCTGTTCGAGGAGGGCGAGGGCCACAAGAAGGCCGTCAACCCCGACCTCGCCCGGCTGGCCCGCATGGAGGCACAGCGTCCGTCGTACCAGGACCGCAGACGCGGCCGTGCCATGCGCGAGGCCGACCGGGAGCGGGAGCGCAGGCAGCGGTCCCGGGTATGGACACCGGGCCGCCCCGAGGTCATCGAACGCCTCGACAACGAGGGCCTGCTGCCCGCCATCACCTTCATCTTCAGCCGCGCCGCCTGCGAGGCCGCCGTCCAGCAGTGCCTGTACGCGGGCCTCAGGCTCAACGACGAAGAGGCGCGGGACAAGGTGCGTGCCCTGGTCGAGGAGCGCACCTCCTCGATCCCGCCGGAGGACCTGCACGTCCTCGGCTACTACGAGTGGCTCGAAGGCCTGGAGCGCGGCATCGCCGCCCACCACGCCGGCATGCTCCCGACCTTCAAGGAGGTCGTCGAGGAACTCTTCCTCCGTGGCCTGGTGAAGGCCGTGTTCGCCACCGAGACCCTCGCGCTCGGCATCAACATGCCCGCCCGCTCGGTCGTGCTGGAGAAGCTCGTCAAGTGGAACGGCGAACAGCACGCCGACATCACCCCGGGCGAGTACACCCAGCTGACCGGCCGTGCGGGCCGCCGCGGCATCGACGTCGAGGGCCACGCGGTGGTGCTCTGGCAGCGCGGCATGAGCCCCGAGCACCTCGCCGGGCTCGCCGGCACCCGCACCTATCCGCTGCGCTCCAGCTTCAAGCCGTCGTACAACATGGCGGTCAACCTGGTCGAGCAGTTCGGGCGGCACCGGTCCAGGGAACTCCTCGAGACGTCGTTCGCCCAGTTCCAGGCAGACAAGTCGGTCGTCGGGATCTCCCGCCAGGTCCAGCGCAACGAGGAAGGGCTCGCCGGCTACAAGGAGTCCATGACCTGCCACCTCGGCGACTTCGAGGAGTACGCGCGGCTGCGGCGGGAGTTGAAGGACCGCGAGACCGAACTGGCCCGGCAGGGCGCCTCCGAGCGGCGCGCCGAGGCGGCCGTCGCCCTGGAGAAGCTCAAGCCGGGGGATGTCATCCACGTCCCGACGGGCAAGTACGCGGGTCTGGCGCTCGTGCTGGACCCCGGGCTGCCCGCCGGGCGGTCCAACGGCCACCGCGGCTTCGAACAGCACGACGGGCCCCGCCCGTTGGTGCTCACCGCCGAGCGGCAGGTCAAGCGGCTCGCCTCCATCGACTTCCCGGTGCCGGTCGAGGCGCTGGAGCGGATGCGGATCCCCAAGTCCTTCAACCCCCGCTCCCCGCAGTCCCGTCGCGACCTCGCCTCCGCGCTGCGCACCAAGGCCGGGCACATCCCCCCGGAGCGGGCCCGCAAGAAGCGGTCGCAGGCGGCGGACGACCGGGAGATCGCACGGTTGCGCACCGCGATCCGGGCCCACCCCTGCCACGGGTGCAACGACCGCGAGGACCACGCCCGTTGGGCCGAGCGCTACCACCGGCTGATCCGGGACACCTCGCAGCTGGAGCGGCGCATCGAGGGCCGGACCAACACCATCGCCCGGACCTTCGACCGGATCGTGGCACTCCTGACCGAGCTGGACTACCTGCGCGGCGACGAGGTCACCGAACACGGCAAGCGGCTGGCGCGCCTGTACGGCGAACTCGACCTGCTCGCCAGCGAATGCCTGCGGGCCGGCGTCTGGGAGGGCCTCAGCCCCGCCGAACTCGCCGCCTGCGTCTCGGCGCTGGTGTACGAGGCCCGGGTCGGCGACGACGCGATGGCCCCGAAGCTGCCCTCCGGGAAGGCCAAGGCCGCGCTCGGCGAGATGGTGCGGATCTGGGGGCGGCTCGACGCCCTTGAGGAGGACTTCCGGATCAACCAGACCGAGGGCGTCGGACAGCGCGAACCGGATCTCGGCTTCGCCTGGGCCGCCTACATGTGGGCCACGGGACTGGGCCTGGACGAGGTGCTGCGGGAGGCCGAGATGCCGGCCGGCGACTTCGTGCGGTGGTGCAAGCAGGTCATCGACGTGCTGGGGCAGGTCGCGGCGGCGGCCCCCACGGAGGGGTCGACGGTGTCGAAGAACGCCCGCAAGGCGGTCGACCTGGTGCTGCGGGGGGTTGTGGCCTACTCGTCCGTGGGGTGATCGCTGCACGGCGGGTGCGGGTGGGTGGGGGCTGGTCGCGCAGTTCCCCGCGCCTCCAAAAAAGAAGGGGCGCTGGTGTCAGGCCTCTTTCAGGAAGTTCCGCCAGCCGCCGTATCGGGTGATGTCCTCGGCGTCGGTCAGCGCGCTCGGTTCGCAGAGGAAGCCGGGGATGCTGGTGCCGTCCGAGAGGTCGACGCGGCCCAGTGTCATGGGGTGGGGGAGGGTGGCGAGCAGGCGGCCCAGGCCCTCGGCGGGAAGGGACCAGACCTCCGTCTCGATCGGGGCGCCGCCCTCGCCCACGTGCACCAGGCCGGGCTTGGGCGGGGTCGTCCGCAGGGCGTAGCAGCGGTACGTGGGTGCGGTGGTCGTCGTGCGGTCGAGTACCGCGCCCAGCGCGAGGAGCTGGGGGTTGAGGGGCTGGCCCGTCAGGTGGGCGCCGGCCACCGCTAGGCGCACCCTCGGTTCCAGGGCGCGGGCGATCGTGGCGAGGCGGTCGTCCGTGAACGCCGGGCCGATCAGCATCACACCGAACGGCAGGCCGTTCACCTCGCCCGCCGGGACCGCCACGGCCGCGAGGTCGAAGAGGTTCGTGGAGTTGGTGAAGCGGCCCAGGCGGGCGTTGGCGCCCAGCGGGTCCGCCGCCACCTCCGCGAAGGTGGGGTGGCCCGGGGCGGTGGGGAGCAGCAGGGCGTCCGCGTCGGCGAGCTCGGCCAGGGCGCGGGCGCGCAGGTCCGCCAGGCGGTCCTGGTCGGTGAAGAGCCGGTGGGCCGGGATGTCGCGGGCCCGGGTGATGATGCCGGCCACGGTGGGGTCGAGGCCCTCACCGCCGGACGACGTCAACTTGTCGATGAAGGGACCCACGGCCGTGTAGCGCTCGGCCACGAAGGCGCCCTCGTAGAGCATCGCCGCCGCTTCGGTGAACGGGGCGAGGTCGAGCGGGCGGATCGAGGCGCCGGCGGCGGTCAGGCGGTCCACCGTCTCCTCGTAGGCCTCCGCCCAGCCCTCGTCCAGCTCGCCGAGCTGGGCGAGCGGCGGGACCGCGATCCGCCAGGGACCCGGAGCCCGCTGGGGGAGCGGCGGCAGGCTGCGGTCCGACGGGGCCGCCAGGTACGACAGCGCCTGCTGCGCCTCCGGGAGGGTGCGGGCGAACACCGTCACGCAGTCGAGGGACGCGCAGGCCGGGACGACCCCGGTGGTCGGGACCAGGCCGCGGGTCGGTTTCAGGCCGACGATACCGTTGAAGGCGGCCGGGATCCGGCCCGAGCCCGCGGTGTCCGTGCCGAGGGCGAGGTCGACGATGCCGAGGGCCACGGCGACGGCCGAGCCGGAGCTGGAGCCGCCGCTGATCCTGCCGGGGTCGATCGCGTTGCGGACCGCGCCGTGCGGGGAGCGGGTGCCGACCAGGCCGGTCGCGAACTGGTCGAGGTTGGTGGTGCCGAGGGCGAGTGCGCCGGCCGCGCGCAGCCGGGCCACCGCGGGGGCGTCGGCCTGTGGTTCGTACGCGTACGCCGGGCAGCCCGCCGTCGTGGGCAGGCCGTGCACGTCGATGTTGCCCTTGGCGGCGAACAGGCGGCCGGCGAGGGGGAGGTGTTCCCCCGCGGCCACTCGCTCGTCGATGGCGCGGGCCTCCGCCTCGGCCTCCGCCCGAGGGCGCAGGTCGATCCAGATCTCGGGCCGGTCGACCGCTTCGATGCGCGCGTAGGCGGCACGGACACGGGAGACGGTGCTGGGCATGCTCTTGCTCCTGTCGCTCAGTTCGCGGCCGGCGCCAGGACGAGCAGGGCCGTCCCCGCCTCCACCTGGTCGCCGGGCCGGGCCAGGATCTCCGTCACCACACCGGGCATCGGCGCGTGCACCCTGGACTCCATCTTCATCGCCTCCAGGGCGAGGAGCGGCTGGCCCGCCGTCACCTCGTCACCCGGCCGCACGTTCAACTGCCATACGGAGGCCGCGAACTCGGCCTCTATCAGCCGGCCGCCCGGCGGCACGGACACCTCGGCCGGTGCGGCGGCGGGGGCGGCCGAGGCCTCCGCCCTCGCGAACTCGCCCGCCGCCTCCCACGCGTCGCGCTCGGCCGCGAAGGCCGTCTGCTGCCGTGCCCTGAACTCCTCGATGGACGCGGCCTGTTCGGCGAGGAACGCCTGGTAGGCGGAGAGGGAGAAGGTGCCCTCCTCGATCCGCGGCACGAACCGGCCGGAGGTGATGTCGGCACGCAGGTCGAGGAGTTCGTCCGCGGACACCGGGTACCACCTGATCCGGTCGAAGAACCGCAGCAGCCACGGCCTGCCCGGCTCGAACGCGCCGCGCTGCTGCCAGCCCGACCACACCTGGGTGGTACGGCCCACGAACTGGTAGCCGCCCGGGCCCTCCATGCCGTAGATACACAGGTAGGCGCCGCCGATGCCGACGGAGTTCTCGGCGGTCCAGGTGCGGGCCGGGTTGTACTTGGTGGTGACCAGGCGGTGGCGGGGGTCGAGCGGGGTGGCGACCGGGGCGCCCAGGTAGACGTCGCCGAGGCCGAGGACCAGGTACTCCGCGTCGAAGACCGTGCGGTGGACGTCGTCGACCGAGTCCAGGCCGTTGATCCGGCGGATGAACTCGATGTTCCACGGGCACCAGGGGGCGTCGTCGCGGACGCCCGCCATGTAGCGGGCGATGGCCTCGCGGGTCGCCGGGTCGTCCCAGGAGAGGGGGAGATGCACCGTGCGGGAGGGGACCACGAGTGCGTCGGTGGGCGGGAGCGAGGTGACGATCTCCCGTACCACGGCGAGGAGTTCGGACTGAGGGAGTGCGGCCGGGTCCGTCTGGACCTGGAGCGAGCGGATGCCGGGGGTGAGGTCCCT
Source organism: Streptomyces sp. NPDC048291 (assembly GCF_043201715.1). Classification (NCBI taxonomy): domain Bacteria; kingdom Bacillati; phylum Actinomycetota; class Actinomycetes; order Kitasatosporales; family Streptomycetaceae; genus Streptomyces; species Streptomyces sp. NPDC048291. The sequence continues at coordinate 211,068 of NZ_JBICZC010000009.1, forward strand.
GACCCCGGGCAGGGCCGCCGCCGTCACCGCCTCCATCAGGGCGTGCACGCGCATCCGCAGGGCGAGGTCCAGCTGCATCGGGCCGAACTCGACCAGCAGGTTGTCGTCGCCGCTGCGCCGGTAGGTCACGTCCCCGTCCCGGGCCAGGACACCGCCGTCGACGATCTCGGCGCGGGGTGCGCCCGTCACGTCGACGGGGGTGAAGCGGACCGTGTCGCCGGGACGCAGCTGGCCGAGCTTCCAGCGTTCGCCGCTCAGGACCGTCGCCGGGCAGACGAAGCCGCCCAGGGAGGGGCCGTCGGGGCCGAGCAGGACCGGCATGTCGCCGGTGTAGTCGACGGCGCCGACCGAGTACGGCGTGTCGTGGATGTTGGAGGGGTGCAGGCCCGCCTCGCCGCCGTCGGTGCGGGCCCAGCGCGGCTTGGGGCCGACCAGGCGGACTCCGGTGCGCGCCGAGTTGAAGTGCACCTTCCACTCGGCCGCGTAGAAGTCGCGGATGTCGTCCTCGGTGAAGAACTCCGGGGCGGCATGCGGGCCTTCGACGGCCGCGAGCTGCCAGTCGGCGGTGAAGCGCGGGCGTTCGGCGACCGGCTCCCCGTCCGTGACGGTCCCGCCGTGCAGGACGTCGCCGGTGCGCAGGGCCCGGCCGCCGTGGCCGCCGAACCGGCCCAGGGCGAAGGTGCTCGCGCTGCCGAGGAAGGCCGGGACGTCCAGGCCGCCGCCGGCGAACAGGACGTAGGTGCGCAGGCCGTGCCCGGCGGGCGCGCCGACCTCCAGCAGGGCGCCGGCCGGGACCGTCACCGGTTCCCACTGGGCGGCCGGGGTGCCGTCGACCGTCACCGGGGCCGGGGCGCCGGTCACACAGACCGTGGTGGGGTGGGTGAAGCGCAGGGACGGGCCCCGGAGGGTGCATTCGAGGCCGGGCGCGCCCTCCGGATTGCCCAGGGCGCGGTTGCCGAGGCGGAAGGAGCGGTCGTCCATCGGGCCGCTCGGGGGGACGCCGACCTGCCAGTAGCCGGTGCGGCCCGGCCAGTCCTGGACCGTGGTGAGCGTGCCGGCGGCGACGACCTCGATCCGGGGGGTGGGGTCGGTGACCCGGGCGAGGGTGGCCGTGGAGTGGGCGGCGGAGCGGAAGTCCCGGTCGGCGAGGGCCGCGCGGACCAGGCCGAGGTTGGTCTCGATGCCGTCGACGCGGGTGCCGGCCAGCGCCTCGTCCAGCCGCCGCAGCGCCTCGGCGCGGTCGGGGCCGTACGCGATGACCTTGGCGAGCATCGGGTCGTACGACGTCGTCACCTCGGTGCCGGTCTCCACCCAGCCGTCGACGCGCACGCCCGCCGGGAACTCCACCCGGGTCAACAGCCCTGCGCTGGGCCGGTGTTCGCGGGACGGGTCCTCGGCGTAGACGCGGGCCTCGACGGCGTGGCCGCGCGGTGCGCCCGGGTCGCGGACGACGTCCCTCTCGCCTCGTGCGAGGCGCAGCATCCAGGCGACCAGGTCGACGCCGTAGATCTCCTCGGTGACCGGATGTTCCACCTGGAGGCGGGTGTTGACCTCCAGGAAGTAGGCCTCCTCGCGGGCCGCGTCGTACACGAACTCGACCGTGCCGGCGGAGCGGTAGCCGACCGAGGCGCACAGTTCGCGGGCGTCGGAGGTGAGTTGAGCGCGGACGTGGTCGGGCAGGCCGGGGGCCGGGGCCTCCTCAACCACCTTCTGGTTGCGGCGCTGGAGCGAGCAGTCGCGGTCCCCGAAGGTGACGACCCGGCCTTCGCCGTCGCCGAAGACCTGGACCTCGACATGGCGGGCGTGCTCGACCAGGCGCTCCAGGAAGACCCCGGCGGAGGAGAAGGAGGCGGCGGCGACGCGCTGGACGCGGTCCCAGGCATCGGTCAGTTCGTCGGCCGACCGACAGGCCGACATGCCGATGCCGCCGCCACCGCCGGTGGCCTTGAGCATGACGGGGTAGCCGATGGCGGACGCCGCGCGGCGGGCCTCGGCCACGTCCGCCAGCAGTCCGGTGCCCGGTGCCAGGGGTACCCCCGCGGCCTGTGCGGCGGCCCGTGCGGTGTGCTTCGCGCCGAACAGCTCCAGCTGTTCGGGCGTCGGGCCGACGAAGACGATCCCGGCCTCCGCACAGCGCCGGGCGAAGGCGGCGTCCTCGGACAGGAAGCCGTAGCCGGGGTGGATCGCGCCCGCCCCGGTGTCCTTGGCCGCCTTGAGGACCAGGTCGGCGTCGAGGTACGACTCCTTCGCCGGGGCCGGGCCGAGCCGGACCGCCTCGTCGGCGAGGCGGACGTGCGGGGCCGAGCGGTCCGGGTCGGAGTAGACGGCGACCGTGCGCAGGCCCAGTTCGCGGGCGGTGCGGATGACGCGGACGGCGATCTCGCCCCGGTTGGCGACCAGGAGCTTGTCGAAGGAGGTCATCCGGCGGCTCCGGTGATCGTCGTCTCGACGGCCGTGGGGTCGAAGCCGTTGCAGGGGTTGTTGATCTGGGGGCAGTTGGAGACCAGGACGAGGACGTCGCGGTCGGCGCGCAGGGTCAGCTTGCGGCCGGGGGCCGAGAGGCCGTCGACGATGCCGAGGGTGCCGTCCTTCTCGACCGGCACGTTCATGTACCAGTTGATGTTGGAGACCAGGTCGCGTTTGCCGAGGCCGTGCCGCGCGCCCTCCGCGAGGAAGTTGTCGACGCAGGCGTGCTGGGACCAGGTGTGGTGGCCGTAGCGCAGGGTGTTGGACTCCTTGGAGCAGGCGCCGCCGACCGTGTCGTGCCGGCCGACCTCGTCGGCGGTCACCGTCATCAGCGGGGTGTGCTCGTTGGAGAGCAGCACGCTGCCGGTGGTGAGGAAGATGTTGCCCTGGGCGTGGACGGTGTCGGGCGCGCTGTAGCGGACGGCCGTGTCGTGGGCGTCGTAGACGAGGAAGTCGACGGCCTGGTTGCCGTGCAGGTCGGTGAGGGTGAGGGTCTCGCCCTCGCGGATCACGGCGGACCAGGCGGCGCGGGCCGGGACGACGACGGTCCGCGTGCTCGTGCTCGTGCTGGTGGTCATGCGAGCCCCCTCGCGGCGAGGAATTCACGGGTGTTGAGGAAGGCGCGGCGGCCCTCGGGGGTGGCGTCCCAGAGCGGGGCGCCGGGTGCGGTGGGGGCGGCGCGCCAGGCCAGGACCTCCAGGGGGGTGCTGACGTAGTCGGGGCGCGGGTCGGCCGGGTGCGGGACGTTCGCGATCAGCACGGTCACGTCCTGCTCGGCGCGGAGTGTGACGCTGCCGCCGGGGCCGGCCGAGCCGGTGAAGTCCAGCGTGCCGTCCTCGCGTACCTCCACGCCCTGGAAGAACGACAGGGACGGCGGCAGGTCGCGCGGCTCCAGGCCGTTCTTGGCCGCCGCCAGCTTGAACAGCTCGCGGCCCGCGGGGGAGGGGGACTGCGGGGTGCCGTCGCCGTACCGGTCGGTGTTGCGGACCAGGGTGGAGGTGCCGCACAGGGCGTCGTGGCGGCCGGAGGTGTCGGCGACGACGGAGGCGAGGACCCGGCCCTGGTCGGAGAGGAGCAGTACGCCCTCGCCGAGGTAGGCGTTCCACTGCACCTTGACCGTGTCGGCGACGTTGAGCCGCTCCCAGGGGCGGCCGTCGGCGTACAGCAGGAGGTGGGCGCAGGCGTCGCCGTTCAGGTCGGTCAGACGCAGTTCGGTGCCACGGGCCAGGACGCGGTGCGTGTAGTTGCCGCCCGCCACCGTCTCGGCCCACACCAGGTGGCCGGCCTCGCAGGGCGGGTCCGGCCAGTCGGCGGCCGGTACGACGGGCATGGCCTCGGCGCGGGTGCCCTCCTGGGCACGGGCGTGCGCGCGGGCTCCGTACGTGGTCGCTGTCGCCATCGCTGGCCTCCGGCTCCTTCGGCTGCGGGGTGGTTTCTGTCGCCCGACAGAAATTAGGGGCGGGCCGGGTCGGCGGCGTTGCCGTCGCGTTCCGGCCCGGTTACCGAGGGCTCACCGATGGCGGCGGTCCGGTGGCGGCGGCGTCGGCGTGATCGCCGTACGGCGTCGTGTGCGAGGATCGAACGCATGGGGACGAGCAGTGGCCGCCGGGTCGGCCGGCCGCGGGTCGCGCAGCGGCCGGACAGCGGCCTTGAGCCGCGGGCCGAACTGCTCGCGGCAGCCGCCGAGTTGTTCACCACCCACGGCTACGCGGCCACCACCACCCGGGCCGTCGCCGAGCGGGCGGGCATGCGACAGGCGTCGATGTACCACTACGTCTCCGGCAAGGAGGAGCTCCTCGCCGAGCTCCTCGAGTCCACCGTCACGCCCTCCCTGGCCTGCGCGCGCGAGCTGCTCGCCGACGACGCGACCCCGGCCGAGGAGCGGCTGCGGATCCTGTGCCGGGCCGACGTGGAGCTGCTCTGCGCCGGACCGCACAATCTCGGCGCGCTCTACCTGCTGCCCGAGGTGCGCGCCGAGCGGTTCGCCGGCTTCCATGCCGTGCGCGCCGAACTCAAGGACGCCTACCGGCAGTTGATCGCCGCCACGGCGCCCGGCGGGACGCTGGCCAAGGGGGAGCTGGAGCTGCGGACCGATCTCGTCTTCGGGCTGATCGAGGGCGTCATCCTCGTCCACCGCTCCGAACCCGAGCGCCCCGCCCACGAGTTCGCCCGCGCCACGGCCGAGGCCGCCCTGCGGATCGTAGGGGTCTGAGGGGACCCGAGGGGGCGGCGGGGGTTTCGCTCCGGAAGGCCCTTTCACCCGTCACGGTGAGTGGTCTCCGTACGCCCGCGCGTCGTGACAGGCCGTGTTCGAATGAGTGCCCTCCGTGCAAAACGACCGAGGGTACTCCAGTCCTTCGGGCGTTTTCAGGTGCTTGCCGAATATGACACGGCGTTGATCCGGTCGGACTAGGCTCGCCCGCGGCGCACCGAGTTGAGATGAATTCGTGCGTCTGTTCCCAAACATACGGAAGATCCAGACTGCTCCATGAACCTTCCCCCCACGAGCTCCCCCGACACCCAGCCGATTCGTCTCAGAAGGCATACATGGTGAGTGTGCAATCGCCTCCCGATGGCCGTGAACTTTCCCTGGCGCGCGTGCTGTTGCTGCCCGCCATACTGATGGCCGCGGCGACCGCCGCCGCCGTCGTCCTGGTGGCGGGGTCCGCCCGGATCGCCGTCGGCGTGTGCGGTGCCGTCGGCATGCTGCTGGTGCTCGCGACGGCGGCGGAAGCGGTGCGCCGCGGCCGTGGGCTCCGGGACGCCCGGGCCGAGCACGACCGTCACAGCGCGTATCTGGAACGGCGCCTCGCCGCGAGCGAGGAGGAGGTCGAGCACCTCGGCCGGGAGGTCTTCCCGACCGCGCTCTACCGGCTGAAGGCCGGCGAGTCACCCAAAGAGGTGGTCCGCCAGCTCTTCGACGTCGACCCGCGGATGCGCCACGCCCCCGAGTCGCAGCGCCGGCTGATCCGCATCATGCTCGACATCGTCGACGAGGAGGACCTCCAGCGCGACTCCCTGGAGCGCTCCTTCGTCAGCGTCGCCCGGCGCGTCCAGGCCATCGTCCACCAGCAGGCCCACGAACTGCGGGAGATGGAGGAGGACCACGGCCGCAACCCCGAGGTCTTCGACGACCTGCTGCGCATCGACCACGGCACCGCGCTGATCGGACGCCTCGCCGACTCGGTCTCCGTGCTCGGCGGCGGCCGGCCGGGCCGCCAGTGGCCCAACCCCGTCGCCCTCTACAGCGTGCTGCGCGGCGCCATGTCCCGGATCCTGGAGTACCGGCGCATCGAGTTGCACTCCATCTGCCAGGTCAACATCAAGGGCACCTCCGTCGAGCCGGTCATCCACGCCGCCGCGGAACTCCTCGACAACGCCACCCGCTACTCGCCGCCCTCCACCAAGGTGCACGTCACCGCCGTCGAGGTGCAGTCCGGCGTGTGCATCGAGATCGAGGACGCCGGCGTCACCCTCAACGAGGAGGCCCGCGACCGCCTGGAGGGCCTGCTGGAGAAGGCCAAGCAGGGCAAGGACATCCAGGTCCTCGGCGAGAACCCGCGCCTCGGCCTCTCGGTCGTGGGCCGCCTGTGCAAGACGTACAACATGGACGTCTCGCTGCGCGCCTCCGCGTACGGCGGTGTCCGGGCCGTCCTCATCGTGCCCAGCGACATGATGACCACCGACCCCGCCCCCGGCATCGCCCACGGCATCGGCGCCACCGGCATCCCCAAGCCCGAGCTCGGCGCCCTCGAAGGCCCCAAGCGCCCGCCCAAGCGGCGCCGGCCCACCAGCCCCCGCATCCCCGCCGGGATCTCCATGGAGGACGACGTCCCCGAGGTCACCGAATGGACCGCGGGCGGGCTGCCGCAGCGGCGCAGCCGGATGAAGACGCCGCTCAGCCAGCGGATCGCCGAGCAGGCCGCCATCGAGCGCGCCGAACGTGAGGGCAACCCGACCATCTGGTCGCAGCACAAGGAGCCCGAACCCGAGCCGGAGCCGGAGCGCCGCGAGCCCGGCCTCTGGGTCGAGGCGTTCTGGGAGGGGCTCAAGAGGAACAACCCGGGTGTCCACCCCACCGACTTCACCCGGAACCCCACCAAGTACCTGCATCTGATCAACGATCCGGCCGGCACCGAGGCCGACGACGAGGGGGACCTCAAGTGATCCAGCAGCGAGGCAACTTCGACTGGATGCTCAAGCAACTCGCCGACGGCGTACCGGGCGTCGAGATGATCGTCGTGCTCTCCGCCGACGGCCTGCGCATCGCCCGGCACGGCGGCGACCCCGACGCCGCCGACCGGCTCGCCGCGGCCTGCGCGGGCGTGCAGAGCCTGGCCAGTGCCGTCGCCCAGGAACTCCCCATCAGCAACGGCGACATGAACCTCGTGCTGATCGAGATCGACAGAGGTTACTTCTACCTCATGTCCGCCGGCGCCAACGCCTACCTTGCCGTGCTCGCCGACGTCACCTGCGAACCGGGCCGGATGAGCGAGATGATGCGCGACCTCGTCGTCCGCATCGGCGCCCACCTCACCAGTCCGCCCCGGCGGAACGGGCAGACCGTATGACTCCTCCGCAACGCAAACGGCGCCGGCCCAGGCCGGAACTCGCTCCGTCATCGGTCCCGTCCGCGCCGCCGGCCCCCGAGAGCGGCGGCGAGGACGAGGACAACAAGAACCCCGAACGGCTCTACGTCATCAGCGGCGCCGACGGCGCCCGGGCCGAACTCGACCTGGTCACCTTAATCGTGGCGCGCGCCGCCGCACCGCCCTCCGTCACTCCGGAGCAGGCGGCGCTGCTCCGGCTCTGTCTCGCCCCGCTGTCCGTGGCCGAGCTCTCGGCCTATCTCAACCTGCCGTTCAGCGCGATGACGGCACTGATCACCGAGCTGATCACGGCCGAACTGGTGCAGGCGCGCGCCCCCATCGTCCGCCAGGCGCTCCCCGACCGTTCACTTCTCGAAGCGGTGATGCATGGACTTCAAAGGCTCTGACACGATCCCCGGCCCCCGCACCGAGGACCATCTCCCGCACACCGCCCAGGCCGCGGTGAAGATCGTGATCGTGGGCGGCTTCGGGGTCGGCAAGACCACCATGGTCGGTTCCGTCAGCGAGATCAGGCCGCTGACCACCGAGGAGACCATGACCCAGGCCGGCATCGGGGTCGACGACAACTACGGCTCCGACTCGAAGACCGCCACCACCGTGGCCATGGACTTCGGCCGCATCAGCATCACCGACCAACTGGTCCTCTACCTCTTCGGCACCCCCGGCCAGGAACGCTTCTGGTTCCTGTGGAACGGCCTGTTCGAAGGCGCCCTCGGCGCGGTCGTCCTCATCGACACCCGGCGCCTGGAGGTCAGCTTCGACGTGATGGGGCGCCTGGAGGAGCGCGGGGTGCCGTTCGTCGTCGCCGTCAACTCCTTCCCGGACGCGCCCCGTTACCCCGTCGAGGAACTGCGCACCGCGCTGGACCTGCCGCCCGACGTCCCCATCATCGAGTGCGACGCCCGCCGCCGGGCCTCCAGCCGTGACGTCCTCATGACCCTGATGCGCTTCCTGCACTCGCTCGCCATGTCCGGCGCGCTCACCTGACCCCCCTTTCGCTGTCTCTCGAACTCTTTCGGATCTCTTCGGAGCGATCACTGTGACGCCTGAATCCCCCCTCTCGGCCGGCGCCAGCACGGGCCCGGTCCCGCCGCCCGGCTGTCCGGCGCACGACCGCGGCCCCGGCGGACTCCAGCGGCTCTACGGCGCCGACGCGGACCACCTCGGCGAGCTGTACGAGAAGCTGCGCGAGGAACACGGCTCCGTGGCCCCGGTCCTGCTCCACGACGACGTACCGGTCTGGGTGGTCCTCGGGCTCACCGAGAACCTGCAGATGGTCCGCACCCCCGCCGTCTTCACCCGGGACAGCCGCGTCTGGACCCCGCTGCGCGAGGGCATGGTCAAGCCCGACCACCCCCTCATGCCGCACATCGCCTGGCAGCCGATCTGCTCGCACGCCGAGGGCGACGAGCACCTGCGGCTGCGCGCGGCGGTCCAGGGCGCCATGACCACCATCGACCACCGCAGCATCCGCCGCCTCATCGGCCGCTACACCCAGCTGCTGGTCAACGAGTTCTGCGAGAAGGGCCGCGCCGAACTGGTCTCCCAGTACTCCGAGCACCTGCCGATGGCCGTCATGTGCGAACTGCTCGGCATGCCCGAGGAGTACAACGAGCGGATCGTGGAGGCCACCCGGGACGCGCTCAAGGGCACCGAGACCGCGATCGCCAGCAACGAGTACGTCATGGGCTGCCTGACCCGGCTCACCGCCCGCCGCCGGGCCCGCCCCGAGGACGACTTCGCCAGCCACCTCGTCAACCACCCGGCCGGACTCAACGACGACGAGGTCGCCCAGCACCTGCGGGTCGTCCTCTACGCCGCCTACGAGACCACCGCCAACCTCCTCGCCAACGCCCTGCGCATGGTCCTGACCGAACCCGGCTTCCGAGCCCAGCTCAACGGCGGCCAGATGACCGTGCCCGAGGCGATCGAGCAGTCCCTCTGGGACGAGCCGCCGTTCAGCACCGTCTTCGCCTACTTCGCCAAGCAGGACACGGAACTCGGCGGCCAGCGCATCCGCAAGGGCGACGGCCTGCTCTACGCGCCCGCGCCGGGCAACGTCGACCCGCGCGTCCGCCCCGACCTGAACGCCAACATGCAGGGCAACCGCTCCCACCTCGCCTTCGGCGGCGGCCCGCACGAATGCCCCGGTCAGGACATCGGCCGTGCCATCGCCGACGTGGGTGTGGACCAGCTGCTGACCCGGCTCTCCGACATCCAGCTCGACTGCGACGAGGAGGAGCTGCGCTGGCGCGCCTCCATCGCCTCCCGGCACCTGGTGGAACTGCCGGTGCGCTTCGACCCCAAGCCGAAGCAGGACGTCACCCTCATGCCGAGCCCGGCCCTCGTCCCGCCGCAGCGCACCGACTGGCAGGCCGGCGTCCCCCGCCCGGCAGCCCCGGAACCGGTCCCGGTCCCCGAGCCCAGGCCCGCCCCGCCGGTGGCCGTGTCCGCCTCCGAACCGGCCAGGCCGCACGGCATCTGGCCCAGGCTGCGCCGCTGGTGGCTGGGCCGTTAGACGATCTGGTCACCGGCCCACGCCGGGTACGACTCCCAGGCCCGCAGCGTCCGCCCGCTGCACAGCCGGTGCTCCACCCCCGTGACCGGGTCGGTGAACTCCAGCCGCCGCGCCAGCAGTTGCAGCGGCCGCCGGAAGTCACCGTCCGGCACCGGGCCGGCCACCTCGGGATACAGCGGATCCCCGAGGATCGGCACCCCCAACGCGTTCATGTGCACCCGCAGTTGATGGGTCTGGCCGGTGTGCGGGGTGAGCCGGTACCGGCCCAGGTCACCGCTGCGCCCGACCAGCTCGACGACCGTCTCCGCGTTGGGCTCCCCCTCGATCTCCCGGGCCGCCAGCACCCCGCGCTCCTTGAGGATCCGGCTGCGCACGGTCCGGGAAACGGTGAGCGAAGGGTCGTACGGCGCGATCGCCTCGTACTCCTTGCGCACCCGCCGCTCGCTGAACAGCCTCTGGTACGCGCCGCGCTCCGCGGGCCGCACGGTGAACAGCACGAGCCCGGCCGTGAGCCGGTCCAGCCGGTGCGCGGCCCCCAGCGCGGGAATCCCCAGTTCCCGCCGCAACCGGGCGAGCACGGTCTCGGTGACATGACTGCCGCGGGGCGTGGTGGCGAGGAAGTGCGGCTTGTCGGCGACGACGAGGTGCTCGTCGCGGTACACGACTTCGAGGGGGAAGGGGACGGGGACCTCGGGCGGCAGGTCGCGGTGGAACCAGAGGTAGCGGCCGGGGGAGTAGGGCGCGCGAGCGTCGACGGGCTGTCCGTCCACGCCCACGACGCGCCCCGAGTCCAGCATCCGCTCGACAACGCCGGGTCCGGCTCCGGAGAGCCGTTCCATCAGGTAGTCGCCGACCGTGGCCCAACCGTCCGAGAAGGGCAACCGGATCCGCACGGGGTCCACCCCTTGGCGCTGGGGGAGGGGGGAAGGCGGTACGGAGGTCTTGCGTCTCATTTGCAGCCAAGGGTACGGGGAGCGCCCCTTTCCTGGGGGCGCCGGGCTGTGTCGATATGCGGCTCCGCCGCGTGGGCGCGACCAGCCCCCGCCCACCCGCACCCGATCGACTACGCCACAGCCTCCGGCACAGCGACCGCACTTCGGGACTCCGCCCGGGTGAGCCGCCAAACCCCGCCCACCACCACCGTCCCGACCAGGAACAACACGGTGAACCACTGGAAGTACCAGTGGCCCCCACTGGGGTCGTACACCGCACCCCGAGGCCACGCCAGGTTCACGGTCATCACCAGCCCGTACAGCAGCGCGGCCGCGTTCACCGGCACCCCCCACCGCCCCAGCGAGAACAGCGGCGCCCCGGTCTCGTCCGTCCCCTCGACCCGGAACTCCCTGCGCAGCCGCCGCACCAGCAGCGGCCCGGTCACCATCGCGTACGCGAGGTACAGCATCACGATGCACGTGGTCCCGATCGCCAGGAACGCGTCCGGCGACGCGAAGTTGAGCAGCAGCAGTACGGCGGCCAGCACCCCGACCACCACGGCCGGCGCCCCCGGCATCCCGGTCCGCGGATTCACCCGCGCCAGCCGCTCGGCGAACGGCAGCTGCCCGTCCCGCGCCATGGAGAACAGCATCCGCGAGGCCGCGGTCTGGATCGCGAGCGTCGCCACCGCGATGGCCACCACCACGTCGGCCAGCAGCACCCGTCCCACGCCGTCCCCGAGGCTGCTGGTGAGGACGTAGCTCAGCCCGTCGACCCCGAGGCGCCCGTCGGTCAGGCTGGGCGCGGCCAGCAGGCCGCCGAGGATGACCAGGCCGCCGAGCAGGCCCGCGGCGGACAGCGCCGTGAGGATCGTGCGCGGCGCCGTACGCCGCGGGTGGTGGGTCTCCTCGCTCATCTCGCCCGCGCTGTCGAAGCCGATCATCACGTACGCGGCCGTGAACGAGCCGACCAGGAGAGCGCCCAGCAGACCGCCCTCGGCGGCCGTACCGGTGTGGAACGTGATGCCGGGGGAGCGCTTGGAGTGGGTGAGCAGCAGTACAACGATCAGCACCGCGCCGATGATCTCGGCGGTCACCCCGACCCGGTTGATCACGGACATCACCCGGTTGTCCATGACGTTCACGAGGGTGGTCAGCACCAGCAGGACGACGCCGAGGACGGCCGCGTTGGCGGCTCCGTCGGCCGAGGTCACCGCGGTGTCCGTGCCGATCAGCTGGAAGCCGGACCAGAGCGCGGGCAGGACCATCTGGAGGGCGAGCGCCGCCGCCGCGACCACCACGATCTGCCCGATCACCATGATCCAGCCGGCGAACCAGCCGAAGGACGGGTTCGACAGGCGTGAGGACCACTGGTAGATGGCGCCGGAGATCGGGTAGCGGCCGGCCAGTTCGGCGAAGCACGCGGCCACCAGCAACTGGCCGATCAGGACGGCCGGCCAGGCCCAGAAGAAGACCGGGCCGCCGAACGCGTACCCGAAGGCGAAGAACTGGAAGACGGTCGTCAGTACGGAGATGAAGGAGAACCCGGCGGCGAACGAGGCGTACCGGCCGAGGCTGCGGTGCAGCTCCTGGCGGTAGCCGAACTCCTCAAGGGAGCGGTCGTCGGGTTCCACTGAGCGGTCGTCGAGTGTCGTCACGGCGGCACCTGCCTGTCAGGGCGGACGTCCTGGCGAGGACGGAAAGCGCGGATTTCCTGTCGGGCGACAGAAATTAGGGACGCGCTGTTTCGGACGCGTCACGCGGGCGTGTCCGGGGCGGGCCCAAGTCCTCACGCTCTTGCGGAGTCCGCTCAGACGCGATACATCGTGTGTATTGACGGTCTGCCCCACTCGCGATATGTTCTGCCACGGATATTCGGAGACGAGGTGGTCGGTATGGCGGTGAAGCGGCGCAAGCTCAGCAATCCTCTGGCGCTCGTTGTGCTGACCACCCTGTGGCAGAAGCCGATGCATCCGTACGAGATCGCCCAGACCATGCGCCGTCAGGGCAAGGACACCAGCACCCGGATCAACTACGGCTCGCTCTACACGGTCATGCAGAACCTGGAGAAGCACGGCTTCGTCGAGGTGGCCGACGTGGAGCGGCAGGGCAACCGCCCCGAGCGCACGGTGTACGGCATCACCGACGCCGGGCGCGAGGAGATGGTCCACTGGCTGTCCGACCTGATGGCCGTCCCGGTCAAGGAGTACCCGATCTTCGAGACGGCGCTCTCGCTGATGGGCGCGCTGCCGCCCGACGAGGTCGTGCGCCTGCTGGAGGGGCGGCTGAGCTCCCTGGAGGTCGAGGTCGCCGGCGGCAGGGCCGTGCTGGAGAAGCTGCACGAGACGCTGCCCCGGCTCTTCGTCGTGGAGGTCGAGTACCACCTGCACATGCTGGAGGCGCAGACCGACTGGGTCCGCGGCTTCGTGCGGGAGATACGGGACGGTTCGCTGCCGGGCGTCGAGGGCTGGCGCCGGTTCCACGAGACCGGTGAGGTCCCGCCGGAGTTCACGGAGGTGGACCAGCAGTAGAGGAAGCTGCGAGAGAAACAGACCCCGGCAGAGCTGTTGCAGCAGCTCCGCCAGGGTCTCGAACCCCGAGCTGAACCCGCCGTGAGGCAGATCCGGGCGATCGAGGTGCGGCACACCCAGGATAGCCCGGTGCTCCTCAAGCGGATCAGCTGTCATCCCCTGTCATCTGTCATCCGCTCACTCAGGAGAGCCCTGTCATGAACACCCGTGCGCCCGCAGTGCAGGCGCGCCAGCTGATCAAGACCTATCCCGGCGACGTCACCGCGCTGAACGGCATGGACGTCACCGTCGAACCCGGCACCGTTTTCGGGCTCCTCGGACCCAACGGCGCCGGCAAGTCCACCACCGTCAAGATCCTCACCACCCTGGCCCGCCCCGACTCGGGCACCGCCACCGTGGCCGGCCACGACGTGCTGCGCCACCCGGACCGGGTGCGCCGCGCGATCGGCGTGGTCGCCCAGAACTCCGGGGCCGACCCGGTCGCCACCGGCCGGGAGAACCTCCAACTCCAGGGCAGGCTCTACGGCCTGCGCGGGGTCGGGCTGAACCGCCGGGTCGACGAGCTGCTGGACCGCTTCACCCTCACGGAGGCCGCCGGCCGCCAGGTCAAGGGCTACTCCGGCGGCATGCGGCGCCGGCTCGACGTGGCCCTCGGCCTGGTCCACCGCCCCGAGGTGCTCTTCCTCGACGAGCCCACCACCGGTCTCGACCCCGAGGCCCGCACCGCGATGTGGGACGAGATCGGCCGGCTGGCGGGCCAGGAGGGCCTGACCATCCTGCTCACCACGCACTACCTGGAGGAGGCCGACCGGCTCGCCGAGCGCATCGCGATCGTCGACCGCGGCCGGGTCGTCGTCGAGGGCACCCCGGACTCCCTCAAGGGCGAACTGCGCGGCGACGCCGTCCACGTGGAGCTGCGCGAGGCTCCCGGGGAAGCCGGCCGCACCCTGCTCACCGGCGCGCTGACCGGGCTGCCGGGCGTGCACGAGACGCTGTTCGACGGGCGCCGGATCAGCGTCCGTGCCGACGACGGGGCCGCCGCGATGCCGGCGCTGCTGGCCGCCCTGGAGCGGGCCGGGGTGACCGTGGTCGCCGCGACTGTCGCCCGGCCCTCCCTCGACGACGTCTACCTGCGCTACGCCGGCCGCCGTTACGCCGAGGCCGACGCCGCCGACTCCGGCTCCCTCGCCCTGGCCGGAGGTGCGCGATGAGCAACGCCCTGTCCCAGACCTGGTACATGACCCAGCGTCAGCTGGTGGTGTTCGCCCGGCAGCCGGCGTTCGCCGTCATCACCCTGATCCAGCCGGTGATCTGGCTGTTCCTGTTCGGCAACCTGTTCAGGAAGGTCGTCGAGCTGGGCGGCTTCGGCACCACCTCCTACCTCGACTACCTGGTGCCGGGCGTGGTCGTGATGAGCGCCCTCAGCTCCAACATGTGGGCGGGCATGGGCACCCTGGAGGAGATCCAGCGCGGCACCCTGAACCGCTTCCTGACCACACCGGTCAGCAGGGCCGCGCTGATGAACGGCAACGTCGTGAACAACGGCCTGGTCACCGCCGGCCAGTCGCTGATCATCGTGCTGCTCGGCCTGCTGGGCGGCGCCGACTACCCGGGCGGGATCGGCGGTGTGGCCGTCCTGCTGGTCTCCTCCGTGCTGCTCGGCACGGTCTTCGGCGCGCTGTCCAACGCGCTCGGCATGCTGGTGCGCGAGCGGGAGTCCATCATCGGGATCAACACCTTCCTGCTGCTCCCGCTGACGTTCCTCTCCAGCGCCTTCATGGCGCCGTCCCAGATGCCCGGCTGGATGCGGCACATCGCCGACTTCAACCCGCTCAACTGGGCGATGGTGGCGAGCCGTTCGGCCCTGTCGGCGGACCCCGACTGGGGTGCGGTGCTCGGCCGCGGCGGGGCGCTGCTGGCCCTGGCGGTGGCGGCCGTGTGGCTGTCGATCAGGACCTTCAGGTCGTACCAGCGGTCGGTGTGACGGCACGGAACGGCGGCACCTCCTGGAGAGGTGCCGCCGTTCCGTGGTCCGGCCGTTCCGCGGTAGGGCCGGTCTGCGGTGTTGCCGGTCGGCTCAGGCCGCGGCGGCGTCGTTCTCCTGCTCCGCCTCGATCCGGGCGTTCCACTCGCGCTTGGAGGCCTGCCAGCCGTCCTCGTTGTGGCCGAGACGCCAGTAACCGGAGATCGAGAGATCCTCGCGCGGGATCTGGCGCTCGACGCGCAGCAGTGCCCGCAGCTCCTTCACGAAGCTCGCCTCGCCGTGCACGAAGGCGTGCACCCGGCCCTCCGGGAACTCCAGCGTCCGTACGGCGGTGACCAGGGCCTCGCCGACCGGCCGATCGCCCCGGTGCAGCCAGACGACCTCCACGTCGGAGTCGATCTTCTGCTCCTCCTCGGGGCCGGAGACCTCGATGAAGGCGAAGGCCTTCGCGCCGGCCGGCAGGGATTCCAGGGCGCGGGCGATCGCGGGCAGTGCGCTCTCGTCACCGGCGAGCAGATGCCAGTCGGCGCCCGTGTCGGGGGCGTAGGCGCCGCCCGGGCCCATGAAGCGCACGGTCTCGCCGGGCTGGACACGGCAGGCCCACGGCCCGGCCAGGCCCTCGTCGCCGTGCACCACGAAGTCCAGGGTCAGCTCCCGGTGTTCGGGATTCCACGAGCGCACGGTGTAGGTCCGGGTCACCGGCCAGTGCTCGCGGGGGAACTCGGCCCGGATCCGCTCCAGGTCGAAAGGCTCCGGATAGGTGACGCCCGCCGGTCCGAAGAGGAGTTTCACGTAATGATCGGTGCAGGTGTCCGCGGCGAAACCGGCCAGCTCGTCCCCGCCGAGCACCACGCGCTGCATGTGCGGGCTCAGCCGTTCGGTGCGCACCACCTGAGCGGAATGGGGCTTACGCGGCTTACGTCCCGGGCGCTCTGGCATGACCGGCCTCCCTGCTCAAATGGTTAGGTTTACCTAAGTTAGCACCTCCTTCCGGGCTGACGCCTCTTCCATGAACACTTGCCGAGCGGGTTTTGCCGGAAGAATTCCTTCGGGTGTCAGGCTTCCAGCGTCGCCAGCAGGCGGTTCAGCGAACCGCCCAGGCCCCAGCGGGCGGCCAGGGTGTTCAACTGCGCCGGGTCGCGGGGGGCCTTCGGCAGTGCCGTGCCGACGTCCGGCAGCGGGACGTCACCGGCGACCCGGACCACCTTCGGCGCCACCGCGACATACGGCCGGGCCTCGTCCAGCCGCTTGCGCTGCGACGGCGTGAGCTTCGCCTTCGGGTCGTCGACCGCGGTCATGATCCCGGCCAGGTCGCCGAACTCGGCGAGGAGCTTCGCGGCCGTCTTCTCGCCGATGCCAGGCACCCCCGGCAGCCCGTCGCTCGGGTCCCCGCGCAGCAGCGCCAGATCCGCGTACCCGCCTCCGTCCACGCCGTACTTCTCGCGCAGCCACGCCTCGTCCGTCATCTGGAGCGTGCCGACGCCCTTGAGCGGGTACAGCACCCGCACCCCGCGCGCGTCGTCCACCAGCTGGTACAGGTCGCGGTCGCCGGTGACGATGTCCACCGGGCCCGCGGCGCGCGCGGTGAAGGTGCCGATCACGTCGTCGGCCTCGTACCCGGCGACGCCGACCCGGGCGATGCCGAGCGCGTCCAGCACCTCCTCGATGACCGGCACCTGCGGGGACAGGGTGTCCGGCACCTCCTCCTGGTCCGGTCCCGTCGCGCGCTCCTCGGCCACCCGGTGCGCCTTGTAGGAGGGGATGAGGTCGACCCGCCACTGCGGCCGCCAGTCGGCGTCCATGCAGGCCACCAGCAGGTCCGGGCGGTGGTCCTTGACCAGCCGGTCGATGAAGTCCAGCAGTCCGCGCACGGCGTTCACGGGCGTGCCGTCCGGTGCCTTCACGGAGTCCGGGACGCCGAAGTAGGCGCGGAAGTACAGCGAGGCGGTGTCGAGAAGCATCAGTCGTGCGGTCACGCCAGGCATCATGCCGTACGGCACCGACAGCGACCGGTTCCCGGCGCCGGCCGGTCCTCCCCGCGGCCCGCGGCAGCGGTGGACGGGTCTCCGCCTACGAAAAGGATCCGGCCAACCACATAGCGCTACGGCCCTGCCCAAGCCTTTCGTCCTGCCGCCCGAGACGGCCGACCGTGCGTTCGACGCGCCCCGCGCCCAGTCCCGCTGGGCCGAGGGCACCGCCGACGGCACCGCGGTCCACGGCGACACCGTGGAACTGACCGGCCGCCACCGCACCGACCGCGCCGTCGACCGCCAACTCCCCTCCACCCTGCGGGACTTCACCGTCCGGCGGGTCCGCCCGGACCACCGCCTCGACCAGGCACTCGGCGCCCGGGACACCGTCGGGAACATCGGCGACCGTTCGCGCGTCGAACTCCTGGGGTGCCCCCTCGTCCTGATCGAGGGCCCGCGCCTGCGGAACCACTTTCGGGGCTGGTCCGTTCATGCCTACGACGACGCCTCCGGCCGGGCCGGCCGGCTGGGCCCGCGCGCCCCCGGCGGCAGCCGCGCCTACGCCGGTCCGCAGACCGCACGGCTGACCGACCCCGACGGCCGCGCGGCCCTCCTGGGCAGCGTGTTCATCCCCAAGGAGGAGTGCGTGCCCGGCGAGTCCGGCGGGCTCGTGTACTGGCGCGAACTGTGAGGGTCGCGCTCACCGGACGTGACAGGGATGTGACGGCCGCCTGAAACGGTTTGCCGAACATGCGTAGGGTGCAGAGAACCCATCAGGAGGGGCCTGGCCGGAGCCGGGCGCCCGAAGGACGGAACGACGAGCGAAGGAGGGAGCCGGAGCGATGGGCGACCACAAAGACCAGCAGCCCGTGCGGGTGGGCGCGGCAGTCCGGCGGCGCCGCCGTGCGCTGGAACTCACCCTCGCCGTCGTGGCCGAGCGCAGCGGCCTGTCGGTGCCCTTCCTGAGCCAGGTCGAGAACGACAGGGCCCGCCCCAGCCGCACCTCCCTGGAGAAGCTCGCCGACGCGCTGCGCACCACGGCCGTCGAACTCCTCGCCGCCGCCGACCCGGCGTGCAGCGTCGACGTCGTACGGGCCGACGACACCAACGAGCCGGACTTCGCGCCCCGGGTGCGTTCCCTGGTCCGCGGTCACCACCAGCTGCACGCCTCGGAGTTCACCGGCGACCACGAAGCCGGCCGCGAATTCCAGCACCGCAACGACGAGTTGATGTACGTCGCCGACGGCGCCGTGGAGGTCGAGGCCGAGGGCCGCGCCTACCGCCTCGGCCGCGGCGACACCCTCTACCTCACCGGTGGAGTCCGCCACCGCTGGCGCGCGACGGTCCCCGACACCCGGGTCGTCGTGGTCGCGGTGGCGGAACACATCGAGGCGGTCCAGGATCGCCAGCGCTGAAGCGCCCCGCGCTGCGCCCCGTACGGGGCGCGGGGAACTGCGCGCGCAACCACAACGGACCGGCAGAGCACCACGGCGCGTCGTCTCCTTGGTGCCCTCCCTCACCGAGGCAATCGCGGAGACGCTGCCCGAGGTCCTCGTCGGCGCCACCGACTGGTGCACCCACCCGGCCGACCTCGACCTCACCCGCATCGGCGGCACCAAGAACCCCGCCCTCGACCGCATCCTCGCCCTCGCGCCCGACCTGGTGATCGCCAACGAGGAGGAGAACCGCGCCCCCGACCTGGACGCCCTGCGCACCGCCGGCGTGCCGGTCCTGGTCACCGAGGTGCGCGGCGTGCCGCAGGCGTTCCGTGAACTGGAGCGGGTCCTGACCGCGTGCGGGGCGAGCGGCCGCCCCCGCTGGCTGGACGAGGCGGAGCGGGCGTGGTCGGCACCGACGCCCGCCGGCCCCGGCGGCACGACCGCTGTCGTACCGATCTGGCGGCGGCCGTGGATGGTCCTGGGCAGGGCCACGTTCGCGGGGGACGTGCTGGCCCGGCTGGGGGTCCGCAACCTCTTCGAGGACCACCCCGGGCGTTACCCCCGGATCCCGCTGGACGAACTGCTCGACGCGGCCCCCGACCTGGTCGTCCTCCCGGACGAGCCCTACCGCTTCACCGCCGTCGACGGCCCGGAGGCGTTCCCCGGCCTGCCGTGCGCCCTGCTCAGCGGACGGCACCTGACGTGGTATGGACCGTCACTGGCCGAGGCGCCGCGGGTGCTGGGCGAGGCGCTGCGAGCAGCTCACCGCTGAGCAGCCCGCGTACGGTGCCGGAGGCCGCCGCGAGCCAGCCGGCGACGAGCAGGCCGTACAGACCCACCGCCAGCCAGTCGTACGCCGCGAGCCCGGTGTGCCGGCCGAGCGCGGCGGCGCCCGTGACGCACGTGCCCACGGGGAAGGTGAAGGCCCACCACGTCATCGCGAACCGCATGCCGTGCCGCCGGGCCCGCACCACGTGCGCGGTCGCCAGCGCCAGCCACAGCAGGGCGAACCCCATGACCGGAACGCCGTACAGCACGGCGAGAAGGCCGAAACCGGCCGCGTACGGTGCCGGTACGACCCCGGGAGCGAGGTCGGCGAAGGCGCCCGTGGCCGTCGTCGACTGCCCGAGCGGGCCCAGCACCAGGAAGATCGTCGGCGTCAGCGCGAGCGGCAGCGGACCGCGGGTGACCAGCCGGGCGAAGACGAGCGTCAGCATCAGCAGCGTGGTCAGCAGGCTCAGCCCGAAGAGCGCGAAGCAGCCGTAGAGCAGCGCCTCGCGGGGCTGCCCGGGCGGCAGGTGCGGGACCAGCTGGGGACCCACCGCGGCCGACACCATGGGCGCGACCAGGGGCAGCAGCCAGGCCGGAGCGGCCTGCCCGGGCTCGACCCGGTGCCGTACGGCCAGCAGGTACGGCACGGCGACGGCGGCCGCGAGCCCCACGGCGGTACCGGCGACGAACAGCACGGAGTCGAGCGCGACGGCGGCCGGTTCGCCGATCCAGTCCCGTCCGAGGGCGAGGGCACCGGCGCCGACGGCGAGCAGGGCCATGGCGAGGCAGCCGTAGAAGGGGGCGACCGCGGGGTCGCGGAGGTGGGCGAGGGCCTGGTCGCGGTGGCAGGCCCAGTGCAGGGCGCGGGCGGCCAGCAGGACCAGGAGTTGCAGCAGGGACAGTGCCCAGATGCCGACGAAGAGCTCGCGCGGGCCGTCGGCGCCGAGTGCGGCGCCGCCGAGGGCGAGGGCCGCGGTGCCCATGACGGACGCGTACCAGTTGGGGCCGAGATGCCGGACTGCGGTGACCATGGGTCCACCGTCCCGCCGCTCCCCGCCCGCAACCAGGGAGTCCGTCTCTATGGGGGCATAAGCTGGTCTTATGAGCGAGACGGAGGAACGGGCGGGCGGCGGCACGCTGGCACACCGGGTACCGGATCTCGGGGCGCTGGAACTGCTGCTGGCGGTGGCCCGGCTCGGCAGTCTCGGGGCGGCGGCCCGGGAGGTCGGCATCACCCAGCCCGCGGCCAGCAGCCGGATCCGCTCGATGGAACGGCAGCTGGGCGTGGCCCTCGTCGACCGCTCACCGCGCGGCTCCCGGCTCACCGACGCGGGAGCGCTGGTGACGGACTGGGCGCGGCGGGTGGTGGAGGCGGCGGAGGCCTTCGACGCGGGGACCCAGGCGCTCCGGGACCGGCGCGACTCGCGGCTGCGGGTCGCGGCGAGCATGACGATCGCCGAGTACCTGCTTCCCGGCTGGCTGCTCGCGCTGCGCGCGCAGCGACCCGACACGGCGGTGTCCCTGCTGGCCGGCAACTCGGCGGCGGTCGCGGAACGGCTGCTCGCGGACGAGGCGGACCTGGGGTTCGTGGAGGGCCTTTCGGTCCCGCACGGCCTGGACTCGGCGGTGATAGCCCACGACCGCCTGATCGTCGTGGTCGCCCCCGCCCACCCCTGGGCCCGCCGCCGGCGTCCGCTCGCGGCGGAAGAACTGGCGGCCACCCCCCTCATCCTCCGCGAACGCGGCTCCGGCACCCGCCAGGTCCTCGACGCGGCGCTGGGCGGCCTGGCCCGCCCCCTGATCGAACTCTCCTCGACCACGGCCGTGAAGGCGTCGGCCGTCAGCGGCGCAGGCCCGGCGGTCCTCAGCGAACTGGCGGTGGGGGAGGAGCTGTCGACGCGACGCCTGGTCGGCATCCCCCTGGAGGGCATCGCCCTACGCCGCGACCTACGAGCCGTCTGGCCCACAGGCCACCGCCCCACGGGCCCGGCCCGCGACCTGCTCTCCCTCACCCGCACCTGACCCCTCCAGGGACCCCTGCACCCCCAAAACCCTCCGCCCACCCACCCCCGACTCGGTCACTCGAAGAGGAACGGCCGAAAGACAGCCCGTCCGGCTTCGCCATGTCCGGGCGCCCGAGGGCAAAGGCCGTCCGTACCCCCTCCAGCCCGCCCGGGCGTCTGAGGCCGAAGGCTGATCGGTACGCCCTCCAGCCCGTCCGGGCGCCTGCGGGTGAAGGCCGGCCGGCGCCCCCTCCTGCCCGTGCGGGAGTCTGCGGACGGAGGCCGTCCGGTGCCCCTCCTGCCCGTCCGGGCGTCTGAGGCCGAAGGTTGGTCGGTAGGCCCTCCTGCCCATGCGGGTGTCTGCGGACGGAGGTTGGTCGGTACGCCCTCCTGCCCGTCCGGGCGCCCGCGGGTGAAGGCCGGCCGGCGCCCCCTCTTGCCCGTGCGGGAGTCTGCGGACGGAGGCCGTCCGGTGCCCCTCCTGCCCGTCCGGGCGTCTGAGGCCGGAGGTTGGTCGGTAGGCCCTCCTGCCCGTCCGGGTGGCTGAGGTCGGAGGGCGGTCGGGTACCTCCCCTCCAGCCCGTCCGGCGTTTGAGGACGAGGCCGGAGGCCGAAGCGGGGGGCCGGGGGCGGCAGCACCCGAAGTGGGCGGTCGAAGGGGGGCACCCCCCCCTGGAGGATGGGACGGGTAGGGGCGGCGGGGGCGGAAAGCTGGTTCAGGACTCCGACGCGGCGTTGACCAGTGCGCGCATCACCCGCAGGTCATCGCCCATCTCGGGATGCCACTGGACCCCGAGAACCCAGCCGCGCTCGGCGGGCAGTTCGACCGCCTCGATCGTGCCGTCGGCCGCGTGGGCCGACGGCAGCAGGCCTGTTCCGAGGCGGTCCACCGCCTGGTGGTGGAAGGTGGGCACGGAGGTCTCCTCCGGGACCGTCTCCGCGTACCGCGTGCCGGGGACCGGCTTGACCGGGTGGCGGCCGAAGACACCCGGCACCTCCGCGTGGCCGTCGATGTGCTGGACGAGGGTGCCGCCGAGCGCGACGTTCAGGAGCTGCATGCCGCGGCAGATGCCGAGCAGCGGTACACCCGCGGCCAGCGCCGCGTCGATGAGGGCGAGTTCCCAGGCGTCCCGGGCGCGCGCGGGACGCCCGGTGCGGGGGTCGGGTTCGGCCCCGTAACGGACCGGCTCCACGTCCGGGCCGCCCGCGATCACCAGGCCGTCCAGGCGGGCCACCGCCGCCGCCGCATGCTCCGGCGCGTCCGGCGGTAGCATCGCCGCCAGCCCCCCGGCCCGCTGGACCAGCCGCGGGTAGCCGGCCGGCAGCAGGGCCGCCTCCAGCTCCCAGACGCCCCAGCGCGCCCCGGCCTCCAGGTATGTGCTCACGCCGATCAGCGGCCGTCCTCGGGTCATGGTCCCCTCCCGTGTCACAAAGGTGCGCGTGCCTACCTTTATGACATGCGCACGGGCCACTACGCCAGAAAGCCCCGCAGCAGCGCCGCCGTCCCCGCGCAGTGCTCCCGCATCATCTCCCGCGCGCCGTCCGCGTCCCCGTCCAGCACCGCCTCCACCAGCGCGATGTGCTGGCGCTGCGAGTGCTCCAGGTTGCGCACCAGGAGCGGGATGCAGTCCAGGAGGTCGTTGACCGTGGCCCGTACGGCCGCGTACTGGGCGGTGAGGGAGGGCGAGCCGCACAGTTCGGCGATGGTGAGATGGAGCAGGGTGTCGAGGCGGCGGTAGTCCGCCAGTGGCGCCTCGTGGGTGCGGGCCAGCGCCTCGCGGAGGCGGAGCGCCTGCTCGCCGGAGAGGCCGTGCGCCGCGCACAGGCCCGCCGCGCCCACCTCCAAAACCTCCCGGAAGCGCAGCACGTCCTCGATGTCGACCTCGGTGATCCGGCGCCGCAGCTCGTCCTCGCCGCCCGCGTCCGCGCGCGGCAGCACGAACGTCCCGCCGTACCGGCCGCGCCGGGACTCCACCAGTCCCTGGTCCTGGAGCACCTTCAGGACCTCGCGCAGCGTCACCCGGCTGATCCCGAGCCGCTCCGCCAGCACCCGCTCGGCGGGCAGCCGTTCACCGCCCGGGACCAGCCCCAGCCGGACCACCTGGAGGATCTGCTCCAGCGCCTCCTCGAAGCCGTTGCCCGCCCGCACCGGTCGCAGCACCGGAGTCAACGGATCGTCGAGGGCGCCGTCCGCGTCCAGCGACATATGGCCGTACCCCCTTCCCAAGCAATGGTTCTCACCAATACCTTAGAGCTCCCGCCCCGGCCACAGAAGCACAGCACCATCGTGAAAGAAGCCGAAGGAGCTCCCCCGTGGCAGACCGCACACCCCCGCTGAGCGTCGAGGAACTGCACACCCTCGTCGCGAGCGGTGAGATCGACACTGTCGTCCTCGCCTTCCCCGACATGCAAGGGCGGCTGCAGGGCAAGCGGTTCGCCGCCCGCTTCTTCCTCGACGAGGTCCTGCGCCACGGCACCGAGGGCTGCAACTACCTCCTCGCCGTCGACACCGAGATGAACACCGTCGACGGCTACGCCATGTCCTCCTGGGACCGCGGCTACGGCGACTTCGCCATGCACCCCGACCTCGCCACCCTCCGCCGCGTGCCCTGGAACGCGGGCACGGCGATGCTCATCGCCGACCTCGCCTGGAACGACGGCTCCCCGGTCGTCGCCGCGCCCCGCCAGATCCTCCGCCGCCAGCTGGAGCGCCTCGCCGAACTCGGCTACACCGCACAGGTCGGTACGGAGCTGGAGTTCATCGTGTTCAAGGACACCTACGAGGCGGCCTGGGACGCGAACTACCGGGGGCTGACCCCGGTCAACCAGTACAACATCGACTATTCGGTGCTGGGGACCGGCCGGATCGAGCCCCTGCTGCGCCGGATCCGCAACGAGATGGCGGGCGCCGGGCTGACCGTCGAGTCCGCCAAGGGCGAGTGCAACCCCGGGCAGCACGAGATCGCCTTCCGCTACGACGAGGCCCTGACCACCTGCGACCAGCACGCGATCTACAAGACCGGCGCCAAGGAGATCGCCGCCCAGGAGGGCGTCTCCCTCACCTTCATGGCCAAGTACAACGAGCGGGAGGGCAACTCCTGCCACATCCACCTCTCGCTGACGGACGCGGACGGCCGCAACGTCTTCGCCGACCCCGACGGGCCCGGCATGTCCGACGTGATGCGGCACTTCCTCGCCGGACAGCTCGCCGCCCTCCGCGACTTCTCGCTGCTCTACGCCCCCAACATCAACAGCTACAAGCGGTTCCAGCCGGGCTCCTTCGCCCCCACCGCCGTCGCCTGGGGCCCGGACAACCGCACCTGTGCGCTGCGCGTCGTCGGCCACGGCCGCTCCCTGCGCTTCGAGAACCGGCTGCCCGGCGGCGACGTCAACCCGCACCTCGCCGTCGCCGGCCTGGTCGCCGCCGGGCTCTACGGCATCGAGCAGAAGCTGGAACTCCCCGAGGCCTGCCCCGGCAACGCCTACACCGCCGACTTCGCACACGTCCCGACCACCCTCCGCGAGGCCGCCGAGCTCTGGGAGAACAGCCCCGTCGCCAAGGCCGCCTTCGGCGACGAGGTCGTCGCGCACTACCGCAACATGGCCCGCGTCGAACTGGAGGCCTTCGACGCCGCGGTGACCGACTGGGAGCTGCGCCGCTCCTTCGAACGCATGTGAGGCACCCCTTGTCGCAACAGTACGAACTCGACGTCCTCGACCCGGCCACGGAGGAGGTGATCGCAACCGTCCCGGGGGCCCTGGAGGCGGACGTCGACACCGCCGTACGCCGGGCCGCGCGCGCCCAGGAGCGGTGGGCCGCCCTCGCGCCCGGCGAACGGGCCCGGCTGCTGCGCCGGTTCGCCGTCGCCGTCGACGAACACCGCGAGGAACTCGCCCAGCTGGAGGTCCGGGAGGCCGGGCACACCGTCGGCAACGCCCGCTGGGAGGCCGGCAACGTCCGCGACCTGCTCGACTACGCCGCCGGGGGAGTGGAACGGCTCACCGGCCGGCAGATCCCGGTCCCCGGCGGCCTCGACGTCACCCTCCTCGAACCCCTCGGGGTGGTCGGCGTCATCGCCCCCTGGAACTTCCCCATGCCCATCGCGGCCTGGGGCACCGCCCCCGCCCTCGCCGCCGGCAACGCGGTGATCCTCAAGCCCGCCGAGACGACCCCGCTCACCGCCCTCCGCCTCGCCGAACTCGCCCTGGCGGCAGGCCTCCCCGAGCACCTCTTCCAGGTGCTCCCCGGCCGCGGCGACATCGCGGGCGAGGCGCTGGTCCGCCACCCCGGCGTCGCCAAGATCGTGTTCACCGGTTCCACCCGCGTCGGCAAGCGCATCATGGCGCTCTGTGCCGACCAGGTGAAGCGCGTGACCCTCGAACTCGGCGGCAAGAGCCCCAACCTCGTCTTCGCCGACGCCGACCTCGAGGCCGCCGCGGCCGTCGCCCCCATGTCCTTCCTGGACAACTCCGGCCAGGACTGCTGCGCCCGCACCCGCATCCTCGTCCAACGGTCGGTCCACGACCGCTTCCTGGAACTCCTCGCCCCCGCCATCGAGTCCGTCACCGTCGGCGACCCGGCCGACGAGCGGACGGACATGGGCCCGCTGATCTCCAAGGCCCAGCTGGAACGCGTCCGTTCGTACGTCGACGCCGACGCGCCCGGCATCCGCGGCAAGGCCCCCGAAGGCCCCGGCTTCTGGTTCCCGCCGACCGTCCTCACCGGCGTCGACCCACGCGCGCGCGTGGCCGCCGAGGAGGTCTTCGGACCCGTCGCCGTGGTCCTCCCCTTCGAGGACGAGGCCGACGCCGTCCGCCTCGCGAACGACACCGAGTACGGCCTCTCCGGCTCGATCTGGACCCGGGACGTCGGCCGCGCCCTGCGCGTCTCCCAGGCCGTCAAGGCCGGCAACCTGTCCGTCAACTCCCACTCCAGCGTCCGCTACTGGACCCCCTTCGGCGGCTTCAAGCAGTCGGGGATCGGCCGCGAACTCGGTCCGGACGCGCTCACCGCCTTCACCGAAACCAAGAACGTCTTCATCAGCACGGAGGGCCCCGCACAGTGACCGCTGAGACCCCTGAGATCGTCTGCCGCCGCCTCGTCGGCCGTACCGCCGTCATCACCGGAGCCGGCAGCGGCATCGGCCTCGCCACCGCCAGGCGGCTCGCCTCCGAGGGCGCCCACGTCGTCTGCGGCGACGTCGACGAGGCCCGCGGCAAGGCCGCCGCCGAGGAGGTGGGCGGCGTCTTCGTGAAGGTCGACGTCACCGACGCCGAACAGGTCGAGGCGCTCTTCAAGACGGCCTTCGACACCTACGGCAGCGTCGACATCGCCTTCAACAACGCCGGCATCTCACCGCCCGACGACGACTCCATCCTGGAGACCGGCCTGGAGGCCTGGAAGCGCGTCCAGGAGGTCAACCTCACCTCCGTCTACCTGTGCTGCAAGGCCGCCATCCCCTACATGCGGCGGCAGGGCAGGGGCTCCATCATCAACACCGCGTCCTTCGTGGCGAGGATGGGCGCGGCGACCAGCCAGATCTCCTACACCGCCTCCAAGGGCGGCGTCCTCGCCATGTCCCGTGAACTGGGCGTGCAGTTCGCCCGGGAGGGCATCCGCGTCAACGCGCTCTGCCCCGGACCGGTCAACACCCCGCTCCTCCAGGAGCTGTTCGCCAAGGACCCCGAGCGCGCCGCCCGCCGCCTCGTGCACATCCCGCTCGGCCGGTTCGCCGAGGCCGAGGAGATCGCCGCCGCCGTCGCCTTCCTGGCCAGCGACGACTCCTCCTTCGTCAACGCCAGCGACTTCCTGGTGGACGGCGGGATCTCTGGGGCGTACGTCACGCCCCTCTAGGACTCCGTGTACGGACCCCCGCCCCCGCCCTACAGTGCGGGAGTGAGCATGACGCCGCCGCCCGGCTGGTACGCCGACCCCGAGGCCCCGCACCTGGAGTGCTGGTGGGACGGACGGGCCTGGACCGAGCACCGGCGCACCCCGACCGGCCTCCCCGCGCCGCCGAACCCGGCGGCGCGGGCGCCCGGGCGGGCCAAGGCGGTCGCGCTGACGTCCGCCGCCGCCGTGCTGGCGACGGCGATAGTCACCGGCGCGACCGTGCTCCGCACCGACGAGGCGGGCGGCCGGGCCGACACCGCGGTCGGTGCCGCCCCCAGCGCGGCGGCACCCCGGTCCCTCGTCGTCGACCAGCTCAACGGCATCACCCTGCCGGTGCCGGCCGGCTGGACCGGCTCCTCCTACCTCGCCCAGGACGACGTCGTGATGACCACCGACGGCACCTACGCCTGCCCGGCCGACACCGGCCGGTGCCGCCACGGCCAGGTCATCAGCCGGACGGCGGGCAGCGCCGACGGTGCCTCCCCGCGCACCGTCGCCGAACGGGACGTACCCGACGCGGCCGAGGCGGCCTACGGCCGGGACCCCGGCGGCCGGCGGCCGTACGGCGGCATCCGGTCCCACCGGGTCGTCAAGGCCGGACAGGTAGCCGTGGCGGGCCGCGACGGCTACCTGGTGCGCTGGAGGGTGCGGACCGCCGACGGACCGGGCGGCTACGTCCAGTCCCTGGCCTTCCCGTCCGACACCGGCGTACCGGCCCCCGTCGTCGTCCGGTTCGTCTTCGACGCGGGCCCGGACGGACCGCCGCTGTCCGACATGGACAAGATCACCGGCGGCATCCGCCCAGTGGGTTAGAGGAAGGTGTGCCCTTCACCCCGGTACGTCGGTACGGTCGCCGTCACCCGGTCGCCCTCGACCAGCCGCAGCTCGGCGAACCGCTCGCACAGCTCGCCCGCCTTGGCGTGCCGGAACCACACCTTGTCGCCGATCAGCAGGTCGTCCGCCGCCGAGCCGAGCAGCGGGGTCTGCACCTCGCCGGGGCCCTCCTGAGGGTCGTACGACAGCCCCTCCGGGAGGTACGGCACCGGGAGCCGGTCGGGTCCCGGGGCACCCGAGGCCGGGTAGCCGCCGCCGAGGACGGTCACGACCCCGACACCGGGCCGCCGGACCACCGGCATGGCGAACAGGGCGGCCGGACGGCCGGTGAACGACGTGTAGTTGTCGAAGAGACGCGGCACGTACAGACCCGACCCGGCCGCTATCTCGGTGACCGCGTCCTCCGCCGCCGTGGTCTGCACGCTGCCCGTGCCGCCGCCGTTGACGAACTCCAGGTCCGGCGCCACCGCCCGGACCGCCCGCACCACCGCGGCCCGCCGCTCGGCCAGCTCACGGCGGGCGGTGGCCTGCATCAGCCGCACCGCGCGGGAGCGCAGCGGCCGGCCGGCGACGTCGTCCCCGACCCCGGCGATGTGCCCCTCGTACCCCATGATCCCGACCAGCTTGAAGCCCGGGCGCCGGGCCACGGTCCGGGCGAGGTCGGCGAGCTGGGCGGGGGAGTACAGCGGCGAACGCCGGGCCCCGACCCGCACCCGGCCCCCGAACAGCTTCAGCGAGGTGTCCAACTCCAGGCAGACCCGGACCACTTCGCTCCCGCCGTCCCGGGCGACGTCGATCAGGTCGAGGTGCGCCGGGTCGTCGATCATCACGGTCACGGCGGCGGCCAGCTTCGGATCGGCGGCCAGCTCGGCGAACGCGTTCCGGTCGGCGGACGGATACGCCAGCAGGATGTCGTCGAACCCCGACCGCGCGAGCCACAGCGACTCCGCGAGTGTGAACGACATGATCCCCGCGAAGCCCTCCTTGGCGAGCACCCGTTCCAGCAGGTGGCGGCAGCGCACGGACTTGCTCGCGACCCGGATCGGCTTGCCGCCGGCCCGCCGCACGAGATCGTCCGCGTTGGCGTCGAAGGCCTCCAGATCCACGATCGCGAGGGGAGCCTCTAGATGGGCGGTGGCCCGGTCGTAACGGGCCCGGTCGGCGGCGCGCGCAGTCATGAAGGAAGCCTGCCAGACAGGATTACCGCAGGGTAGGGGGACGATCCGGGCAGATGCCGCGGGCCCGTGGACTGGTTGCCGTTCGCGCTCGCACAACCCGTAGAGTGACGCGCACGTACGGCGGAACGACCGGGCGCCTGACCCGCGCCGGGATGCGGGTCCGCGCGTGCGGGTATGCGTGCCCGGGGGCGGACGCCTTCGCACCGGGGAGCACGACGGCCCGTACGAGGAGTTGGCCCGGGCACGAGGAAACGGGGGGCGCATGAGCGGCGAAGCGCGGCACGCCCCGATCCCACGACGCCCCTCGTCCGACCACGCCCCTGCGGACCCCACCGGGGAGCCTGCGCCACCGGCCGACGGGACCCGGCCGGGCGGCGGCGGGATCGGCCGGGGCGATGCCCCGGGTACGGCCGACGCGCCCCGCCGGGCGGACCGGCCCGGGTTCTTCGACCGGCCGGCCCGGATGAACCGGTCGCAGCGACCGGACGTATCCACTGGTGGGGCCGGGACCACCGGGCAGGACCAGCTGCCTGGACGGCCCGGTGGGCAGCAGAGTCGTGATGACCGGACGAGTCGGGGCGGTGCGGTGGGGCAGGTCGAACAGGGTACGGGGGACCGGACTGTCGGCCGCTCGACGTCCGCCGAACACATCGTTCGGCCCCGCCGGCCCAGCCTCCGGTCCCCGCAGGACCAGCCGCCCCGGGACACCTCCACCACACCCCTGCCGCCACCACCGGCCTCGGCCCGCTTCCCGGACAGACCCCCGGCGCCTTCCGCCCGGGAGCCCGGTCGGGCGGTGCCGTCGACACCGGCGGCGTTCTTCGGTGGGGAATTCGGCAGGGAGACCGGTGGGGAGACCGGCCGACGGGGACCGTCGACGCCCCCGGACCGGGAGCCCGGCTGCGCCGTACCGCCCGCGTCCCCCGCGCGGGAGCCCGGACGGACCCCGCCGTTCCGGCTGTCGTACGGTCCGGGCCCGTCGCCGCGGCGCGCGGATTCCGGGTCGCAACCCCCCGTCCCGCCGCGCCCCTTCCGCGCGGCGGCGGAACCGGAGCCGTCGTCGGAGCCGGACGAGCGGCGTGGTGCCGCAGGGCCGTCGGCCGCGCGCCCGGGCACGCCGTCCGATGACCGGACCGGCGGCCCGTCCGGCGCGGCCGGGCCCGGACGGCTCGAACCGCAGCGCGGCGACTACCCGACCAGCTCCATCGGCACGCAGGGCTCGGGCAGCGCGTGGAGCCCGCACATGCGGACGTTCCCCGTCCCGACCGCCCCGCCACGCCCCACGTCACCCCCGAAGGCCACCCCACCGCCACCCCGGCCGGCCCAGCCGCCGTCCGCCGACACCCCACCGCGCCCGACAGCCGCCCCGACGGCCGGCACCCCACCGCGCCCGGCCGGCCCTCCCTCGCGTCCCGCGGACCCTCCGGCGGCGGGCGCCACACCGCCCGCGGCAGGGCGCGCGTCGACCGGCGTTCCCCCGCGTCCCGCGGGGTCTGCCGGGCCCGACGGTTCCTCGCGTCCGGTGCGTGGTCCGGGGGCCGGTGCGCCCCCGCGTCCGGCCGGGCCCGCGTCGGCCGGCGTGCCCGCGCGCCCGACGGGCCTCCCGGCGTCCGGTGCCCCGCCGCGCCCGACGGTGCCTCCGGCAGCCGGGGCCCCGGCAGGCGAGGCGCTGGCTCGGCCGGGTGGCCCGGCGGCCTCCGCTCCGCCGCGTCCGGCGGGGCTCCCGGACAGCGGTGCCCAGCCGCGTCCCGCCGCTTCGTCGTCGACCGGTACGGCGTTCCCGGCCGTCGACGGCACCGCACGCCCGGCGGCCGGGGCGCCGCCACGGTCCTCGGCCGCTCCGGCCCCGGCCCGCCCGGACTCCGCCACCGTGCCGCCTCCCGCGCCCGCTGCCACCCCCGTTCCGCCTTCCTACCGCGACGCCGCTCCTCCGATACACCCCTTCGGCCCCGCCCCGGACCCGTCGATGTCCTGGAACGCCTCCGCGGGAACTCCCGGCCGGGAGCGGCCCGTTGTGACCTTCGGTGAGCCCGAGGGGTACGACGAGCGAGGGCGGGGGCTGTCGTTGGCCGGTCGCGTGGCGCCTCGTACGGTCGCTGCCGCCGCCTGCATGGTCCTCGGCCTCGGCCTCATCGGCGGCGCGGTGACCGGCGGCTGGATCGTCGACGACGGCGGTGACGCGACCGCGGCGACCAGCTTCACCTCCGCCGCCGGCCTCTGGCACAACGTGCCCGTCGACGAGCTGTTCCCGCGCACCGTGCAGGGCACCGGCGCCGGCCCCGGCGGAGCCGACCGCACCTGGACCCGGATCGCCGTCGCCCCCGCCACCGGCTGCACCGGCGCCTTCGACCCGCTGCTGCGCAAGGCCCTCGCGCCCGTCGGCTGCCAGCGCCTGATCCGCGCCACCTACACCGACGCCACCCAGAGCTACGTGACGACCGTCGGCCTGCTCTTCACCAAGGCCGACGCGGCCGGCATGACCGCCCTCGCCAAGCGGTTCACGGACGAGCGCCTGGACCGCCGTACCGACCTGCTGCCCCTCCCGTACGCCGCGAAGGACACCGCCGCCGAGCGGTTCGGCCCGCACCAGCGCGCCTCGTGGACGATCTCCGTCCTCGCCGACGCCCCGGTCGTCGCCTACGCCGTCTCCGGCTGGGCCGACGGCCGTACCGTCGACACCCCGCAGCCCGCCGCCGACGCCGAGGCGTCCGGCGCCACCACGGCCGCGGCCCAGGCGGGCCTCGGCAACGAGGCGGAGGGCCTGGCCGACCGCGTCGAACGGCGGCTGCGCCAGAACATCGTCGGTCAGGCAACGGAGAAGCCCTCATGAAGCGCCGCGCCACCGGGGCCGCGGTGAGCCTGCTGCTGGCCGGCTCGCTCGCCCTGCTGCCGTCCACCACCGCGTACGCGGACAGCATCCGCGCCCAGCAGTGGGGCCTGTCCGCCCTCCACCTGGACGAGGCCTGGCAGACCACCAAGGGCAGGGGCATCACCGTCGCCGTGCTGGACACCGGCGTCGAGGCCGACCACCCGGACCTCGCGGGCAACGTCCTGGCCGCCAAGGACATGATCGGTTTCGGCGCCGGTCCCGGCGACCGCGACTGGGCCCGGCACGGCACCGCCATGGCCGGCATCATCGCTGGTCACGGCCACGGGGTCGGCAACGGCGACGGCGTGATGGGGGTCGCCCCCGAGGCCAGGATCCTGCCCGTCCGGGTCATCCTCGAAGACGGCGACAGCGCCCGCGCCAAGGCCCGCTCCACCCGGGGCAACGCCCTCGCCGAGGGCATCCGCTGGGCCGCCGACCACGGCGCCGACGTCATCAACCTCTCCCTCGGCGACGACTCCGACTCGGCGCACCCCGAGCCCAGCGAGGACGAGGCCATCCAGTACGCCCTGAAGAAGGACGTCGTGGTCGTCGCCTCGGCCGGCAACGGCGGCGACAAGGGCGACCACATCTCCTACCCGGCGGCCTACCCGGGCGTCATCGCCGCCACCGCGGTGGACAAGTTCGGCACCCGCGCCGGCTTCTCCACCCGCCGCTGGTACGCCACGGTCAGCGCGCCCGGCGTCGACATCGTCATCGCCGACCCGGACCACAAGTACTACGAGGGCTGGGGGACGAGCGCCGCCTCCGCCTTCGTCTCCGGTGCCGTGGCCCTGATCAAGGCCGCCCACCCCGGGCTCACCCCGGCCCAGGTCAAGAAACTCCTGGAGGACACCGCCCGCGACGCCCCGGCCGGCGGCCGCGACGACTCCCGCGGCTTCGGCATGATCGACCCGGCCGCCGCCATCAAGTCCGCGGCCAGGCTCAAGACGCAGGACCTGACGTCCGCGTCGTACAGCAAGAAGTACTTCGGCTCGGGCCCGGACCCGGAGGAGAAGTCGTCGAGCGCGACCGACTGGGCAGCCCCACTGGCCGCCGGCTCGGGCGGCCTGCTGCTGGTGGCGGCAGTGGCCCTGTGGCGGAGCCGCAGAAGAACTCCCTGAGGGCAACGCGGCCCCAAAGGGGCGCGGGGAACTGCGCGGCCAGCCCCCACCGGCCCGCACCCGCCCGCAGACCGACGTCGCCACCCCCTACTGCGAAGCCGAAGTCGAAGTCGAAGCCGACGCAGACGCCGAGTCAGAAGACTCCGCGAAGGACCCCACCGCCGCCTTCGCGGCCGCCTCCACCAGGGAAATCCCCTTGGCCTGGCTCACGGTCCCCTTCGACAGCACGGCCACCAGATAGTCCGTCCCGCCCACCGTCACCCGCC
This sequence comes from Streptomyces sp. NPDC048291, assembly GCF_043201715.1. Lineage (NCBI taxonomy): Bacteria > Bacillati > Actinomycetota > Actinomycetes > Kitasatosporales > Streptomycetaceae > Streptomyces > Streptomyces sp. NPDC048291. Next base: position 244,453 of record NZ_JBICZC010000009.1, read on the forward strand.
CGATGCTGTTCACGTCCCACAACCCGGTCGTGCTCCGCGCCAGCCACCCGTTCTTCAGCGCGAACTCCGCACCGTCGGCCGCGGCCGAGACCCCCCACCGCTGGTCCGACTCGACCGTCTTCATCAGCCCCTGGAGATACGCCCGCGAGGCCTCGCTCAGCTTCGAGTCGTCGCCGAACACCTGCTGGAGCAGCGTGAGCTGGTCGGCGGCCGTGGTCTGCGTCAGCCCCCACAGCGCCCCGTCGCCGCCCTCGGTCGACGTCAGCCCGAACCGCTTGTTCGCCGCGTCGAGCCCCGCCGCCTTGCCGATGGCGTCCCACAGCTGGGACGCCGACGTGTTGTCGCTGTTCTCGATCATCTTCGTGGCGTACGCCTTCTCCGTCGCCGTCAGGTGCCGGCCGGCATCCTGCGCCTGGAGCAGCAGCGTCGCCAGGATGTCCACCTTGACGATGCTCGCGGTGTCGAAGGCCGAGTGGCCGTAGGCCGCGCTGTCGCCGGAGTCCAGGTCGAGGACGGCGGCCGAGACCTTCGCCCCGGACGGCACGGTGACCTCGGCCAGCGCCGACCCCAGCAGCGCGTCCCGGTCCACGGCCGGTTCCGTCACGGGTTCCACCGATGCCTCCCCACTCGCCGAAGCCGAGGAGGACGGCGCCGGCGACGCCGCCGAGGATACGGCGTTGTCGCGGGCGTGCGCCTTCACGTACACCGTCCCCGCCGCGGTGACCCCGACGACGGCGACCGTGGCGAGCGAGACGTAGAGAAGGGCCCGGCGCCGGGGCCGGGCGCGGCGGCGGGCCCGGCGGGATCCTGAGGTGGCTCTGGGGGACTCCATGCCCGCGATGCTCGGGGCGGCGACTGTGCGAGCCGTTTGTTGGAAGTTAGAAGTAGGTCAGGGAAATCTGAGATTCCCGTGAAAGCCGTGTCGAACCGGTTTCGGGGGCCGCACAACCGCAGCAGCATCCCACCGATAGGGTCGGGGACCGTGGCGAACAAGAACATTCCCGACTCCGGCTTCTCCGACGACGACGGCTCCGCCGACCCCCGGCTGGCCGCCGCGCTGGCCGCCTGGGCCGCGGACCGAGGCGCCGTCGCGCCGGTCCTGGAGGCGCTGAAGGGCGCCCGGCTCCTGGTCCCGGTGGTCGCCGTGCTCGGCGAGGTCGAGGAGGACGAGAACGGGCTGCGCCGCGAGAAGACCAGCGACATGGCCGTCCCCACCCTGAAGGCGGGCGGCCGGACCGCCCTGCCGGCCTTCACCTCCACCGAGTCGCTGGCCCGCTGGGACCCGGCTGCCCGGCCCGTCGCCGTACCCCTGCACCAGGCGCTGCAGGCCGCCGCGCACGAGAAGGCCGACACGGTGGTGCTCGACCTGTCGGGGCCGGTGCCGTTCGAGCTGACCGGTGCCGCGCTGCTCGCCCTCGCCGAGGGGCGTACGACCGCCGACCCGCTCGCCGACCCGGCCGTGGTCGGGGCCGTCCGGGCCGCGGTGGCCGCCGAGCCGGCCGTGCTCCGCGCCCACCTCGGGCCCGGGGCCGCCGACGGGACGCTGGCGCTGGTCCTGGACCCGGCCGCCGCACCGCCCGCCGAGGCCGCCCGGGCCGTCGCCGAGCGGCTGGCCGCGGACGAGACACTGCGGGCCCGCCTGGTGCGCGGCCTCGACCTGGCACTGCTGCCGGCCGGGACCACGCCTCCGGGCGAGCCCTTGTACGTGCGGGACTGAGCGGCGGCTAACCGTAGACCGGGCCGGTGTACTTCTCGCCGGGGCCCTGGCCGGGCTCGTCGGGGACGATCGAGGCCTCGCGGAAGGCCAGCTGGAGCGACTTCAGGCCGTCCCGCAGCGGGGCCGCGTGGAAGGAGCTGATCTCGGTCGCGGACGCGTCGAGCAGCCCGGCGAGGGCGGTGACCAGCTTGCGGGCCTCGTCCAGGTCCTTGTACTTGTCGCCCTCCCCTTCTTGTGGGGCCAGACCGAGCTTCACGGCCGCGGCGCTCATCAGGTTGACGGCGACCGTCACGATCACCTCGACCGCGGGGACCTCGGCGATGTCGCGGGTCATCTCGTCGAAGTCGGGCTGCTCGGCGTCGCCGGGGCCGGGAAGGGGCGTCTCACTCATGCCCCACACGATAGGCGCAGGGGCGCGGAGGCTCTTACTTGCCCCAGGTCGTCTCAATTAGCCCTGCCCCGGCTTTGCTGCTAGCCTGATGTGACGACCGGCCGGACAGGTATGCCTCACAGCTAGCTGAACCGGCCCACAAGTGGAGGCTTCGAACTCCCACCCGACTGCCCTACGGGCGGCGGGTCACCGGTCAGACGGTCGCTTCGCCGTTCACGGCGACGGCGTTCCGTCCGATTCTGCGCCCCGCGATCCTCGCGGCGGTGTTCCGGTAGTTCGAGGAGCCCCGCCTGTGATCGTCCGGGGCATTTTTTCTGCTTCGGTGCGGTTAGGTCTTACGGAAACAGACGTGACGCGACTGCCCGCCAGGCTGCCGTGTGGTGCTACCGAGGAGGATCCATCAGCACCGAGCCCCGCATCAACGACCGGATTCGCGTTCCCGAGGTGCGACTTGTCGGTCCCAGCGGCGAGCAGGTCGGGATTGTCCCGCTTGCCAAGGCGCTGGAGCTTGCGCAGGAGTACGACCTGGACCTGGTCGAGGTCGCGGCGAACGCCCGTCCGCCCGTGTGCAAGCTCATGGACTACGGGAAGTTCAAGTACGAGTCGGCCATGAAGGCCCGTGAGGCGCGCAAGAACCAGGCGCACACGGTCATCAAGGAAATGAAGCTCCGGCCGAAGATCGACCCGCACGACTATGACACCAAGAAGGGTCACGTCGTCCGGTTCCTCAAGCAGGGCGACAAGGTCAAGATCACGATCATGTTCCGTGGGCGCGAGCAGTCCCGGCCCGAGCTGGGCTACCGACTGCTGCAGCGGCTCGCGGAGGACGTCCAGGACCTCGGTTTCGTCGAGTCGAACCCGAAGCAGGACGGCCGGAACATGATCATGGTTCTCGGTCCGCACAAGAAGAAGACCGAGGCGATGGCCGAGGCCCGTCAGGCGCAGGAGGCCCGCAAGGCGGATGCGAAGGCCAACCCCGGCCGTTCGCAGAACGCCGCCGAGATCGAGGCCGATTCCGAGGCCGAGGTCGAGGCGCCCGCCGAGGAGCATGCCGAGGCGTGATCCCGGGGTCAACGCCCCAGGTCAGCACCAGGGGCGCGAGTCCCAGGATGTAACCGATACAAGAGCGACGTTCCACCGTGCCCGGTTTTCGCGACCGGGCACCGGAGCGCCACCGACGAGGAGATAACGGCGCTATGCCGAAGAACAAGACGCACAGCGGTGCCAGCAAGCGCTTCAAGGTCACCGGTTCCGGCAAGGTCCTGCGTGAGCGCGCCGGCAAGCGCCACCTGCTCGAGCACAAGTCGTCCCGCGTGACGCGCCGCCTGACCGGCAACGCCGAGATGGCCCCGGGTGACGCCGCGAAGATCAAGAAGCTTCTCGGCAAGTGACACGAGGGCGCCTCGCCGCGCCCTGAGTCAGCTCAACCGGGACCCAGTCGTTTCCGGGCCGCGTGAGTCCAACCGCGGCCCCGCTACAAGGAGTTAAACAAGTGGCACGCGTCAAGCGGGCAGTCAACGCCCACAAGAAGCGCCGGGCGATCCTCGAGGCGGCCTCCGGCTACCGCGGTCAGCGTTCGCGCCTGTACCGCAAGGCCAAGGAGCAGGTCACCCACTCGCTGGTCTACAACTACAACGACCGCAAGAAGCGCAAGGGCGACTTCCGTCAGCTGTGGATCCAGCGCATCAACGCCGCTGCCCGCGCCAACGGCATCACCTACAACCGCTTCATCCAGGGTCTGAAGGCCGCGAACGTCGAGGTCGACCGCAAGATCCTGGCCGAGCTGGCCGTCAACGACGCCGGCGCGTTCGCCGCGCTCGTCGAGGTGGCGCAGAAGGCGCTGCCGGCGGACGTCAACGCCCCCAAGGCGGCGTGACGCTGCGCTGGCTTCGGCCGACGTGACTCGAGGACCCGCAGGCTCCAGGGCTTGCGGGTCCTGCTGTTGCCGCCGCGGTCTGCCGTCTCTCGGCCGCGGGCCGGTGGGAGCGGGCCGCGCAGTTCCCCGCGCCCCTTCAGGGCGCTCCTCAGCCGCCGGCGGTCGCGTCGGCTTCCCAGCCGCGGGCAGTCGTGCCGCCGGGGGCGGCACGGGTGGGCGCGGCGGCACCCCGCCGGCGCGGGCAAGTGAAACTGCCGGCCCGGCGGTAAGAAAGCTCCCGATGTCTCCGAAGGTGAACGACAACATGCCCACCCCCGAGCTGATCTCCCCCCGTTCCGCCCGTGTGGCCGCCGCTCGGCGGCTGGAGCGGCGGAACTTCCGGGGGAAGGAGCGGCTGTTTCTTGCCGAGGGGCCGCAGGCCGTGCGGGAGGCGGCCGGGCATCGGGCCGGTGACGCGGCGACGCTCGTCGAGCTGTTCGCCACCGTCGAGGCCGCCGAGCGGTACGCCGACATCATCGGAGCGGCCGGGGCGGCCGGCGCCCGGATCCACCTCGCCTCCGAGGACGTCATCGCCGACATCTCCACCACCGTCACCCCCCAGGGGCTCGTCGGGGTGTGCCGGTTCCTGGACACGCCGTTCGAGGAGATCCTCGCCGCCCGGCCCAGGCTCGTCGCCGTGCTCGCCAACGTCCGCGACCCCGGCAACGCCGGCACCGTGCTGCGGTGCGCCGACGCGGCCGGCGCCGAGGCCGTCGTACTCACCGACGCCTCCGTGGACCTGTACAACCCGAAGGCGGTCCGGGCCTCCGTCGGCTCGCACTTCCACCTGCCCGTCGCCGTCGGCGTCCCCGTCGAGCAGGCCGTGGCCGGGCTGAAGGGCGTCGGTGTGCGGATCCTCGCCGCCGACGGGGCCGGGACCGACGACCTCGACGACGAGCTGGACAAGGGGACCATGGGCGGGCCCACGGCCTGGGTGTTCGGGAACGAGGCCTGGGGGCTCCCGGAGGAGACCCGCGCGCTGGCGGACGCTGTCGTGCGCGTCCCGATCCACGGGAAGGCTGAGAGCCTGAACCTCGCCACCGCCGCCGCCGTATGTCTCTATGCATCGGCCCGTGCACAGCGCGCCTCTGGAGGGTGCCGTTCCGTCACGCAGAGCTAGTAGGGTGACCAGCTCGGGGGCCTGCTGCGCCGTCTGAGAGGTGGAGTACGGGGTTATGAGTGTCGGCACCAGCAACGCGCCGGGCGGCCGCGGCACCGGCCGCGTACCCGCACCCCGGCACGGCGACCTCACCGGGCTCGGCATCGATCCCGACGAGCTGCCTGACGGCCTGGTGGTCGCCGACGAACACGGTCTCGTCGTCTGCTTCAACGCCGCCGCCGCCCGCATCACCGCCACCGCCCCCGCCGACGCCCTCGGGCAGCGCCTGGAGAAGGCCCTGCCCTTAGAGGACCTGGAGGGGCGCCGCTGGTGGCAGCTCACCGATCCGTACGGCGGTCTCGCCATCCGGGTCGGCCAGCCGGAGCGCAACCTGCTGCTGCCCGGCGGCCGGGAGGTACTGGTGTCCGCCCGGTACGTGCGGGCCGAGCCCACCGGGCCCGTGCGCCGGGTCGTCGTGTCGCTGCGGGACACCGAAGCCCGGCGCCGTACCGAACGCAGTCACGCCGAGCTGATCGCCACCGTCGCGCACGAGCTGCGCTCGCCGCTGACCTCCGTCAAGGGGTTCACGGCCACCCTGCTCGCCAAGTGGGAACGGTTCACCGACGACCAGAAACGGCTGATGCTGGAGACGGTCGACGCGGACGCCGACCGGGTCACCCGGCTCATCGCCGAGCTGCTGGACATCTCGCGGATCGACAGCGGACGCCTTGAGGTGCGCCGGCAGCCCGTGGACATAGGCGCGGCCGTCGGACGGCACATCCAGGCGTACGTCGCCGCCGGGCAGCCCGCCGACCGCTTCCTGCTCCGTATCGAGCAGCCGCTGCCCGCGCTCTGGGCCGACCCCGACAAGGTCGACCAGGTCCTCAGCAACCTCATCGAAAATGCCGTGCGGCACGGCGAGGGAACCGTCACCATCGACATCACGGCCACGGCGTCCCCGCGCGAAGGGGAAGGCCCGGAGAACGCAGCCACGTCGGTCACGGTGAGCGACGAAGGGCCCGGCATCCCGGAGGAATCCATGAACCGCGTCTTCACCCGCTTCTGGCGGGGCAGCAAGCGCGGCGGCACCGGCCTCGGGCTGTACATCGTCAAGGGCATCGTCGAGGCCCACGGCGGCACCATCACCGTCGGACGCGCCCCCGGCGGTGGCGCCGAGTTCCGATTTACGTTGCCCGTGAGCACGCCGGCCTATCTCGCCTGAGATCCGCCGAGCGGCCCGCGGGCGCATTCATATACCTCCACCCCGTTAGACTCGGCCTTTGGCACCTTTGTGTCCTTCACACGGCCGACCAGCGGTCACGGGGACCTTCAGCCAGCCAACGGAAGCACGGGAAGAGATGTCGGCACCGAATAAGTCGTACGACCCAGTCGAGGTCGAGGCCTTGAAACCGGAAGAGATCGAGCGCATGCGGGACGAGGCGCTCGCCGCCTTCGCCGCCGCGGACTCCCTCGACGCGCTCCAGGAGGCCAAGGTCGCCCACACCGGCGGCACCTCCCCGCTGTCGCTCGCCAACCGCGAGATCGGCGCCCTGCCCCCGCACGCCAAGGCGGCCGCCGGCAAGCTGGTCGGCCAGGCCCGCGGCGCCGTGAACAAGGCGCTCGCCGGCCGCCAGGAGGAGCTGGAGGCCGAGCGCGACGCCCGGGTGCTGGTCGAGGAGGCGGTGGACGTCACACTGCCGTACGACCGCGTCCCGGCCGGCGCCCGCCACCCGCTGACCACCCTGTCCGACCGCATCGAGGACATCTTCGTGGCCATGGGCTACGAGGTCGCCGAGGGCCCGCAGGTCGAGGCCGAGTGGTTCAACTTCGACGCCCTCAACATCGGCCCGGACCACCCGGCCCGCGGCGAGGCCGACACCTTCTTCGTGCAGGGCCCCGAGGGCGGCACCGAATCCGGCGTCGTGCTGCGCACGCACACCTCCCCGGTCCAGATCCGCTCCCTGCTCGACCGCGAGCTGCCGGTGTACGTGATCTGCCCCGGCCGGGTGTACCGCACCGACGAGCTGGACGCCACGCACACCCCGGTCTTCCACCAGGTCGAGCTGCTCGCCGTGGACGAGGGCCTGACCATGTCGGACCTCAAGGGCACCCTGGACCACATGGTCCAGTCGCTGTTCGGCGAGGGCATGAAGACCCGGCTGCGGCCCAACTTCTTCCCGTTCACCGAGCCGTCCGCCGAGATGGACATGCTCTGCTACGTCTGCAAGGGCGAGTCCGTCGGCAACCCCGACCGCCCCTGCCGTACCTGCTCCTCCGAGGGCTGGATCGAGCTGGGCGGCTGCGGCATGGTCAACCCGCGGGTGCTCACCGCCTGCGGCGTCGACCCGGAGAAGTACAGCGGCTTCGCCTTCGGGTTCGGCATCGAGCGGATGCTGATGTTCCGCCACAACGTCGAGGACATGCGAGACATGGTCGAGGGTGACGTCCGGTTCACCCGGCCGTTCGGGATGGAGATCTGATGCGGGTCCCGCTTTCCTGGCTGCGGGAGTACGTCGACCTGCCGGCCACCGAGACCGGCCGCGACGTGCAGGCCAAGCTGATTTCGGCCGGTCTGGAGGTCGAGACCGTCGAGCAGCTCGGCGACGGCCTCAAGGGCCCCCTGGTCGTCGGCCAGGTCCTCACCATCGAGGAGCTGGAGGGCTTCAAGAAGCCGATCCGCTTCTGCACGGTCGACGTCGGCACCGCCAACGGGACCGGTGAGCCCCAGGAGATCGTCTGCGGCGCCCGCAACTTCGCCGTCGGCGACAAGGTCGTGGTCGTGCTGCCGGGCGCGGTGCTCCCCGGCGACTTCGCCATCGCCGCGCGCAAGACGTACGGCAGGACCTCGCACGGCATGATCTGCTCCAGCGGCGAGCTGGGCATGGGCGACGACGGCACCCACGGCATCATCGTGCTGCCGCCGGAGACCGAGGTCGGCAAGGACGCCATCGAGCTCCTGGAGCTGGTCGACGAGGTCCTGGACATCGCCGTCACCGCCAACCGCGGCGACTGCCTGTCCATCCGCGGCGTGGCCCGCGAGGCCGCCATCGCCTACGGGCTGCCGCTGCGCGACCCGGCGCTGATCGACGTGCCGGGCCCGAACGCCTTCGGCTACCCGGTCCAGGTCTCCGACCCGCTCGGCTGCGACCGCTTCACCGCGCGCACCGTCACCGGTCTGAGCCCCGAGGCCCGCTCCCCGATCTGGCTCCAGCGCCGCCTGCAGAAGGTCGGCATGCGCCCGATCTCCCTCGCGGTCGACGTCACCAACTACGTGATGATGGAGCTCGGCCAGCCGCTGCACGCCTACGACCGCAACCTGGTCCAGGGCACCATCGGCGTCCGCCGCGCGGCCGAGGGCGAGAAGATCGTCACCCTCGACGGCACCGAGCGGAAGCTGCACGCCGAGGACCTGGTCATCACCGACGACCGCGGCCCGATCGGCCTCGCGGGCGTCATGGGCGGCGCCAACACCGAGATCGCGGATCACGATGCCGCCGAGAACGGGGAGAACGCCACGACCGACGTCGTGATCGAGGCGGCCCACTTCGACGCCGTCGCCATCGCGCGCACCGCCCGCCGGCACAAGCTGTCCTCCGAGGCCTCCCGCCGCTTCGAGCGCGGCGTCGACCCGCAGGCCGCGGCCGCCGCCGCGCAGCGCACCGTCGACCTGCTGGTGCTGCTCGCCGGCGGCACCGCCGAGGCCGGCGTCACCGAGGCCATCGCGCCGTCCGCGCCGCACACCATCACGGTCGCGGCGAACCACCCCGACCGGGTCGCGGGCGTGGAGTACGGCCGGGAGATCGTCGTCCGCCGCCTCCAGGAGGTCGGCTGCGACGTCTACGGGCAGGACGAACTGCTCGTCACCGTCCCGTCCTGGCGGCCCGACCTGCTCGAACAGAACGACCTGGCCGAAGAGGTCATCCGCCTGGAGGGCTACGAGAACCTGCCCTCCACGCTGCCCAAGCCGCCGGCCGGCCGTGGCCTGACCCACCGGCAGCGCCTGCACCGCCGGGTGGGCCGCGTGCTCGCCGGGGCCGGTTACGTCGAGGCGCCGAACTACCCGTTCGTCAGCGAGCAGGTCTTCGACCAGCTGGGCCTGGCCGCCGACGACCCGGCCCGCCGCGTCGTCCGGCTGACCAACCCGCTCAACGACGAGGAGCCCGCGCTCCGCACCTCGCTGCTCCCGGGCCTGCTCGGCGCGCTCCGGCGCAACGACGGACGCGGCGCGCACGACCTGGCCCTGTTCGAGACGGGCCTGGTCTTCCTGCCGCGCGCGGAGCAGGGCATCGCCGGTCACCTGCCGGTCGACCGCCGTCCGACCGACGCGGAACTCGCCGCGCTCGACGCCGTGCTGCCCGAGCAGCCGCGCCACGTCGCCGTCGTCCTCACGGGCGCCCGCGAGCAGGCCGGCTGGTGGGGCAAGGGCCGTCCGGCCGACTGGGCCGACGCGGTCGAGGCGGGGCGCGCGGTCGCGCGTGAGGCCGGGGCCGAGCTGATCGTGCGGTCCGGGCAGTACGGGCCGTGGCACCCCGGCCGGTGCGCCGAGCTGGTCGTCGTCGCCGACGGCGCGGAGCGGGTCGTGGGCCACGCCGGCGAGCTGCACCCGCGTGTGGTCAAGGCCCTCGGCCTGCCGGCCCGCACCTGCGCGATGGAGCTGGACCTGGACGCGCTGGAGCAGGTCGGCGACGGCACTCCGCAGGCGCCCGGCATCTCCACGTTCCCGGTGGCCACGCAGGATGTCGCCCTCGTGGTGGACAAGCCGGTACCGGCCGCCGATGTCGAGGCCGCGCTGCGCGAGGGGGCGGGCGAACTCCTGGAGGCGATCCGGCTGTTCGACGTGTACGAGAACGCCGCGCAGCTCGGCGAGGAGAAGAAGTCGCTGGCGTACGCGTTGCGGTTCCGGGCGAGTGACCGGACGCTGACCGTCGAAGAGGCGTCGGCTGCGCGTGACGCTGCGGTCGCCCTTGCCGGGGAGCGTACGGGAGCGGTGCTGCGCGGCTAGGCGCCGTGGGGGCTGCGCGACTCGGTCGGGTGCGGGTTTCGTCCTGGCTGGTCGCGCAGTTCCCCGCGCCCCTGGCGGGGCGCTTCCGCGAGGGCGCTCACCAGTGCTGCTACCTGCATAAATGCGGGTGTCTTGTTGGTGGTCACTCATTTGGGTGAGATCCATCCGGGACATGGCCCTTTCGGGGCATCCCGTCGACAGAATCGGACCGGCCTCTCGGGGTCGGTCCGTCTGTATCTGTCAGGGCCTACTTGGGGGCCATCGGCATGATCCGCATCAAGGCTGGGGTTCCCCGCAGCAGGCGGCCCCGGACGTACTCACGGCCCAGGCGCCGTGCCCTCGCACTGGGACTGCCCACACTGTGGGGCGCCGTCGCGGTCGGCTACAGGTTCGGCTGCCCGCTGGCCGAGCAGACCGGGCTCGGCGCACGGATCGTCACCAGCGCCGTGTTCTTCGCGGTCGGCACCGGTCTCATACTCCATGTCCGCCGGGCCCTGCTCAGGGAGTTGCGGCAGGCCCGGATGGTCGCCGGCGCCGCGCAGAGCGTGCTGCTGAGGCCGCTGCCGCCCCGGCTCGCCGGGCTCAACGTCGCCGCCGCCCAGCTCTCCGCCGACCGGGGCGCGAGCATCGGCGGCGACCTCTACGAGGCCGTCGCCACCGAACACGGCGTACGGGTCGTCATGGGCGACGTACGCGGGCACGGACTGTCGGCGATCGGTACGGTCGCCGCCGTCCTCGGCAGCTTCCGCGAGGCCGCCCACGACGAACCCGAACTGGGCCGCGTCCTCGGCCGCCTGGACCGCGCCCTCGCCAGACACCTACGAGAACAAGCCAGGGCGGAACACCCGGCCGGCGGCGCCCCGGACCCGGACAGCCCGGTGGCCGAGGAGTTCGTGACCGTACTGCTGCTGGAGATCGCGGGAGACGGCGAGCTTCGGGTGATCAACTGCGGACATCCCTGGCCGTACGTGCTCAGCGGTGCGCGGGTCGAGCCCCTGTCGGTGGCCGATCCACTACCGCCCCTCGGGCCTTTCCCGCTGCCGACGGACCTGACCGCAACCGACTGCGGCCAGTTGCTCGACGGCGAGTCGCTCGTCCTCTTCACGGACGGTGCGGAGGACGCGAGAAGCCCGAGGGGCCACTTCTTCTCCCTCCCGGAAGCGCTCGCAGAAGCGGTCCGAGACCGCCCGGTCTCCCCTCAGGCCATCCTCCGAGCGGTCTTCACCGCCCTGCTCCACCACACCAACGGCCGTCCGACCGACGACATCGCCCTCCTGGTACTCCACAACGAACGCGCCCATCAACGCGCCCCGTTGGGGGCGCGGGGCGCTGACATCAGCGGCTCCGCCGCGGGGGCGCGAGCAACCCCCACGCACCCGCAGCCGACAACACACGGCTAGCCCCCGATGTCGGCCGAGCCAACGGCCAGGCCACCGCACTGTACGAGGGGGAGCCGGCGGCCCGGCCGGCCTCTTGCGAGGCAGTTCAGTCAACCGGCCGGACACACTCCGCGACAGTGCGCGCACGCTACGGATTCGCGCACTTCGTTCACACCCCGTGTGAACGCACCCGCACTACGCTGACGGCACCAGGCCACTCGGGGGGCATCCATGCAGCCCAACTCTCTGCTCGACGCGATCCTGGACGAGGCGGGGATCTCGCACGCCGGGCTCGCCGCCCACGTCAACCAGGCGGGCCGGGCCCGCGGGCTCACGCTCCGCTACGAACACACCGCCGTCGCCCGGTGGTTGAAGGGCCAGCGGCCACGCGGCCAGGTGCCCGACCTGATCTGCGAGGTGCTCGCGGCCCGGCTGCACCGGCCGGTCACCCTGGACGACATCGGCCTCGGCGTACCCGGCGAGCCCAGCGTCCCGCACGCCACCTCGCTCTCCGGCTTCGTCGAGCGGGCCACCGCCCTGTGGCGCTCCGACGAACAGCAGCGCCCGCACATACTCGGCGCCCCCGCCGTCACCGGCACGCCCGCCGTGATGCCGGTGTGGGAGTGGGAGAACCCCCCGGAGGACGTCGACGTCTCGCGGGGCGGGCGGCACCGGGTCACCGCGGCCGACCTGGAGATGCTGCGCGCCGCCCGGGCGCACTACGAGCAGATGTACCGCAAGGCCGGCGGCATGGCCACCCGCACCCGGATCGTCGGCTTCCTCAACGCCGAGGCGGCGCCCCTCCTGCGCGGCAGCTACGCGGACGCGACGGGCCGTCAACTGCACCGCGCCACCGGGGGACTGGTGGCGATCGCCGGGATCTGCGCCTACGACTCCGACGCCCACGGCCTCGCCCAGCGCTACTTCCACCAGGCGCTGCGCCTGTCGAAGGCCAGCGGCGACCGGGGACTCGGCGCGTACGTCATCGCGCTCCTCGTCAACCAGGCGCTGTTCATGCGGGAGTTCCGGCAGGCCGTCGCCTTCGCGGAGGCCGCGCTGCGCGCCGCGGGCAAGCACATCACCCCCGCCCTCGCCTCCGACCTCTACGCGATGCAGGCGAAGGCGTACGCCCACCTCGGCGACGGCACGAGCGCGCTGTCCTGCATCCGGCGGGCCGAGTCGGCCGCCGAACGCATCCGGCGGGGCCACGAGCCCGACGAGACCGGCTATGTCCAGCCCGGTCTGGTCAACGTACAGGTGGCCGAGGCGCTGCTCAGCCTCGGTGAACTCGCCGCCGCCCGGGAGCATGCCGCCGCTGCCGTCGACAACCCCGCCCACGACCGGGGGCGGGTGCACCGGCTGGCCATGCTGAGCACCATCGAACTGCGCCAGGGGAACGCCGAGAACGCGGTGGCCACGGCCGTGCAGATGGCCGAACAGGCCCGCGGAATGGAGTCGCAGCGCCTGCGCGACAGACTCCGCGCGGTACGCGAGCACCTGGTGCGCAGCGGCGGCGTGGGAACCGCCGAGGCCGCCGAGCTGATCGACGGCGCACTGCGCGTACCGCTCTAGGCGCGGTAGGCCTACGAAGCCGCTGCTGCGATATTGCCACTTACTCGGCGGAAGGTGGCAGAACCGTGCAGTGGACGAAACAGAACGAACAAACTGTGTATGAAAACCGCTGGTTCAGCGTGAATCTCGCTGATGTCGAGCTGCCGGACGGCCGGCACCTCGACCACTTCCTGATACGGCTGCGGCCCGTGGCCGTGGCGACGGTGGTCAACGAGGCGGGCGAGGTCCTCCTCCTGTGGCGCCACCGTTTCATCACCGACAGCTGGGGCTGGGAACTCGCGGCGGGAGTCGTCGAGGACGGCGAGGACATCGCCGTCGCGGCCGCCAGGGAACTGGAGGAGGAGACCGGCTGGCGGCCGGGAACCCTGCACCATCTGATGACCGTGGAGCCGTCCAACGGCCTCACCGACGCCCGGCACCACATCTACTGGTCCGACGAGGGCGAGTACCTCGGACACCCCGTGGACGACTTCGAGTCGGACCGCCGGGAGTGGGTCCCGCTCAAGCTCGTCCCGGACATGATCGCCCGTGGGGAGGTCCCGGCCGCCAACATGGCGGCCGCGTTACTCCTGCTGCACCACATGAGGCTCAGCGAAGACTAGTGGGCCAGCGTCTGCCAGACGGTGACGACGAGGGCGCCCAGTGCGGTGAGCGCTGCGATCGAGGGCAGGGGCCAGCGGGCGTGTTCCAGCGAGGCGAGGCGGGTGTTGAGGTCGTCCAGTTCCTTGGCCGTCTCCTTGGTGCGGTGGCTCAGGAGGTTCAGCCCTCCCTCGACCTGTGCGTAGGCCACATCGAGGCGACGACGTAACTCTGCGAGTTCTCCTTGGACCACGGGATGCTCTGGTTCGGTGGCCACGGGTCCGCTCCTTTGCGTAGTCGAATGGGTCGTTCCGCATCCCTTGCATGCGCATGAAGAGTGAACTCGCCTGGTGAGCGCGTGGGGAGAGTGTGCGACGGGCATATGCGAGCCCGGTGCGCACACGGTGTGTGAAACACACGGGCCCGGCACCGAAGTCGGTGCCGGGCCCGTGGAACATCGCTCCCTGTAGTCGGGAGGGTGTGACAGCAGAGTGTGGCAGCAGAGTGTGGCAGCCTGGTGTGCTCAGCCGTACGTGTAGAAGCCCGAGCCGGTCTTCCGGCCCAGCCGGCCGGCCTCGACCATGCGCTGGAGCAGCGGGGGAGCGGCGTACAGCGGCTCCTTGTACTCGGCGTACATGCTGTTCGCGATGGAGACGATGGTGTCCAGGCCGATCAGGTCGGACAGCTTCAGGGGGCCCATCGGGTGGGCGCAGCCCATCTCCATGCCGTTGTCGATGTCCTCGCGGCTCGCGATGCCGGACTCGAACATCCGGATGGACGAGAGCAGGTACGGCACCAGCAGCGCGTTGACCACGAAGCCGGAGCGGTCCTGGGCGCGGATCGCGTGCTTGCCGAGCACCTTCTCGGCGAACATCTGGGCGCGGCTGATGGTGCCCTCGGACGTGGTGAGTGCCGGGATCAGCTCGATCAGCTTCTGCACCGGGGCCGGGTTGAAGAAGTGGATGCCGACGACGTGGTCGGGCCGCGAGGTGGCGACCGCCAGCTTCACCAGCGGGATCGAGGAGGTGTTGGATGCCAGGATCGCGTCCGGGCGGGTCACCACCTGGTCGAGCACCTGGAAGATCTCCGTCTTCACCTGCTCGTTCTCGACGACGGCCTCGATCACCAGGTCGCGGTCGGCGAACTCGCCGAGGTCCGTGGTGAAGCTCAGCCGGGCGAGCGTGGCGTCCCGCTCCTCCTCGCTGATCTTGCCGCGCTCGGCGGCCTTGGCCAGGGAGTTGTGCAGCCGGGTGCGGCCGATCTCCAGGGCCTCGCCGGTGGTCTCGGCGACCCGCACGTCCAGACCGGAGCGGGCGGCGACCTCGGCGATGCCCGCTCCCATCTGGCCGCAGCCCACGACTCCGACCTTCTCGATGTCGGTCACATCGTCCCCTTCGCTGATCTACGAGCGGCCGGCAGGACCTCCGGATCCGGCGCCTGCTCCGTTCGAGCACGTTACCCGTAAGTATCGATGATCGATCGTCCGGGTGCGGGCATCCTGTGCCGCGGAGGCGATCCGTGACCGGACGGATCCGGAGAGTGAGAGGGTCTTACGATGGCACGAGTGTCTCGCAGGGCGTTCGCGTTGGCGGCCCTGTCCGTGCTGGCGTCGGCGGCACCCGGCACGGCTGCCCCGTCGGCGCGGCCACCCCGCCGGGCGGTCACCGAGATGCGCGGCATGTGGCTGGCGACCGTCTCCAACCGTGACTGGCCCTCCCGCACCGGACTGTCGGCGTCCGCCCAGTACAAGGAGCTGACCGCCCTTCTCGACAAGGCGGTCGACCACCGGCTCAACGCCGTGATGTTCCAGGTACGGCCCACCGCCGACGCCTTCTGGCCCTCGCCGTACGAGCCGTGGTCGCAGTACCTCACCGGCACCCAGGGCAAGGACCCCGGCTGGGACCCGCTGGGCACCGCCGTCAAGGAGGCCCACGCCCGGGGCCTGCAACTGCACGCCTGGTTCAACCCGTACCGGATCGCCAACCACACCGACCCGGGCAAGCTGGTCGCCTCGCACCCGGCCCGCAAACACCCGGACTGGGTGGTGCGGTACGGCGGCAGGCTCTACTACAACCCGGGCATCCCGGCCGTCCGCGCCTTCGTGGAGCAGGCCATCCTCGACGCGGTCGCCAAGTACCCGGTGGACGCGGTCCACTTCGACGACTACTTCTACCCGTACCCGGTGGCCGGCCAGATCTTCGACGACGACGACGCGTACGACACCCACGGCGGTGACTTCTCCTCCCGGGCCGCCTGGCGGCGGGACAACATCGACAAGCTGGTCACCGAGACCGCCGCCGGGGTGAAGAAGCTGAGGCCCGGCACCCGGTTCGGCATCAGCCCGTTCGCGGTGTGGCGCAACGCCGCCACCGACTCCCGGGGTTCGGACACCAAGGCGGGTGTCGAGACGTACGACGACCTGTACGCGGACACCCGGAAATGGGTGCAGAAGAACTGGATCGACTACATCGTCCCGCAGGTGTACTGGCAGATCGGCAACTCCGCCGCCGACTACGCCAAGGTGGTCGACTGGTGGGCGGGCGTGGCCAAGGGATCCGGGACCCGGCTCTACATCGGCGAGGCGCTCTACCAGGCGGGGGCCGCCGGCGCGGCCTCGGCCTGGCAGGACCCGGCCGAACTCTCCCGGCACCTCACCCTGGCCGCCCGGTACGCGCAGGTCGGCGGCCACGTCTACTTCGCCGCGAAGGACGTCTCCGCCGACCGCATCGGAGCCCTCGCCCGCGTGGTCGCCGACCACTACAAGCAGCCGGCGACCCCACCGCGCTGACTCGCGGCTGAGCAGCGCGCCCCAAAGGGGCGCGGGGAACTGCGCGACCAGCCCCCACCTGCGCGCGCCGGACGAACGGCCCGACCGGCGGAGCGCCTAGCGCTGTTCGTGGACCTCCCGGTGCCTGACCTGGCAGTCCGGACCGGGGGACATGATGGCCTCGTGCCCGTCCTCGAACCGGACCCGGTAGGGCGGGTTGCCCTCGGGACCGAGTACCTGGACGATTTCCGAGACCTGGTCGTGCTGTCCGACCACCCTGCCGTGCTGGACAAGCTGGTCGCCCTTGGAAGCACGCATCTCCAGGGCCTCCTCACGATCGCGATCGTTGGGTGACGGCGATGCACACGAGCACCGCTGCGGCCGTGAGTGGAGCGGCCGCGGTGAGGTGCTCGCCCAGCAGCAGCACCGACCACACCAGTGTGAGCAGGGGCTGCGCCAACTGCAACTGGCTGGCCTTCGGAATGCCGACGGCCGCCATCCCCCGGTACCAGACCACCAGGCCGAGGAACTGCGAGCCCGCCGCCACCCACAGCACACCGGCCACCCCGTGCGCGTTCCAGACGACCGGCTCGTACGACAGCGCGATCACCGCGGCCGGCACGGTCAGCGGCAGGCAGCCCACCAGCGCCCAGCCGATGACCTGCCAGCCCGGCATGATCCGGGCCAGCCGGCCGCCCTCGGTGTAGCCGGCCGCGCACACCACGAGGGCCGCGAACAGGTACCCGTCGGCGGCGGTGAACGCCCCGCCGCTCTGGGCGACCGTGAACGCCAGCACGGCCACCGCGCCCGCCAGGGCCGCCGCCCAGAAGGTGCGGGACGGGCGGATGCCCATGCGCAGGGCCGAGAACGCGGCGGTGGTCAGCGGGAGCAGGCCCACCACGACGGCCGCGTGCGCGGTGGTGGAGGTCTCCAGGGCGAGCGTGGTCAGCAGCGGGAAGCCGACCACGACCCCGGCCGCGACGACCGCCAGCCCCGCCCAGTGCCGGCGCTCGGGCAGCCGTACCCGCAGGAACAGCAGGCAGCCGCCCGCCATGGCCGCTGCGAGCACGCTCCGCACCGCCACCAGCGCCCACGGCCCGAAGCCCTCCAGGCCCCAGGCCGTGGCCGGGAAGGTGAGGGAGAAGGCGACGACACCGAGCGCGGCCTGCAAAGTGCCGAGCCGCTGGGAGGAGCGGGCGGTCGGACGGGTGCCCGGCGCAGTGGCCGGGGCGCGGGTCGGGGCGTGGCTCGGGGTGTCAGCCGTGCCGTCGGCCGGGGGAGTGCCGACCGCTATCGAAGTCGGGCTGATAGCGCTACTCTTTGCTCTCATGCAAGAGCGTAGCAGCGTGGCAGAACTGGCGGAACGCCTGCGACGGGACCTCGACCGCTACTCATCTGGTGGAAAGCTCCCGTCGAGCCGGGCCCTCGTCGAACGGTTCCGGGTGAGCCCGGTGACCGTCTCCCGGGCGCTGGCCCAGCTGGTCGCGGAGGGCCTGGTCGTCACCCGGCCCGGTGCCGGCGCCTTCAAGGCCCCGCCGCGCACCGCGCCCGAGCCGGCCGGGGACACCTCCTGGCAGGAGGTGGCGCTCAGCGCCGACGGCGCACTCGACGTGGTCCCGCGCACCGTCGACGCCTCCGGGGTCACCGTGTGCCTGGCCGCCCCGCCGCCCGGCGTGCTGGAACTCAGCGGCGGCTACCTGCACGCCTCCCTGGAACCCGAGCGCGCGATGGCGGCGGCGCTGGCGCGGGCCGGCCGCCGCCCCGGCGCCTGGGGCCGGCCGCCGCTCGAAGGCCTTCCCGAACTGCGCGAGTGGTTCGCCCGGGACATCGGCGGCGCGGTCACCGCCGCCGAGGTGCTGATCGCGTCCGGCGGCCAGTCCGCCCTGGCCACCGCCCTGCGCGCACTCGCCCCGCCCGGCGCCCCGGTCCTGGTCGAGTCGCCCACCTACCCCGGCATGCTCGCCATCGCCCGCGCCGCCGGCCTCCGTCCGGTCCCGGTCCCGGTCGACCCCGACGGCGTGAAGCCCGCCCTCCTCGCCGACGCCTTCCGGGCCACCGGCGCCCGGGTCTTCGTCTGCCAGCCCCTCTTCCAGAACCCGACCGGCGCCGTCCTCGCCCCCGACCGCCGCGCCGAGGTGCTGCGCATCGCCCGCGCGGCCGGCGCGTTCGTGATCGAGGACGACTACGTACGACGGCTGGTGCACGCCGACGCGGGCCCGCTGCCCCGCCCGCTCGCCGCCGACGACCCCGACGGCGTCGTCGTCCACGTCGGCTCGCTCACCAAGGCCACCTCGCCGAGCTTCCGGGTGGCCGCCCTCGCCGCCCGCGGCCCGGTCCTGGAACGGCTGCGCGCCATCCAGATCGTCGACACCTTCTTCGTCCCCCGCCCGCTCCAGGAGGCCGCCCTCGAACTCGTCGGCTCCCCGGCCTGGCCCCGCCACCTGCGCAACCTCGCCGCCGAGCTGAAGTCCCGCCGCGACGCCCTCACGGGTGCCCTCGCCCACCACATCCCCGAACTCGCCCTCCCGCACATCCCCTCCGGCGGCTACCACCTCTGGCCGCGCCTGCCCGACGGCACCGACGACACCACCCTCACCGCCGCCGCCCTCCGCGCCGGCGTCGCCATCACCCCCGGCCGCCCGTACTTCAGCGCCGAGGCCCCGGCCGCCCACGTCCGCCTGAGCTTCGCCGCGGTCGCGGGGACGGGGGAGATCCTGGAGGGGGTACGACGGCTGCGGGCCGCCTGCGACGAGGTGCTGCGTCCCGGACCCTGAAATCCGATCGACGCCGGCCCGCCCGTCCGGCGAGGATCCCCGCATGAGCGACACATCCGGCCTCCCCGAGGGCTACGAGTTCTCCGCCGACACCGACCGCGTGGACGTCGAGCGCGTCCACCACTGGCTGTCGACCGACGCCTACTGGGCGACCGGCCGCCCGCGGGAGCAGCACGAGCGCGCGATGGCGGGCTCGCTCAACTTCGGGGTCTACGACACCGTCACCGGGGAGCAGGTGGCGTACGCGCGCGTGGTGACCGACCAGGCGCTGTTCGCCTGGCTCTGCGACGTCTACGTCGACCCGTCGGTGCGCGGCAAGGGCGTCGGCACGGCGATGGTCGGCGCGGTCCGCGAGCACCTGCGGCCGTCCGGCGTGCGGCGCGTGCTGCTGGCCACCCACGACGCCCACGGGGTCTACGAGAAGCTCGGATTCGCCCCGCTCGAACACCCTGACCAGTGGATGGCGCTCTACTACCCGGTGCCCGAGTGACATTCCGGCTGACTTGTCGGACTCCTCCTGACCTTTGAGTAACATTTCCTCCACGTCCGACAACTCGCAGCCCAATCGCCCTTGACCTGCGCACATGCGCGTCACACCATCGCCGCATGCCACTTCGGGTCACGTTCGTCGCGGCCGCGCGCAGCTCACCGCTGCTCGCGGAGCGCTTCCAGGACGACCGCCCGCTGGACCAGGCGGGCTGGAACGAGGTGCAGCGCGTCGCCGGTGAGCTACTGCCGCTCGCGGCGGCCGAGCTGCGCTACTGCTCGCCGACTCCGCGCAGCCGCGCGACCGGCGACGCCCTGGGCTATGCCCCGCTGGTCCAGCTCGCGCTGCGCGACTGCGACATGGGCCGCTGGCGCGGGCTGACGCTGGGGGAGGCGATGGCCAGGGAGCCGGACCAGGTGGACGCCTGGCTCTCCGACCCGCTCGGCACGGCGCACGGCGGCGAGTCGCTGATGGCGTTCATCACCCGGGTCGGCGGCTGGCTCGACACCCGACCCGTGAACGACGGCGACCGTATCGTCGCCGTCGCCGAGCCCTCGGTGATCCGGGCCGCCCTCGTCTACGCGCTCAAGGCTCCGCCGGCGACGTACTGGAACATCGACGTCCGCCCGCTGTCCACCACCACGGTGACGGGACGCGGCGGCCGGTGGAACCTCCGGTTCGACCCGGCTTCGGCGCCGGTGCCGCCGGGAGGACCGTGACGTCGTCGGCCGCGACGCCGCCGTGGCTGGTCGCGCAGTTCCCCGTGTCCCTTCGGGGGCGCCCCGGAAGGGGCGATCAGTGCTCGCGGGCGTAGTCGGTTGTCAGCAGCAGGTCCTTTGCCGGGCCGCGCACTCGCCACGTCGTGTGCCAGTGGTCGGTGTCCTGGACGGTGAACTCGCCGCGGTAGAGGTCGGCCGAGCAGGGGTGGTCGGCGACGTGGTGGCCTGATGTCAGGTCCAGGTCGTGGAAGGGGCGCCCGTCGGAGAAGCGCACGTCGGCGGTGCCCGGCCGGGGGCCCGGCAGGAAGCGCAGGGTGCGTTCGGCGGGGCGGGGCACGCCCTGCCAGGTGAACGTCCCCGACTCCTCGTGCAGCAGGCCGCCGCCGTCCAGGGGCCGGAACAGCGTCGCCCCCTCGAAGCGGCCCTCGGCTCCGCTCGTCAGGTCCCGCACGGTCCGGTCCACCCGCCACCGCCCGGCCAGATGGGCCAGCACGTCCGCCACCGGCCAGAACTCGCCCACGGTCATCCCTTCGTCGGCCCACAACCCTACGCCGCCCGGGCCCGTGGCCGAGGGCGCGGGCAACCCCCGCCCCATTGACGCGCTCATGACCCTCTCCCTATCTTGCCGTTCGAAGTGCTGATCGTTGTCCGATATTTCGAATGACGTGAATGACGTAATCCTCCTCACGAGCCGCGGAGAATCCATGTCACGCACCATGCGCACCCGGCTGAGACTCGGCCTCGGAGCAAGCGCTTTCCTGCTCGCTGCCGGTCTGCTCCCGTCCCCCGCCCACGCCGAGGACACCACCGACTACGCCATCACCGTCGACCCGGCCGCCCGGGGCGCCGGGATCGACAAGACGATGTACGGCGTCTTCTTCGAGGACATCAACCGCGCCGCCGACGGCGGGCTGTACGCGGAGCTGGTCCAGAACCGGTCCTTCGAGTACACGGCCGACGACAACAAGTCGTACACCCCGCTCACCGCGTGGACGGTCACCGGCACCGCCCAGGTCGTGGACGACGACGGCCGGCTGAACGACCGCAACCGCAACTACCTTTCCCTGTCCGCCGGTTCGGCCGTGACCAACTCCGGCTACAACTCCGGCATCCGCGTCGAGGACGGCAAGAGGTACGACTTCTCGGTCTGGGCCCGCGCCGACAGCGGCACGACCCTCACCGTCGGCCTGTCGGACTCCGGCGGCACCCTCGCCGCCGCCCGGCAGGTGACCGTGGGGAAGCACGGCTGGGCCAAGTACAAGGCGGCCTTCACCGCCACCCGCACCAGCTCCACCGGGCGTCTCACCGTGGCCGGTTCGGACGCCGCCGCCCTCGACATGGTCTCCCTCTTCCCGCGCGACACCTACAAGCACGAGCCCAACGGCCTGCGCAAGGACCTCGCCGAGAAGATCTCCGCCCTGCACCCGGGCTTCGTCCGCTTCCCCGGCGGCTGCCTGGTCAACACCGGCTCGATGCAGGACTACAGCGCGGACTCCGGCTACCAGCGCAAGCGGTCGTACCAGTGGAAGGACACCGTCGGCCCGGTCGAGGCCCGCGCCGCCAACGCCAACTTCTGGGGCTACAACCAGAGTTATGGGCTCGGCTACTACGAGTACTTCCGCTTCGCCGAGGACGTCGGCGCCATGCCGCTGCCCGTCGTCCCGGCGCTCGTCACCGGCTGCGGGCAGAACAAGGCCGTCGACGACGACGCGCTGCTCAAGCGGCACATCCAGGACACCCTCGACCTCGTCGAGTTCGCCAACGGCCCGGTGACCTCGAAGTGGGGCGGGCTGCGCGCGCGGATGGGCCACCCCAAGCCCTTCCACCTCACCCACATCGAGGTCGGCAACGAGGAGAACCTGCCCACCGAGTTCTTCGCCCGCTTCACGCAGTTCCGGGCCGCGATCCAGGCGGAGTACCCGTACATGCAGGTGATCTCCAACTCGGGCCCGGACGACTCCGGCACGACCTTCGACACGGCCTGGCAGCTCAACAAGGACGCCAAGGTCGACATGGTCGACGAGCACTACTACAACAGCCCGCAGTGGTTCCTCCAGAACAACGACCGCTACGACAGCTATGACAGGAGCGGGCCCAAGGTCTTCGTCGGCGAGTACGCCTCCGGCGGCAACACCTTCAAGAACGGCCTCGCCGAGGCGGCCTACATGACCGGCCTCGAACGCAACGCGGACGTCGTCAAACTCGCCTCCTACGCACCGCTGTTCGCCAACGAGGACTACGTCCAGTGGCGCCCGGACCTGGTGTGGTTCAACAACCACGCCTCCTGGGACTCGGCCAACTACGAGGTCCAGAAGCTGTTCATGAACAACGTCGGCGACCGGGTGGTGCCCTCCACGGCCACCGGCACCCCGTCCCTGCTCGCCCCGATCTCCGGCGCCGTCGGCCTGTCCACCTGGAACACCAGCGCCGCCTACGACGACGTCAAGGTGACCGACGCCGACGGGAACACCCTGCTCAGCGACGACTTCTCCGGTGACGCCGCGCAGTGGACGCACACCGGCGGCGGCAGCTGGGAGATCCAGGACGGGCAGTACGTCGAGACCTCCGACACCGCCGAGAACACCATGGTCCAGGCCGGTGACACGAACTGGCACGACTACGACCTGCATGTGAAGGCCACCAAGAAGTCCGGCAAGGAGGGCTTCCTCGTCGCCTTCGGCGTCAAGGGCACCGGCGACTACTACTGGTGGAACATCGGCGGCTGGAACAACACCCAGACCGCGGTCGAGCAGGCCGTGGGCGGCGGCAAGTCCACGCTGATCGCCAAGGCCGGGTCGGTGGAGACCGGCCGCGCCTACGACGTCGACATCAGGGTGCGGGGGCGGCAGGTCACCCTCTACCTCGACGGACAGGAGTGGGGCAGCTTCACCGACGACAAGCCCGCCGAGCCGTTCCGGCAGGTCGTCACCGAGGACAGGAAGACCGGCGACCTGATCGTCAAGGTCGTCAACGCCCAGTCCTCGGCGGCCCGCACGGCCATCGACCTCGGCGGCGCGAAGGTGGCCGGGAAGGCCCGGGTGACCACGCTCGCGGCGGCGCCCGACGCGGTGAACACGGAGACGTCCACCGCGGTCGCCCCCGTCACGTCCACCTTCACCGGGGTCGCGGACACGTTCACCTACACCTTCCCGGCGAACTCGGTCACCTTCCTGCGGATCAGGCAGAAGTAGCGTCCGGCGCGGGCTGCTGTCCGACCGGCAGCAGCCCACGCTCGGCGAACACCTTCTTCGCGACGAAGGTGGCGTTGAGGGCCTTCGGGAAACCGCAGTACCCGGCGGAGTGCAGCAGGGCCTCGACGATCTCCTCGGGGGACAGGCCCACATTCAGGGCCGCGTTGACGTGCACCTCCAGCTGGGGCTCGCAGCCGCCCAGCGCGGTGAGCATGCCCAGCGTCACCAACTGCCGGTCCCGGGGCGCGAGTCCGGGGCGGGCGTAGATCTCGCCGAAGCCCCAGGCGACGATCTGGTGGCCCATCTCGGGACTGACGTCGGTCAGCGAGTCGATGACCCGCTGCCCGGCCTCGCCGTCGACCTTCCGCAGGACCTCCAGTCCGTGGGCGAAACGCTCTTCGCGCGTGCTGCTCTCGCTCATGTCGCTCCTCAGGTTCTCCTCGGAAACGGGTACGGCGAGAACGCTAGGAGTTGGAGCACGCTCCAGGTCAAGCCGGTTCCGTCGTCGAACCGGACCCGGCAGGCGGATCCGCGCGGCCGGCGCCCTGGCTCCGGATGGTCCGCGCCGCCTCGACGAGTTCGCCGAGAACGGTCCGTACCGCCCTGCGGGCCGTGCGCTCGGGGCGGTGGAGCACGTCGATGTGGCGGTGGGACTCGATGCCGTCGAGGGGTCTGAGGACGACGCCCGGGTGCGGGCGGGACGTCCAGCGGGGCATCAGGGCGACGCCGCCGCCCGCGGCGACCACCTCGGCGACCACGGCGATCTCGTTGACACGGTGCACGATGTCGACCCGGCGGCCGGCCGCCGCCGCGACGGCCTCGACCGTGGCCAGCAGCGGGAAGCCGTCGTGCACGGTGATCCAGGGCCGGCCGGCGACGTCGTGCGCGGTCAGTGCGGGCCGCGCGGCCAGCGGGTCGCCGACGGGCAGGGCGATGTCGAGCGGTTCGCGCAGCAGCGGGGTGGCCGTGGCGGTCCGGGGCCAGGGCGGGGCGTGGTCCAGGCGGTGGGCGATCACCAGGTCGTAGCCGCGGGTCAGCGGCGGGAAGTCGGCCTGCGCCACGTCCTCGTCGTGGAGGGTGAGCCGGGGGGAACCCGGCCCGCCCAGCCGTCGCAGCAGCAGGGGGAAGAACGCGGCGGCCCCGCTGTGGAAGGCCGCGAGCGACACCGTGCCGTCGGGTTCGTCGACGTACGCGTCGATGGTGTGGCGGGCTCTGGCCAGCGCGGTCTCCACACCGATCGCCGCGTCGGCCAGGGCCTGCCCGGCCGGTGTGAGGACCAGCCGGCGGCCGGCCCGCTCGGTGAGCGGGACCGGGATCGAGCGCTGGAGCAGCCGCAGTTGCTGCGAGATGGCCGAGGGCGTCACCCGCAGCGCTTCGGCGACCGCCGTGACGCTGCCCAGTTCGCCCAGTTCCCGCAGGACCCGCAGCTGCCGTTCGTCCACGCCGTGAGTGTAGCTCTGCTAAAGGATTGGTTGAGAAGGTCGTCGTTTACTTCAACATGCAGGTCGTGGATCGTGAACGGCATGCCGACCACCCGCCGTATCGATGTAGTGCTCCTGGCCGTCGCCGTCGTCTGGGGCTCCAGCTACCTGACGGCGAAGTCCGCCACGGACGCGCTGCCCGTACCTACCGTCCTCTTCGTGCGCTACGCCGTCGCCGCGCTCGCGTGCGCGGTCGTCCTGCCCCGGTTCGGCGGCCTCACCCGGGACGAGAGGATCTACGGCGGCCTGCTCGGCCTCACCCAGGCCGCCGTCCTCGTCCTGGAGACGTACGGAGTCGCCCGCACCAGCGCCGGGAACGCGGGCCTGATCATCAGCCTCACCCTCGTCCTCACCCCGGTCCTGGACCGGGTCGGGCTGCCGGGCAGGTTCTTCCTCGCCGCCGGGGTGTGCCTGGCGGGTGTCGGGCTGCTCGTCTCCGGTCACGGGATGCGTGCCCCCGGAGCCGGTGACCTGCTGATGCTCGCGGCGGCCGTGGTCCGCGCGGGGCATGTGGTGCTGGTCGGCCGGGTGACCGCGGGCCGGGCCCTGCGCCCGCTGCAGCTGACCGCCGTGCAGTGCGCCGTCGGCGCCGCCCTGTTCCTGCCGTTCGCGGCCCCCGGGCTGCCCGCGACGGCCCGGACCGGCGCCGTCACCTGGGCGCAGCTCCTCTATCTGGCCCTCTTCTGCGGCCTGTTCGCCTTCCTCGCCCAGACCTGGGCGGTCCAGCGCACCTCCGCGACCCGGGCCGGGCTGCTGCTGGGCACCGAACCGGTGTGGGCCCTGCTGGTCGGCACCGCCCTCGGCGGTGAGCGGCTCACCGGGCTCTCCGTCCTCGGAGCCGTACTCGTCGTCTCGGGGACGTACTGGGGCCAAGCCGTCGAACGCACACATCGCGGGCTCCCGGCCGCGGCGGCTCGCGACGCGGTCCCGCACAGTGCCGGTACAGGCGCCACACAGGCGAGTTAACCTGCGAAACACTTTCAGGAAAGCTGCTGTTTCCTTTGAGGTCGTGAATTCTTTCCATGTCGTACGCGGATTCGGAATTCGACCTATTACTTCACAGGCGTGGCACAACCATCAGGAACATCTACCCGTCTAAGTCGGCGAAACACCGACCTGCGGGGAGCGACGACCCCGTTTTTTATCTGGGGGCCGCACACAATGAATCGCACCGTCCTGGCCGGGCGTGAACAGGGGGCGAAACCGGCGAGGGAACGAGCGGAACGGGAAACCGGCACCGCGAAATGGCGGCGCGCCGATCCGAGAGCAACCGCCGCGCTGCTCGCGGCACTTCTCACCACCGTGGCGTTCTGTGCCGCCGACGTGATCGCCCGCAGCTACCCGTTCGGGCCCCGCACCCGCAGCGTCAACGACCTCGGCAACCAGTACGTGCCCTTCCACGCCCACCTCTGGGACCTGCTGCACGGCAGGGCCGACGGCGGCCTCCTCGTCAACTGGCAGTCCGGCTACGGCTCCAGCTTCCTGCCGGACCTCGGCACCTATGTGAGCAGTCCGTTCGCGCTCCTCGTCGCCCTCTTCCCGCGCGACGAGATCGACCTCGCGGTGTACGCGGTCACCGTGCTGAAGACCGCGGTCGCCGGAGCCGCGATGGCCTGGCTGCTGATGAGCCTGCGCCGGGGCCGCTGGTGGGCGGCCGGCCTCCTGGGCGCCTCCTACGCCCTGTGCGGCTGGAGCATCGCCCTCGCCTCGTACAACCCGATGTGGCTCGACGGCCTGATCGCGCTGCCGCTGTTCTGCCTGGTCGGCGAGTGGGCCATGGCCGGCCGCCGCCCGCTGCCCGGGGTGCTGATCGTGGCGCTCGCCTGGATCGCCAACTTCTACACCGCCTACATGGCCACCCTCGGCGCCGCCCTGGTGCTGCTGCTCCGGCTGGTGCTCGCCGAACTGCCGTGGCGGCGCGCCCTCGCGGTGGTGGGCCGGGCGGGGGCGACCGTCGGGCTGGGCATCGGCCTGGCCGCGCCGCTGGTGATCGTCGTGTACTCCGGTACCAAGCACGCCTACCCCGGCCGCGAAGGCCACTTCGCCCCGGTCGGCACCGAGGACCTGCTCGCCCGGCTGCTGCCGACGACCTACAGCTACAGCTCCCCGGCCCTCTACGTCGGCATCACCGCGCTGGTCCTGGCCCTCGCCCTGCCCTTCCACCGGAAGGTCCCGGTCCGGGTGCGGGCCGGCTGGACGGTCCTGGTGCTCGTGGTCGCCCTCTCCCTCCAGTGGGCGCCGACCAGCCTGGCCTGGCACGCCTTCGCCGCCCCGAACGGCAGCTCCTACCGGCAGGCCTTCGTGCTCTGCGCCCTGCTGGTCATCGCGGCTTGGCATGCCCTTGCCTACGGGATGCCGGACCTGCGGGCGCTGGGCGCCGCCGCCGCGCTCCTGGTCCTGGTCGCCGCCGTCGCGAGCCGCAGCACCCTGACCCAGCAGCACCACCACCACACCTGGCCGGTGGTCCTGCTCGCCGCCGCGGGCGCCCTCGGCGGTCTCGCCCTGCTCGGCCTGAGGAACGGCAGGCCCGTACTGGTCGGCCTGGCCGCGCTGCTGCTGATCGGGGCCCAGTTCGGCGAGGCCGCCGCCACCTCGGCCGTCGCCACCCGGATGCGGCTCGGCCAGATGGACGACTACACGCCCTGGGGCGACCGCCAGCAGCAGGAGGCGGACGCGGTCGCGAGCGCCGCCGCCTGGCCCGCGTACCGCACCGAACCCGGCCGCGACCAGACCGTCGCCAACGACCCCATGATGGTCGGCGGCCAGGGCTCCCAGTACTACAGCAGCCTCACCGCCGACGTCCTCAGCCGTACCCTCACCGCGCTCGGCGACGGCTGGACCTCGCGCGGCCGCAGCCTGCAGAGCCTCGACAACCCCGTCACCGACGCGGTCTTCTCGGTGGGCGCCCGGGTGCACAACCCGCCGGACCCGCACCAGAAGTGGCTGCCCCAGGGCGGCGGCCCGTCCACCGTCACCCGCGAGGAGGTCCCGCCGCTGGTGACGGTACGGCCCACCGCCGCGCTCTCCACCCCGGCCTCCTTCGGCCCCTCCCCGTACCGCAACCAGGAACTCCTGCTCGGCGCCCGCGTCTACACCCTGCCCCGCACCACCCTCAGCGGTGCGGGCAAGGGCGACGCGGCACGGGGCCTGCTGGTCGACGGGGCACAGACCATCACCGCGCGGTGCCGGCCCGGGAGTTCGGTCTTCCTGTGGGCACCGCACTACTCCGGCACCGCCCAACTCGCCGGCGGCGAGCGGAAGCTGTTCCGGTCCGACGCCGAGAACACCAAGATCGCCGCGATGCAGCCGCTCGGCACCGTGCGTGCCGCGGGGCGGATCCGGATCGACCTCGAACCCAACCGGCTCAGCCGGGTCCCGGCACAGGGCTCGGTCGGCTGCCTCGACACCGCGCGGCTGCGCACCGCCGTACAGCACCTGAAGTCCACCGGCGCGACGAAGGTGACGGTCTCCGACGGCACCCTGCACGCCCGACTGCCCGCCGGAAGCACGGGAACCGCCGTGGTGGCCGCCCCGCGGATCGCCGGCTGGCGCTGCTCCGCGGGGGGTGGCGACGAGGTCCCGGCGAGCGAGTTCCACGGCCTGATCGCCGTCCCGCTCGGCGCCTCCGCCACCAGCCTGACCTGCACCTTCCATCCGCCCGGCCTGCGCCTGGGCACCGCCGTCGGCGGCGCCTCGCTGCTGACCCTGATCCTCATCGGCACCGTCTCGGCCGTACGCCGCAGAACCGCCACCCGCTCCGGCGAGCGCACGACCACCGCTCACTGACCCGTCCCCAGGGGGAAGAAACCCATGCTGATATCGATCGTGGCGCCCTGTTACAACGAGGAAGACGTCATAGAGCGCTTCCACGAGCAGGTCCAGAAGATCGCCAACGAACTCCTGCCGCTCGGCCACGACATGGAGTTCGTGTACGTCGACGACGGCAGCCGTGACCGCACCCTGCCCCTCCTCAGCAAGATCGCCGACGGTGACTCGCGCGTCCGGTACGTCTCCTTCAGCCGCAACTTCGGCAAGGAGTCGGCCCTGCTGGCCGGCCTGAAGCACGCGACCGGCGACGCCGTGATCGTGATGGACGCCGACCTCCAGCACCCGCCGGAGCTCATCAAGCGCATGGTCGAACTGCGCGGCGAGGGCTACGACCAGGTCATCGCCAAGCGCACCCGGCAGGGCGACCGCGTCACCCGCACCCTCACCGCCCGCCTCTACTACCGGCTCATCAACCGGATGGTCGACGTCGAACTCGTCGACGGCGTAGGCGACTTCAGGCTGATGTCGCGCCGGGTGGTGGACGCGGTCGTGAGCCTCACCGAGTACAACCGGTTCTCCAAGGGCCTGTTCGCCTGGGTCGGCTTCCCCAGTACCACCTTCGAGTACGAGAACGCGGTGCGCGAACACGGCTCCAGCTCCTGGTCGTTCCGCAGCCTGCTCAACTACGGTCTCGACGGGCTGCTCTCCTTCAACAACCGCCCGCTGCGCGCCGCCCTCTACCTCGGCATGACCCTGCTGGCCCTGGCCGGCGTGTACACCGCGTGGATCGTGGGCGGCGCGATGATCAACGGCGTCCAGACGCCCGGCTATGTCACCATCATCACAGCCGTCACCGCCCTGGCCGGCGTACAGATGATCATGCTCGGGGTCATCGGCGAGTACACCGGCCGGATCTACTACGAGGTCAAGGGGCGCCCGCACTTCCTGGTGAAGGCGACGAACGTGGACCGAACGGAAGACCGCAGCCGCGGCACGACGAAGGACCTCATCCCCTGATGCCGAACGCCACCCTGTCGACCGCCACCGGACCCACCCGCCCGATATCCGGGCAGATCATCACCTTCGCGGTGGTGGGCGTCATCAACACCGCGACGTACTACGGCCTTTACCTGCTTTTTCTCAGGTATTTGCCATACCTGGCCGCGCATATTCTCGCGTTTTTCCTGAGCATGATCGGCTCGTTTTTTCTCAATGCGAGGTTCACTTACCGGACGCGTCCCACCTGGCGGAAATTTCTGCTGTTCCCGCTGACCAACGCCACGAATTTCGTGATCACCACGGTGGGCGTGTACGTGATCGTCGACGTGCTCCATGCGGGAAGCAAGTTCGCTCCGCTGATGGCGTCGGCGGCGGCGATTCCGGTGACCTTCGTGGTGTCGCGGTGGGTCATGATGCCGAAGGTGGAGGCGGCGTAGGCGCGCCGCCCTCTTCCGCCGACCGCAGGGCGACCGCCGCCGCGGCGAGCCGGCTCCCCGCCGGACATCCTGTCGCCGAGGACGTTCTCCGTTGTCGCCTCGTGGGCACGATCAGGATGCCGTCGGCTGCGTTCGTGTACGCGGGGACGGCATGCATTGCATAAAAGTGCAAGGAACCGTATAGTCATGCCATCTGGAGGAGGATGGACATGGCGGTACGTGCGGCGGTGGCCGGAGCGAGCGGGTACGCGGGCGGAGAGGTCCTGCGGCTGCTCCTCGCGCACCCCGAGGTCGAGATCGGCACCCTGACCGGCAACTCCAACGCGGGCCGGCGCCTCGGCGCGCTCCAGCCGCACCTGCTGCCGCTGGCCGACCGCGTGCTGGCCGAGACGACCCCCGAGGCGCTCGCCGGGCACGACGTCGTCTTCCTCGCGCTCCCGCACGGGCAGTCCGCCGCCGTCGCCGAGCAGCTCGGCCCGGATGTCCTCGTCGTCGACATGGGCGCCGACTTCCGCCTTGCGGACCCGGCCGACTGGGAGCGTTTCTACGGCTCCCCGCACGCCGGTACCTGGCCCTACGGCCTCCCCGAACTTCCGGGTGCCCGCGCCGCGCTGGAGGGGTCCAAGCGCATCGCGGTACCCGGTTGCTACCCCACCGCCGTCTCCCTCGCCCTGTACCCGGCCTACGCCGCCCGGATCGCCGGGCCCGAGGCGCTGATCGTCGCCGCCTCCGGCACCTCCGGCGCGGGCAAGGCGGCCAAGCCGCACCTGCTCGGCAGCGAGGTCATGGGCTCCATGACCCCGTACGGTGTGGGCGGCGGCCACCGGCACACCCCCGAGATGATCCAGAACCTCAGCGCGGTGGCGGGGGAGCGGGTCGCCGTCTCCTTCACGCCGACGCTCGCGCCGATGCCCCGGGGCATCCTCGCCACCTGCAGCGCCAAAGCCCTGCCCGGCGTGACGGCCGACTCCGTGCGCGCCGCCTACGAGAAGGCCTACGCCGACGAGCCCTTCGTCCACCTGCTCCCCGAGGGCCGGTGGCCCGCCACGGCGTCCGTCTACGGTTCCAACGCCGTTCAGGTGCAGGTCGCGTACGACGAGGCCGTCGGCCGCATCATCGCGATCAGCGCCATCGACAACCTGACCAAGGGCACCGCCGGCGGTGCCGTCCAGAGCATGAACCTCGCCCTGGGTCTCGCCGAGACCACCGGGCTGACCACGATCGGAGTTGCGCCGTGAGCGTGACGGCAGCGAAGGGATTCACGGCGGCGGGCATCGCCGCCGGGATCAAGGAGAGCGGCAACCCGGACCTGGCCCTCGTGGTCAACACCGGGCCCCGCCGCGCCGCCGCGGGCGTCTTCACCTCCAACCGCGTGAAGGCCGCGCCGGTGCTCTGGTCCGAGCAGGTCCTCAGGAGCGGCCAGGTCTCGGCCGTCGTCCTCAACTCCGGCGGTGCCAACGCCTGTACCGGCCCCAAGGGCTTCCAGGACACCCACGCGACCGCCGAGAAGGTGGCCGAGGTGCTGGGGCGGGGCGCGATCGAGGTGGCCGTCTGCTCGACCGGCCTGATCGGCGTCCTGCTGCCCATGGACAAGCTGCTGCCGGGTGTGGAGTCCGCTGCCGCGCAGCTCTCCGAGCACGGCGGCGAGAAGGCCGCCATCGCCATCAAGACCACCGACACCGTGCACAAGACGTCGGTCGTGACGAAGGACGGCTGGACCGTCGGCGGCATGGCCAAGGGCGCGGGCATGCTCGCCCCCGGCCTCGCCACCATGCTGGTCGTCCTCACCACGGACGCGGTCGTCGACGGCGAGGACCTGGACAAGGCGCTGCGCGCCGCGACCCGGACCACCTTCGACCGCGTCGACTCCGACGGCTGCATGTCCACCAACGACACCGTGCTGCTGCTCGCCTCCGGCGCCTCCGAGGCGGCCCCGGAGTACGCGGAGTTCGCCGAGGCCGTCCGCGCCGTCTGCGACGACCTCGGGCAGCAGCTGATCCGGGACGCCGAGGGTGCCAGCAAGGACATCAAGGTCGAGGTGGTCAACGCCGCCTCCGAGGACGACGCCGTCGAGGTGGGCCGCTCCATCGCCCGCAACAACCTCCTCAAGTGCGCCATCCACGGCGAGGACCCCAACTGGGGCCGCGTCCTCTCCGCGATCGGCACCACGAAGGCCGCCTTCGAGCCGGACCGGCTCAACGTCGCCATCAACGGCGTCTGGGTCTGTAAGAACGGCGGCGTCGGCGAGGACCGCGAGAAGGTCGACATGCGCTACCGCGAGGTGCACATCGTCGCCGACCTGGCCGCGGGCGCCGAGACCGCCACCATCTGGACCAACGACCTGACCGCCGACTACGTCCACGAGAACAGCGCCTACTCGTCATGAGCACCACGCGTAAGCACACCGCGCTGCCCAAGGCGCAGATCCTCATCGAGGCCCTGCCCTGGCTGGTCCGTCACAACGGCAGGACCGTCGTGATCAAGTTCGGCGGCAACGCCATGATCGACGAGGACCTGAAGGCGGCCTTCGCCCAGGACGTCGTCTTCCTGCACCACGCCGGCCTCAGGCCGGTCGTCGTGCACGGCGGCGGCCCGCAGATCAGCGCCGCCCTCGACAAGCACGGCATCGTCAGCGAGTTCAAGGCCGGCCTCCGGGTCACCACCGAGGACGCCATGGACGTCGTACGGATGGTGCTCGCCGGGCAGGTCCAGCGCGAGCTGGTCAACCTGCTCAACCAGCACGGCCCGCTCGCCGTCGGACTGACCGGCGAGGACGCCCACACCATCACCGCCACCAAGCACACGCCCGAGATCGACGGCGAACTCGTCGACATCGGGCGGGTCGGCGAGATCACCGCGATCGACACGGGCGCGATCGAGGCCCTGCTCGCCGACGGCCGGATCCCGGTCGTCTCCTCGATCGCCCGCTCCCAGGACGACTGTGATTCGGGGCATGTCTACAACGTCAATGCTGATACGGCGGCTGCGGCACTCGCTGCTGCTCTGGGCGCCGAAACCCTCATGGTCCTCACCGACGTGGAGGGCCTCTACGAGGACTGGCCGAACTCCGACGAGGTGATCAGCCGCCTCACCGCTTCCCAACTGGAGAAGCTGCTGCCGGAACTCAGCTCCGGCATGGTGCCGAAGATGGAGGGCTGCCTGCACGCCGTACGCAACGGCGTCACCACCGCCCGCGTCATCGACGGCCGGGTCCAGCACTCGATCCTGCTGGAGATCTTCACGGACGAAGGCATCGGCACGATGGTCGTGCCGGACCAGGAGGGGGAGTCATGAGCAACCAGGAACTGACCGCGCGGTGGCAGGGCGCGCTCATGAACAACTACGGCACCCCGCGACTGCCCCTCGTCCGCGGCGAGGGCGCCAGGGTCTGGGACACCGAGGGGCACGAGTACCTCGACTTCGTCGGCGGCATCGCCACCAACGCGCTCGGCCACGCCCACCCCGCGATCGTCGAGGCCGTCAGCAAGCAGATCGCGTCCCTCGGCCACATCTCCAACCTCTTCATGGCCGAGCCCACCGTCGCCCTCGCCGAACGCCTGATCCAGCTCTTCGGCCGGGAGGGCCGGGTCTTCTTCTGCAACTCCGGCGCCGAGGCCAACGAAGCCGCCTTCAAGATCGGCCGGCTGACCGGGCGGACCCACATGGTCGCCACCGACGGCGGTTTCCACGGCCGCACGATGGGCGCCCTCGCGCTCACCGGACAGCCCGCCAAGCAGGACCCGTTCCGCCCGCTGCCCGCCGACGTCACCCACGTCCCCTACGGCGACGCGCAGGCCCTGGCCGCCGCGGTCACCGAGGACACCGCCCTGGTGATCATTGAGCCCGTCCAGGGCGAGAACGGCGTCGTCGTACCCCCGCCCGGCTACCTCAAGGCGGCCCGCGCGATCACCGCGGCCACCGGCGCCCTGCTCGTCCTCGACGAGGTGCAGACCGGCACCGGCCGCACCGGCACCTGGTTCGCCTACCAGGCCCACGAGGGCGTGCTGCCCGACGTCGTGACGCTCGCCAAGCAGCTCGGCGGCGGGCTGCCGCTCGGCGCGACCGTGGCCTTCGGCCGCGCCGCCGAACTGCTCCAGCCCGGCCACCACGGCACCACCTTCGGCGGCAACCCGGTCGCCTGCGCCGCCGGCCTCGCCGTCCTCGACACCATCGAGAACGAGGGGTTGCTGGAGAACGCCAAGCGGCAGAGCGAGAGGTTGCGGGACGGAATCGAGGGTCTCGGCCACCGGTTGATCGATTATGTCCGGGGCGCGGGCCTCCTCCTGGGTATCGTGCTCACCGAGCCGCTGGCAGCGCAGGTGCAGCAGGCGGCTCAGGAGGCCGGGTTCCTGGTGAACGCGCCCGCTCCCGACGTCGTACGGCTGATGCCGCCGCTGAACCTCCGCGACGACGAGGCGGACGCGTTGCTGCGCGCCCTGCCCGGCATCCTCGACGCAGCGAGCGGGGACGGACGATCCGGAGCATGATCCGGAGAATGAGACGACGATGAGCCAGGCGCAGGAGTTCGACCAGTCCGGCGGGACGGGGGCTGCGGTGCCGCAGACCCGGACCGCCCGGCACCGCCGGATCGTGGACATCCTCAACCGGCAGCCGGTGCGCTCGCAGAGCCAGCTCGCCAAGCTGCTCGCCGACGACGGCCTCACGGTCACCCAGGCGACGCTCTCCCGGGACCTCGACGAGCTGAACGCGGTGAAGATCCGCAACACCGACGGCGAGCTGATCTACGCGGTCCCCAGCGAGGGCGGCTTCCGCACCCCCCGCGCCCCGCTGGGGGAGTCGGCGAAGGAGGAGCGGATGCGCCGTCTCTCCCAGGAGCTCCTGATCTCGGCCGAGGCCTCGGCGAACCTGGTCGTCCTGCGCACGCCGCCCGGCGCGGCCCAGTTCCTCGCCTCCTCGATCGACCAGGCCGAGCTGCACGACATCCTCGGGACGATCGCGGGCGACGACACCGTGCTGCTGATCAGCAGGGAGCCGACCGGCGGGCAGGCCCTCGCGGACCACCTGCTGCGGCTGGCCCAGAACGGCCACTGACGGAGCCCCGTAAGGGGCGCGGGGAACTGCGCGACCAGCCCCCACCGGGCCCGCAGCCGACGACCAGGCCGTGGCCGCCGACCGCGTGCGGGGCCCGGCCGGCCGACGGACAATGGCCGTGTGATCTTCCGCGGCGAGCGGTCAGGCGGGCGGGCAATCCCCTGGCGGCCGTCGAACGTACACAGGGGTGTGTCGGGATTCAGGTCCCCCGTCGGCCGCCTCCCGGACGAGATCCTGCTGTCCGGGCTCGCCACCGGAGACCCGGAGCTCGCCGAGATCTTCGTACGGAGATTCCAGCACCGGGTCTTCGGGGTCGCGATGGCCGTCACCCGGGACCAGCAGCTCGCCGAGGACGTCGCCCAGCAGACGTTCGAGCGCGCGTGGCGGCATGCCCAGATCTACGACTCGCGCCGCGGCTCGGTCGGGACCTGGCTCACCACCATCGCCCACAACCTCGCCGTCGACGCCGTCCGGGCCCGGCGGACGGAACCGATGGCACCCGAGGACCTCGACCCCCTCCTCGACGCCGTCACCGAGACCCCCGAGCGGTGGGCCCTGGCCGACGAGGCCTCCACCCAGCTGCGGGCCGCGCTGGCCCGGCTGCCGCGGGAACAGGCCCGGGCCCTGATGATGGCCGGCATCTACGGCATGACGGCCCAGCAGATCGCCGACGCGGAACGGATCCCGCTGGGCACGGCCAAGACGCGGATCAGAGCGGCGATGGCGAAACTGCGTACCGCGCTCGCGGCCCCGAAGGGAGGCGACCATGTCCGGTGACGCGCACTGCGAGAAGCTGCGCGAGCTCGGCGCCGAACTGGCGCTGGGCGTCCTGCCCGGCCGCGAGCGGGCCGAGGCGGTCGCCCATCTGGACGGGTGCGCGGCCTGCCGGGAGTACGTACGCCAACTCACCGGGATCGGCGACCGGTTGATCGGCCTGCTGCCCGAAAGCGAACCGCCGCCCGGCTTCGAGACCAGGGTGGCGCGCAGCCTCGCCGAGCAGGCGACGGGGGTGGAGGGGGCCCGGCCCGCCCGCGCCGCCCAGGGCCGCCGCGGCCGGGTCCGGCGCCTGCGGCTGCGGCTCGCCGCGGCCGCCGCCACCGCCGCGGTCGCGATCGGCTTCGCCGGCTGGGCGATCGGCAGCGCCGTCGAGGGAGCCGTCACCGCCTCGGCACCCGCGGCCGAGGCCGAGCCCATGCTGGTCGGGGACATGATCCCGACCGGCGGCGGACAGTCCGTCGGCGAGATCTACGCCCACCCCGGCAGCCCCGCCTGGATGTTCGTCTCCGTCGCCCTCCCCGGCACCCCCTACGACGGCAGGGTCACCTGCCTGCTCGCGCGCGCCGACGGTACGACCACGCGGGTGGGCGACTTCCCCCTGCGCGGCGGACGCGGCAACTGGGGCGCGGCGGTCTCCGTGGACCTCACCAAGTACTCCGCGGCCCGCCTGGCCGCCGCCGACGGCTCCGTCCTCGCCACCGCACGGTTCCAGCAGGGCAAGGTGGTGACCCCCGAGGGGTCATGAGAGCACCGCACCCTCGCCGAGCCGGTGCAGCAGGGCGTACGGCCCCTGCCGACCGAGGAGATCCGCGTGCGCGCCGTCCTCGACGACCCGGCCGTGGTCGAGGACCACGATCCGGGTGGCGTCGCGGACGGTCAGCAGCTGGTGCGAGATCACCACGGTGGTCCGCCCGGCCATGAGCCGGCGCAGCGGCTCCATGATCCGCCGCGCCGAGCGGACGTCCAGCCCGGCGGTCGGCTCGTCCAGCAGGAGCACCGGCGCGTCCCGGATCATCGCCCGGGCGATCGCCAGCCGCCGGCACTGTCCGCCGGAGAGCGTCCGGCCGCGCTGCCCGACGAGGGTGTCGTAGCCGTCCGGGAGCCGCGCGACGAACTCGTGCGCGTCCGCGGCCCGCGCCGCCGCGACGATCTCCGCGTCCGTGGCCGACGGCCGGCCGTAGGCGATGTTCTCCCGCACGGTGCCGTGGAAGACGAGGGTCTCCTGCAACACCACCGCGATGCTCTCCCGGACGTCGGTCAGGGCGAGTTCGCGCAGATCGGTGCCGTCCAGGCGGACCGCGCCCCGGTCGGGGTCGTAGAACCGCAACTGCAGCTTCGCGAGCGTGGACTTGCCCGACCCGCTCGCCCCGACCAGCGCCAGCGTCTCCCCGGGAGCCGCCCGGAACGACACGTCGGACAGCGCCCAGGCCGCCGTACCCGGATAGCGGAACCACACCCCGTCGAACTCCACCGCGCCCCGGGCCCGGCGCAGCCGGCGCGCCCCGGCCGCCTCGGTCACCTGGGGCCGCTCGTCGAGCAGTTCGATGATGCGTTCCGCGGCGGCGGAGGCCGTGTAGAAGGTGGTGCCGAGCCCGGACAGCCCGTGGACCGGGCCGTACAGCCTGCCGATCAGCGCGAGGAAGACCAGCAGCCCGCCGAGCGTGAGCTGGCCCTGGGCCAGCTTCCAGGTGCCGAGAGCCAGCACCGCGAGGCCGCCGGTCATCTCCACGAGCTCGACGGCGGGTGCGTACACGGCACGGATCCGCGCCGAGGCCATCGCCGCCCGGAACCGGCCGGCGTTCTCCCGCTCGAACCGGCGTGCCTCCCACGCCTGCCGGTTGTACGCCTGCACGAGGACGACATTGCCCAGCGACTCCTCGGCGATCGCGCCGAGCGCCCCGCCGCGCCGCCTGCGCTCCCGCGAGGCATCCCTGACCAGCCGTGAGAAGTACCGGGCCGCGCCCCAGAACAGCGGGACGACGACGAGGGCGAGCAGGGTCAGGTCCCAGCGCAGGTAGCACAGCATGCCGAGGTAGAAGCACAGGCTGATCACGTAGTACAGGGCGTCCGCGACACCCGAGAGCAGGAACGTCTCCACCGCGTCGACGTCGCCCGTGACCCTGGACAGCACGTCCCCGAGCCGCCGGCGCTCGAAGAAGCCGAGCGACAGCCCCTGGACATGCCGGAAGACGTCGGCGCGCAGGGCGAGCAGGAAGCGTTCGCCGACCCAGGTGGAGGTCACGTCGTCGGCGAAGCCGAGCACGCCGGAGCAGAGGACGAGGCCCAGGTAGGCGGGCGCGATCCACAGGAAGGGCCGCAACTCCCGGCCGACGAGCACGTCGTCGACCACGTACTTGAAGAGCCAGAGCTCCGCGGCGTCGACGGCCGGGACGGTCAGGCTCAGCAGGACGAGCGGCACGAGCCAGCGCCGGCCGCCTCGGGTGTACGGCCAGAACCGCCGGAAGACCTCGCGCGGGGAGACCCGGGGGGCGGCCGCGACCACGGTGTCCGAGGGATCGCCGGCCGACAGCAGACGCCGCAGCACTTGCGCCATGAGAGGGGTTCCTGGAAAACACCGGCGAGGCGGACCGGCTGACCCGTGGCCGGTCCGCGCCGCCTTCAGGTGTGGTCAGTAGCGGTTGCCGTGGTCGTGCCGGTCGCCGTGGTCGTGACCGTGCCGGTCGCCGTGGTCACGGTTGTGGTCGTGGTCGTGCCCGTGACGGTCGTCGTGGTTGTGGTTGTGGTCGTGGCCGTGGTCGTGCCGGTTCTTGAACGGCATGAGGTTGCTGAAGACAGCCATGGTGTTCCTCCTGAAACTTGCGTCACAGGGGGTACGGCCGAGAGGGGATTCGGGATGGCGTTCTGCGGGATAAATCAGAAAAATGCCGCGTCACTGTGCGAATGTCCTTCGGTCGCGGGCGCGCCCCTGAAGACATAGCTGCGGGCAGTCGTGCCGCTGGGGCGGCACGGGTGGGCGCGGCGGCACCCGGCAAGCGCCGGTGAGCGTCCCTTCCCCCACGTCAGCCCAGCCTCGCGGCCAACCCCCCGGTGCACCGCACTTCATCCCCCGCCGTGATCAACAGCCCCTCCACGTCCGGCAGCGACTCCAGCCAGGCCAACCCGGCCCGCGACCCCATCGCGAACGCCGCCGTCGCCCAGCAGTCCACCCACGTCAGCCCCGGCCCCACCACCGTCACCGCCACCAGGTCCGTCACCGCTGACTTCCCGGTCCGCGGATCGACGATATGGGCGCCCCGCTCCGCGGTACCGGACGTGGCCACCGCCAGTTCGTCGACCCCGGCCGCCGAGATGACCGCCGCCAGCCCGCCCGGCCGCAACGGATCGGCGATCCCCACCCGCCACGCCCGCGTGGGCTCGGGCGCCCCGAACATCTGGACGTCACCGCCGCCGTTGACGCTCACGCCGCTCACCCCGGCCACCCGCGCCAGCGTCCGCGCCGCCCGCTCGGCGGACCAGCCCTTCACGATCCCGGTGGGATCGAGCCGCCCCCGGTAGCGGGTGCTGAACCAGCCGTCG
This sequence comes from Streptomyces sp. NPDC048291, assembly GCF_043201715.1. Classification (NCBI taxonomy): domain Bacteria; kingdom Bacillati; phylum Actinomycetota; class Actinomycetes; order Kitasatosporales; family Streptomycetaceae; genus Streptomyces; species Streptomyces sp. NPDC048291. The sequence goes on from NZ_JBICZC010000009.1 coordinate 284,096, forward strand.
CTCACCCGCTCCGCCTCGGCCGCCAGTTCCAGCACCTCGGCGACCTCGGGATCGCAGTCGGCGACGCCGATCTCCTGCCGCGCCAGCCGGGACACCTGGCTGTCCTCGCGGTACGTGCTGAACACCTCGTCGACCCGGTGCAGCCCGGCGACCGCCTCTTCGAGGGCCGCCCGTACGGCGTCCGGATCCCCGCCGCGGACGTCGAAGGAGAAGACGGTCCCCATGACCTCCTCCGCGTGACGCACCGCGGCGGGAGCTTCCGCGGACTCGGCCACCGCCTCAGCCACCGGCCTGGTCCAGCGCCGACTGCAGCGACTGCTTGTAGCCGGTACTGGTGTAGGTGGCCCCGGAGACGGAGTCGATGTTCGCGCTCTGCGCCGCCACCGCCTCCTTGTTGAGCTGCGGCACGGAGAGCGCGGTCTTCTGGTCGCTGGTGCCGCCCTTGGGCGCCTGCACCGCCTCCGCCTGCGTGATCTTCCCGCCGGAGACGGTGATCCGGACCTGGACCGGCCCGTACTGGGTCTGCGCGACCTGCCCGGTCACCGTCTTGGCCTGCGCCTGCGCGGACCCGGAGGAGGACGAGGACGAGCCGGACGACGCGCTCGCTTCCTTCATCTTGTCCAGCGCCGACTGCAGCGACTGCTTGTAGCCGGTGCTCGTGTACGTCGCCCCGGAGACGGAGTCGATGTTCGCGCTCTGCGCCGCCACCGCCTCCTTGTTGAGCTGCGGTACCGACAGCGCGGTCTTCTGGTCGCTGGTGCCGCCCTTGGGCGCCTGGATCGCCTGGGCCTGGGTGATCTTGCCGTTGGCGACGGTCAGCCGGACCTGGACGACCCCGTACTGGGTCTGGGTCGCGTCCCCGTCCACCGTCGTGGTGCCGGCGGCTCCGGTGCCGCCCTGCGGCGACTCCTGCCCGGCCGCCGCGGCCGACGGGGCCGCGCCCGCCGCCGACGCGGACGTCGGGTCCGACGACGGCTTCAGCGACAGCAGCAGCACGACACCGGACACGGTCGCCGCGGTGGCCAGCACCACACGCCTGATGGGGTGACTCTTCCTCATCGTTCCCGAACTCCCGATTCCCTGGATTCCCGTGTGGTCCCGTCGCTCACATCTCGAACGACTCGTGATGGATGCGGCGGGCGGGAACCCCCGCGCCGCGCAGTGCTTCGTACACGCCCTGCGCGAACCCGGGCGGGCCGCACATGAAGACGTCGTGGTCGACGATGTCCGGGATCTTCCGCTGGAGGTTCTCCGCGGAGATGTCCGGACGCTCGCCGTCCGGGCTGTTGACCGCGTACATCAGCCTGGCCCCGCGCTCGTTGGCGATCTTCGCGAGCTCGTCCCAGAGCGCCAGGTCCTGGGTGGTGTTGGCCCGGTAGAGCAGGGTCAGGTCGCCCGCGGCGCCGGGCAGCGTCTCGAACAGCGCCCGCATGGGCGTGATCCCGACGCCGCCCGCCACCAGCAGGACCTTGCCGCGGCTGCGCCGGGACGCGGTCATCGCCCCGTACGGCCCTTCGGCCCACACCTTGGTTCCGGGCCGTAGTTCGCGCAGCCGCGCGCTGTGGTCGCCGATCGCCTTGACGGTGATCCGCAACATGTCGGGGCGGGGGGCCGCCGACAGCGAGTACGGGTGCGAGCTGAACCGCATCCCGGGGGCCATGAACCGCCAGCGGAAGAACTGGCCGGCCTCCGCGCCCATCCGGTGCAGCTTGCGCCCGCCGATCAGCACCGACACGATGCCCGGCGTCTCCTCGATGACCGCCTCGACCCGCATCCGGTGCCGCAGGTTGAGCCGGATCGGGGTGAGGATCCGGTACCAGACCACCAGCGCGGTCACCGCGCCGTACAGCCCGTACCAGAAGGTCTTGGCGATCGGGGTCAGGGCGAAGTCGTTGCCGGTGGTGATCTGGTGCCAGAACGTCAGGAACACCGCCGCGTACGTCAGCAGGTGCACGTGGTACCAGGTGTCGTACGGCATCCGGCGCCGCACCGGGCCGATCGAGGTCAGGCCGATGACGACGAACAGGCCGGTGCCGATGGCCGCCTTGCCCATGTCGGGCAGCTGGTTCACGGAGTCGATGGTCTGCTGGACGATGTCGTTCAGCGTCTTGCCGGCCTGCAGCGCGTAGCCCCACATGATGAGGAAGACGTGCGCGAAGACCAGGCAGAGCGTGTACCGGCCGCTCATCGCGTGCCAGCGGGCGACGCGGTCGGAGCCGACCCGCCGCTCCAGCGCCGGCACCCGGGCCATCTGGAGCACCACGAGCGCCATCAGGTACCCGGCCAGCAGACCGGTGATCCGGCCCGCGTTGAGGATCTTGCCGTTCTGGTCGGCGATGGACGGGGTGTTGTGCCACCACAGCCACAGCACGGCCGCCGCGCCCGCCCATACGGCGAGCAGCAGCGGAACTGCCGGGGAGCGGCGCGGGCGGATGCGGCGCATCGTCTGTCGGCGGGCGGCACGTCCGCCTGCGAGCGTGGTGGTCACGGTTCCTCCGTAGGGAATTGACCCTTGGCCCACAGATACGTGCCGTACTGCCCGAGTGTTCAGAGACCCGCGGAGTCCAGCGCCGACTGGAGTGACTGCTGGTAACCCTGGCTGGTGTAGGTGGCACCGGAAACGGTGTCGATGCTCGCGCTCTGTGCCGCCAGCGCCTCGCTGCGCAGCTGCGGGAGGGCGTACTGGTTGATCTCCTGGTCCCTGGGGTTGTCCGACGGGTACTGCACCGCCGTGACGTCGGTGATCTTGCCGCTCCTGATCGTCACCTTCACCTGGACCGGGCCCCAGCGGGTCTGCACCGTGTCCCCGGTGACGGTCCTGGTGCCGCTGCTGCTCCCGGACTTGCCGGAGCCACCGGAGCCGCTGCTCGCGCCCGGCGAGGCGCTCGCCCCTGCCGACGGCGCGGCCGACGGCGCGGTGGCGGCCGAGCCGGTGATCACGGTCGGGGCGGTGTGCGGCTTCAGCGCCAGCAGCATCACCATCCCGGAGACGGTCGCGGCGCTCGCCAGTATCACGCGGCGCAGGGGACGGTTCTTGTTCAGCGGGTGCACGGCAGGGGCCTCACAGCTCGAACGACTCGTGGTGGATGCGGCGGTCCGGCACCCCGGCGGCGCGCAGCGCCCCGTAGAGCTCCTGGGCGAAGCCGTGCGGACCGCAGATGTAGACGTCGTAGCCGGCGAGGCCGGGGAAGGTCGCCCGCAGCGACTCCGCCGTCAGGGCGGGGCGCTCGCCCCGCGGGCCGTTGAGGGCGTAGAGCACCTGCGCGCCGCGCCAGCGGGCTATCGCCTCCAGCTCGCCGCCCAGGGCCAGATCCTCGGCCGTACGCGCGCGGTAGAGCAGGGTGACGTCGCCGGGCAGGGTCTCGAAGAGCGCCCGCAGCGGGGTGACGCCGACGCCGGCCGCGATCAGCAGGGTCCGGTGACTGGTGCTCCGGTCCGCGGTGAGGGCGCCGTACGGGCCCTCCGCCCACACCCGGGTACCGGGGCGCAGCAGCGGCACGGCCGCACTGTGGTCGCCTAGCGCCTTGACCGTGATCCGCAGCAGGTCGCCGCGCGGCGGCGCCGAGAGCGAGTACGGGGTCGACGTCCGGCCCATGCCGTCGCCGCCGAAGAACCGCCAGCGGAAGAACTGCCCGGCCCGCGCGCCCAGCTCCCCGATCCGCCGGCCCCGGACGACGACCGAGTACACGCCCGGCGCCTCCTGCTGCACGGAGTGCACCCGCAGCCGGTGCCGGAGGTTCAGCCGCACCGGCGCCAGGATCCGGAACCACACCACCAGGGCCGCGACCCCCAGGTACAGCGCGTACCAGAAGGCGGTGGCGACCGGCTTGCCGTCGAGGTCGTTGCCCAGCGTCAGCTGGTGGAAGAAGGCGAGGAAGACGGCCGCGTAGGTGAGCAGGTGGACGTAGTACCAGAACTCGTAGCTGGTCCGGCGGCGCGCCGCCCGCATCGAGGTGATGCCGACGGCGAAGAGGATGACCGTGCCGGCGGTCGCCTTGAGCATGTCGGGGTAGTCGAGGACGACGTTCAGCGTCTCGTGGACGAGGGAGGCGTGGTCCTGGGCCGCGTACCCGGTGAGGATCAGCACGACGTGCGCGACCAGCAGACAGACCGTGTACCGGCCCGCCATCGCGTGCCAGCGGGCGACCCGGTCGGAGCCGACCCGCACCTCCAGCAGCGGCACCCGGGCCATCAGGCCGACGAGCACCGCGCAGGAGTACCCGCACAGCAGCCCGGCGATCCGCCCGGCCCCGGTCAGCCAGCCCGCCGCGCCCACGACGGAGCCGGTGTCCGACCACCACAACAGGAGCACGGCCGCCGCTCCGGCCCACACCACGGCGAGCACGGCACCCGCGGGGGAGCGGCGCGTGGGCACGGCGGGCACGGCGGGTGCCGTGCGCCGTTCGTCCACGGTCGTCATGAGTCGGGTCCTTTCTCCGGTCAGGACGCCACTGTGCAGCCCGAACCTCTGAGCACCTTCTGAACCGGCACCGGCAGAGTCGGCTCAGAGGAAACTCAGAGCACCCGGGGCCGCGCCTCGCTCCCGGGAGGGGGGATGCTGGGAGACGCGATGAACACGACCCGCTCCGGCCGCCCCGCCCTCACCAGACCCGACGGCACCCAGCTCCGCGTCCTCGTCGTCGACGACGACCCCGACCTCGCGGAGGTCCTCACCGGTGCCCTGCGCTACGAGGGCTGGGAGGTCCGCGCGGCCGGCGACGGCGCGAGCGCGCTGGCCGTGGCCCGTGAGCTGCTGCCGGACGCGGTGGTCCTGGACGTGATGCTTCCCGACACGGACGGCTTCTCCGTCCTCCGCTCGCTCCACCAGGTCAAGCCGGACGTCTGTGTGCTCTTCCTCACCGCCCGGGACGCCGTGGAGGACCGGATCGCCGGCATCACCGCGGGCGGCGACGACTACGTCACCAAGCCCTTCAGCCTGGAGGAGGTGGTCGCCCGGCTGCGCGGCCTGCTGCGCCGCGCCGGCATGGCCCGCCAGCAGGAGGACGGCCCGCGCCTCGTCGTCGGCGACCTCACCATGGACGAGGAGGCCCGCGAGGTCACCCGGGCCGGCGAGCTGATCGAGCTCTCCCCGACCGAGTTCGAACTCCTCCGCTTCCTGATGCGCAACCCGCGCCGCGTCCTCAGCAAGGCACAGATCCTCGACCGCGTCTGGTCCTACGACTTCGGCGGCCGGGCCCACGTCGTCGAGCTGTACATCTCCTACCTGCGCAAGAAGGTGGACGCGGGCCGCGAGCCCATGATCCACACCGTCCGCGGCGCCGGGTACGTCCTCAAGCCGGTGACCAGATGAAGCCCCTACGGCGACTACGGCGGCTACGGCACCTGCCCCGCCCCCGCACCCTCCGCGCCCGCCTCACCGCGGGCCTGGTCGTGCTGCTCGCGGTGAGCTGCGCGGCCGTCGGCGTCGCGGCCGTGGTCGAACTGGACGGCTTCCTCACCGGCCGCCTCGACCAGCAGCTCCAGCAGACCGGCCCGAGCTTCCCGCAGTCCCTCGAACACGGGAAGTACAAGCCAAGCGACCGGGACGGCGACGAACACGGCGACACCCGCCGCCAGGCCGCCGGTACCTTCGGCGCCCGCCTGCTGCGGGGCAAGGTCACCAACGCGGCCCTGATCCCCTCCGGAGCCGATCCGGACCTGACCGTCGCCCTCACGGCCCGCGACCGCAAGGCCCTCGCCGCCCTGCCGGTGGACGGCCGCGGCCACACGGTCCACCTCGCCTCGATCGGCGACTACCGGCTGCTGGCCTGGCCGGGCCGCGACCGCGACGTCCTGGTCACCGGCCTGCCCCTGGAACCGGTACGGGCCACCGTGCACCGCCTGGAACTGGTCGCCGCCGCCGTCTTCGCCCTCGCCCTCGCCGCCGCCGGGGTGGCCGGCGCCCTCTGGGTCCGCTGGTCCCTGCTCCCCCTGAGCAGGGTCGCCGCGACCGCCGCCCGGGTCAGCGAACTCCCGCTCGCCAGCGGCGAGGTGGCCCTGCCGCCCCGCGCCCCCGAGTCCGACCCCCGCGGCGAGGTCGGCCGGATGGCCGCCGCCTTCAACCGCATGCTGGGCCACGTCGAGGACGCGCTCACCAAACGCCACGCCAGCGAGGAACGCCTGCGCACCTTCGCGGCCGACGCCAGCCACGAGCTGCGCACCCCGGTCGCCTCGGTCCGCGGCCACGCGGAACTGGCCCTGCTCCACCCCGGCCCGGTACCCCCGGAGATCACCCGGGCCCTGCAACGCATCGCCGCCGAGTCCTCCCGCATGGGCGAGATGGTCGACGACCTCCTCCTCCTGGCCCGCCTGGACGCGGGCCGCCCTCTGGAGAGCCACCCGGTCGACCTCACCCACCTGGTCCTGGACGCCGTCACGGACGCCCGCGCCGCCGGCCCGGACCACCGCTGGACCCTCGACCTCCCCGAGGATCCGGTGACGGTGACCGGCGACACCCACCGCCTCCAGCAGGTCCTGGCCAACCTGCTGGCCAACGCCCGCCTGCACACCCCGGCCGGCACGAAGGTGACGGTGCTGCTGGAGGAGGAGGACGGTTCGGCGGCCCTGCGGGTCCACGACGACGGCCCCGGCATCCCTCCCGACATCCAGCCCGGCGTCTTCGAACGCTTCACCCGAGCCGAACACCGCCGCCGCGCCGACGCCTCCGGCGGGGGAGCGGGCCTGGGCCTGTCGATCGTGGCGGCGGTGATCGAGGCACACGGGGGAACGGTGACCGTGGAGAGCCGCCCAGGCACAACGACGTTCACGGTGAAACTGGCGGCAACCGCAACCCCCTAGGGGCGCGGGGAACTGCGCGACCAGCCCAGGACGGCCCGCACGTGCCACCACACCGCACCCCGTACGGCGTACATCTCAGTACCGGGTAAGAGCGGTATCCCCGCTCACCGTCCCCATGGCAATGTGCGGCCCCTTCTTCGGATCCGCCCACTGCAGAATCCGCCGCATCGCATCCTCCGGCACCGACACACACCCGGCCGTCGCCCCGGCCCCGTTGACATGCAGAAAGATCCCGGCCCCCCGCCCCCGCACCGGCTGGGCATAGTTGAACCCGATCACCAGCGCGTACCTGTACTGCGTCGTGTACGACGCCAGCTTCTCCGACTCCGTGGCACGGCAGTCGGACGGCAGCGGCTCCACCCAACGGTTGTACGAGGTGGAGTCGTTGTCCTGGCACCACCACGAATTCGCCGTCACCGGCCGGTACTCGACGGCGGTCCCGGCCGGCGCCGCCTGGAGGCCGAACCCGAACGGAAGGTCGTACAACCCCGTAGGGGTCGTGTTCGTACCCTGCTGCCGCTTCGCTCCCTCGACCAGCCCCTTCGCGCCGAAGCGGGCCTCGGCCGACCCGACCTGCACCCAGGCCCCGTCCCGGCGTTCCCACCAGGTGAGCGTCCCCGACGTCGAGCTCAGCGTGGACGCCTCCGCGGTGATCAGCTGGCTGCCGCCGCCGGTGTCGGCCATGGCGGCGGGCAGCGGCTGCGGATCCCCGCCCCCCGGTGCCGCACCGAGCAGCAGCAGGGACGCGGACAAGAAGGCGACGACGACGCGTGGACGCATGGCTCAGACGCTAGACGGAGGCAGCGGCAACGGCAGCCCGGGTAGGCCGTCCAGGCTCACCGCGATGTGCTGCTTCTTCTCGAAGTACTCGCTCAGCGAGGCGTCGTCCTCGCGCGCGAACCGCTTTCCGTGCAGCTCACGGTCGGCCTCGTAGGCCATGTAGGGGACCGCGTAACCGCAGCTGTCGCGAATGAGTTCGGCGTGGACGACGATGACCGCGCGCAGGCCGTGCAGCGACGGGTCGATGTCCGGGAAACGGGTGAGCAGGCCGGCGAAGCGCGGGTCGTCACGGAAGACCGCCTCGCCGCGGCCGTGCACCCGCACGATGTTCGGCGGGCCCTGGAAGGCGCACCACATCAGGGTGATACGGCCGTTCTCCCGCAGATGGGCGATGGTCTCGGCGTTGGAGCCGGCGAAGTCCAGGTAGGCGAGGGTGAGTTCGTCGAGTACGGCGAAGGAGCCCGTCAGGCCCTTGGGGGAGAGGTTGACCGTGCCGTCGCCCGCGAGCGGGGCGGTGGCGGTGAAGAACAGGGGCTGCTCCTCGATGAACGTACGGAGCCTGCCGTCGATGCGCTCGTAGGTCTTTCCCATGAGACTCCACTGTGGCCGCCCCGGCCGGCGCTGTACACGGGGCGGCCACAGCTGCCTGTCACGTCACTTGGTGAGCGTGCAGGCGGCCAGGGAGTCGAGGCCGGTCGGCTTGGTCGACGTCCGGCCGATCGCGATGGCGATGCGGTCGATGGTCGACTTCCGCTTGTCCGCCAGCGGGCCGAGGATCGCGTTCTGGACGAAGTTCGGACCGCCCTGGCCGACCGTGCTCTGGAGCCGGTTGTTGGCCTCGGTGATCTGGGTCTGGAGCAGGGTGAGGTTGCGGTCGACCTCGGCCTGCGCGGTCGCGGGGATCGCCGGCAGCTGGGAGGCGACGTCCGGGCAGGTGATCGTGCCCACCGCGCTGCTGCCCGCGGTGCCGGTGCTGCCCGTCGACTGCTGCTGGGTGGCCGCCGTGCTCGGCGTGGCGGAGGCGGCGCCGGTCGCCGTACCGCTGCCCGTGTTCGTGCTCGTCCCGCCGGCGTTCAGGGCGCACGGAGCCAGCGAGTCCAGGCCCGTCGGCTTGGCGGCCGTCCGGCCGATCGCGGTGGCGATCCGGTTGATGGTCGCCACACGCTTGTCCTTGAGGGGACCGAGGATCGCGTTGTTCACGAAGTTCGGCCCACCCTGGCCCACGGTGTCGACCAGCCGCTTGTTGGCCTCCTGGATCTGCGTCTGGAGGAGCGTGAGGTTTCTGTCGACCTCGGCCTTCGCGGTAGCGGGGATCGCCGGCAGCTGGGAGGCCACGTCCGGGCAGGTGATCGTGCCGGGCGAGGCGGCGAGGGTGCGGGCATTGCTGGTGTCGCTGCTCTTGTCCGGCGTCCCGGCGAGGGCCGAACCGGCGATGACCGCACCGGACAGCGCCACGGCGGCGGCGCCGCCGATGAACGCGACACGACGCTTGTTGTACTTCGGAAGAGCCCTGGACATGCGGATGCCTCACTTGGGTCAGAGGTGGGTTTACAAACGCGGCGCCGGCGTTCAGGCATGGGTACGGGTAAGCGGTTTCGTTTGTTCAAACCTTTTTCACATCGGTCCGCCGAACCCGGCCGGATTGACGAATCATGCAGAGCTCTGCATACTCATGCATAGCAAGCGGATGTACGGGAGGAGGGACCCATGACCGAGCGCGTCGTTCTCGCCTACTCGGGCGGGCTGGACACCTCCGTCGCCATCGGCTGGATCGCCGAGGAGACGGACGCCGAGGTCATCGCCGTCGCGGTGGACGTCGGCCAGGGCGGCGAGGACCTGGACGTCATCCGCAAGCGGGCCCTGGCCTGCGGCGCGGTGGAGGCGGAGGTCGCCGACGCCAGGGACGAGTTCGCCGACGAGTACTGCCTCCCGGCGATCAGGGCCAACGCCCTCTACATGGACCGCTACCCGCTGGTCTCCGCCCTGTCCCGGCCGGCCATCGTCAAGCACCTGGTCGCCGCCGCCCGCAAGCACGGCGCCTCCACGGTCGCCCACGGCTGCACCGGCAAGGGCAACGACCAGGTCCGCTTCGAGGCCGGCATCGTCGCCCTCGCCCCCGACCTGACCTGCATCGCCCCGGTCCGCGACTACGCGATGACCCGCGACAGGGCCATCGCCTTCTGCGAGGCGAAGAACCTCCCGATCGCGACCACCAAGAAGTCCCCGTACTCCATCGACCAGAACGTCTTCGGCCGCGCCGTCGAGACCGGCTTCCTGGAAGACATCTGGAACGGCCCGATCGAGGACATCTACGAGTACACCCGGAACCCGGCCACCCCGCGCGAGCCCGACGAGGTGGTCATCACCTTCGAGGCGGGCGCCCCGGTCGCCATCGACGGCAAGCCGGTCACCGTGCTCCAGGCGATCCAGGAGCTGAACGAGCGCGCGGGCGCCCAGGGCGTCGGCCGCATCGACATGGTCGAGGACCGCCTCGTCGGCATCAAGTCCCGCGAGGTGTACGAGGCCCCGGGCGCGATCACGCTCATCACGGCCCACCAGGAGCTGGAGAACGTCACCGTCGAGCGCGAACTCGCCCGCTACAAGCGGCAGGTGGAGCAGCGCTGGGGCGAACTCGTCTACGACGGGCAGTGGTTCTCCCCGCTCAAGCGGGCCCTGGACGGCTTCGTCAACGAGGCGAACCAGCACGTCACCGGAGACATCCGCATGACGCTCCACGGCGGCCGGGCGGTCGTCACCGGCCGCCGTTCCGACGCCTCCCTCTACGACTTCAACCTCGCCACCTACGACACCGGCGACACCTTCGACCAGGCCGCGGCCAAGGGCTTCATCGACATCTACAGCCTGTCGTCGAAGATCGCGGCACAGCGTCAACTGCGGGCGTAGCCCGACGCGACCTCGCGTAAGCAGTAGCGTGACGACCGCCTCCCCGTTCATGGCCGGGGAGGCGGTGCCACATCCGGATCTCTTCTAGGAGCAACGCAAGTGAGCAGCAACAGCGGTGACGTACGGCTCTGGGGCGGCCGTTTCGCCGACGGTCCCGCCGAGGCCCTGGCGAAGCTGTCCGCGTCCGTCCACTTCGACTGGCGGCTCGCGCCCTACGACATCGCCGGTTCGCGTGCCCACGCGCGCGTGCTGCACAAGGCCGGGCTGCTCACCGAGGACGAACTGACCCGCATGATCGCCGGCCTCGACCGGCTCGAAGCCGACGTCGCCGACGGCTCCTTCGTCGGCACGATCGCCGACGAGGACGTCCACACCGCCCTGGAGCGCGGTCTCCTCGAACGCCTCGGCCCCGACCTCGGCGGCAAGCTGCGCGCCGGCCGCTCCCGCAACGACCAGGTCGCCACCCTCTTCCGGATGTACCTCCGGGACCACGCCCGCGTGATCGGCGGCCTGATCGCCGACCTCCAGGACGCCCTGGTCGGCCTCGCGGAGGCCCACCCGGACGTGGCGATGCCCGGCCGCACCCACCTGCAGCACGCCCAGCCGGTCCTCTTCGCCCACCACGTCCTGGCCCACGTCCAGTCGCTGACCCGGGACGCCGAGCGGCTGCGCCAGTGGGACGAGCGCACGGCCGTCTCCCCCTACGGCTCCGGCGCCCTCGCCGGCTCCTCCCTCGGCCTGGACCCGGAGGCGGTGGCGAAGGACCTCGGCTTCGAGCACGGCAGCTCCGCGAACTCCATCGACGGCACGGCCTCCCGTGACTTCGTGGCCGAGTTCGCCTTCATCACCGCGATGATCGGCGTGAACCTCTCCCGGATCGCGGAGGAGGTCATCATCTGGAACACGAAGGAGTTCTCCTTCGTGACCCTGCACGACGCGTTCTCCACGGGTTCGTCGATCATGCCCCAGAAGAAGAACCCCGACATCGCGGAGCTGGCCCGCGGCAAGTCCGGCCGCCTGATCGGCAACCTGACCGGTCTCATGGCCACCCTCAAGGCCCTCCCGCTCGCCTACAACCGCGACCTCCAGGAGGACAAGGAGCCGGTCTTCGACTCCTGCGACCAGCTGGAGGTCCTGCTCCCCGCCTTCACCGGCATGATGGCGACCCTCACCGTCCACCGCGAGCGCATGGAGGAACTGGCCCCGGCCGGCTTCTCCCTCGCCACCGACATCGCCGAGTGGCTGGTCAAGCAGGGCGTACCGTTCCGCGTCGCGCACGAGGTGGCCGGCGAGTGCGTCAAGGCCGCGGAGGCCGAGGGCAAGGAACTCGACGAGCTGACCGACGACCAGTTCGCCAAGATCTCCGCCCACCTGACCCCCGACGTCCGCTCCGTCCTCAACGTCCCGGGCGCCCTCGCCTCCCGCAACGGCCGCGGCGGCACGGCCCCCGGTGCGGTCGCCGTCCAACTGGCGGAGATCAAGGCGAACCTGGCAGCCCAGCACCAGTGGGCAGAAGCGAAGAAGCAGGCGTGAGTGGAGCGCCCCTTTAGGGGCGCGGGGAACTGCGCGACCAGCCCCCACCCACCCTCACTCGCAAACGCACCGCTCCCCCCGAGCTGAACGGCGACCCAAAGGTCATCGCGGGTTACGTTGGTCAGTAGACCGACGCAGCCGACCGAAACGGAACCCGCGATGCCCTTCGCCCGACTGGCAACAGCAACAACCCCCACCTGCCACATCGGCCTCGGCCTCGCCGCAGTCGGCCGCCCCGGCTACATCAACCTCGACCGCGACGAGGACCTCGGCGAGAACCGCACCGTAGAAGCCCTCCGCACCCGCACCCACGAACTCCTCGACGCCGCCTACGCCCAGGGCGTCCGCTACTTCGACGTGGCCCGCTCCTACGGCCGCTCCGAGGAGTTCCTCGCCGACTGGCTGACCGCCCACCCCGACCTCACCGACGTGGTCGTCGGCAGTAAATGGGGCTACACCTACACCGCCGGCTGGTCCGCGGACGCGGAGACCCACGAGGTCAAGGACCACACCCTCGCGACCTACGACCGCCAGCGCGCCGAGTCCGACGCGCTCCTCGGCGACCGGCTCGACCTCTACCAGATCCACTCGGTGACCCCGGACAGCCCCGCCCTCACCGACAAGGAACTCCACGCCCGCCTCGCCGAAGCGGCGGCCACCGGCCTCACCGTCGGCTTCTCCACCAGCGGCCCCGCCCAGGCCGACGCGATCCGTGCCGCCCTCGCCGTGACGGTCGACGGCGAGCCCCTCTTCCGTACCGTCCAGTCGACGTACAACGCCCTGGAGACCTCGGCGGGTCCGGCCCTCGCGGAGGCCCACGACGCCGGACTCACGGTGATCGTGAAGGAGGGCATGGCCAACGGCCGGCTGGCCGCCCCGCACGCCCCCGACGCCCTGCGGACCGTGGCCGAGGAGACCGGCCTGGGCTGCGACGCCGTCGCCCTCGCGGTCGTACTCCGGCAACCCTGGTCCGGGGTCGTGCTCTCCGGCGCGGCCACCGTCGCCCAGCTCGCCTCCAACCTGCACGCGGCCGTGGCCGACCTCGACGCGGACCAGCTGGCCCGCCTCGCCACCCTGGCCGAGGACCCGCGCGCCTACTGGGAGCACCGCGGCAGCCTGCCCTGGCACTGATCCGAAACCGGACCTGATCTCCCTCTTCTGAATCACGCATGCCCACTGTGAGACATAGATGTCTCACGTGGGTTACTCTTGTCTCATGGCCCTCGACCGCGACCACGTCCTGCGCAGCGCAGCCACCCTGCTGACCCGGAAATCCACCGCGACCATGGACGAGGTCGCCAAGGCCGCCGGGATCAGCCGGGCCACCCTGCACCGGCACTTCGCCGGGCGCGACGCGCTCGTCCGCGCCCTGGAGGCGCTCGGCATCGCGGAGTGCGACGCGGCCCTGGACGCGGCCCGCCTGGACGAGGGCCCGGCGGCCGACGCCGTGCACCGCCTCGTCCGCGAGATCGAACCGGCCGCCGGTCTGCTCGCCTTCCTCTACACCGAGAACCAGCTGTTCGAGGGCGAGGGCCAGAACCGGGGCTGGGCGCGGATCGACGCACGCATCGCGGCCCTCTTCCGACGCGGCCAGCAGAGCGGCGAGTTCCGCATCGATCTGACGCCCGCCTGGCTCACCGAGGCGCTGTACGGCCTGCTGGCCTCCGCCGCCTGGGCGGTCTCCGAAGGCCGCGTCGCCCCCAAGGACTTCACCCACATGATCGTCGAGCTGTTGCTCGGCGGCGCACGACGAAGAGAGGAATCATGACCAGCACCCTGCAGCCGGCGCGCGTGGCGGAGGCGGAGGGGAAGCGGCCGGGCCGCTGGCTCGCGCTCTCCGCACTCGTGCTCGCCGTGCTGCTGGTGGCCGTCGACGCGACCGTCCTCGGCCTGGCGACCCCCTACATCAGCGAAGACCTCAACCCCTCCGGCACCCAGCTGCTGTGGATCGGCGACGTCTACTCGTTCGTCATCGCCGGTCTGCTGGTATCGATGGGCAGCCTCGGCGACCGCATCGGCCGCAAGCGGATCCTGCTCGTCGGCGCGACGGCGTTCGGCGCGATATCCGTCCTGAACGCGTACGCGACGACCCCCGGCCTGCTGATCGCGGCCCGCGCCCTGCTGGGCGTCGCCGGCGCGACCCTGATGCCGGCCACCCTCGCCCTGATCCGCAACCTCTTCCACGATCCGCGCGAGCGCAGCCTCGCCGTCGGCATCTGGGGTGCGGCGGCCTCGGCCGGCACGGCCGTCGGCCCGATCGTGGGCGGCTTCCTGCTCGAACACTTCTGGTGGGGCTCGGTCTTCCTGATCAACCTGCCGGTGATGGTGGTCCTGGTCCTCGTCGGCCTCAGGACGCTCCCGGAGTCCCGCAACCCCGACCCCGGCCCCTGGGACCTGATCAGCGTCGTCCTCTCGCTGGTCGGCATGATCGCCGTCGTGTACGCGGTGAAGGAGGCCGCGACCCACGGCCTCACCGGCGTGACCGCCGCCACCGCGCTCCTCGGTGCCGCGGCCCTCTACGGCTTCGTCCACCGTCAGCTCACCATGCCCAAGCCCCTGCTGGACATGCGGCTGTTCCGCAACCGCGGCTTCAGCGGCGCGGTCCTGGCCGACCTGCTGACCGTGCTCGGCATGTCCGGCCTGGTGTTCTTCCTCTCCCAGTACCTGCAACTGGTCCAGGGCAGGCAGCCGTTCGAGGCGGGTCTGGCCGAACTCCCCGCCGCCGTGGGCGCGGTGGCGGCGGGCCTGGTGGCAGGCCGGGCGGCCCGCCGCTACTCGGTCCGGGCGGTGGTCGCCGGCGGCCTGGCGGCCGTCGGCGTGGCCCTCGCGGCGCTGACCACCCTCTCCCAGTCCACCGGCTACCCGATCCTCGGCGCCGCGCTCCTGGTGGTCGGCGTCGGCGCGGGCTTCTCCTTCACGGTCACGGCCGACGTCATCCTCTCCAGCGTCCCCAAGGAGCAGGCCGGTGCCGCCTCGGCGGTCTCCGAGACGGCGTACGAGCTGGGCGCGGCGCTCGGCATCGCCCTGCTCGGCTCGATCGTGATGGGCGTCTACCGTGACTTCGCGGCCCCGCCGGGCACCCCGGCCGCCGCCCGTGAGTCCCTGGGCGCGGCACTTGAGGCGTCGAAGACCATGCCCGCACCCACGGCGACCGACATGCTGACAGCGGCCCGCGACTCCTTCACCCACGGCCTCCACCTCGCCTCGGGCGCAGGCGCCGCGGTCCTCCTGACAACAGCGCTGGCGGCCTGGTTCCTGCTCAGGAACCAGAAACTGGAAAGCGCCGCGTAGGCACAACTCCCAGGGGCGCGGGGAACTGCGCGATCAACCACGACGCGCCCGCGCCCGAAGAACCACAGAACCCTTCAGGAAATCACTTCTTGTAACCGAGCACCGTCATCATCCCGCTCTCCGAGTGGTACTGGTTGTGACAGTGCAGCATCCACAACCCGGGGTTGTCGGCATCGAAGTCCAGCACCAGCTTGCGATGCGGCAGCACGATCGTCGTGTCCTTGCGCGCCCCGGCCGAACTGATCCCGGTGACCGAGAACGTGTGCCCGTGCAGATGCATCGGGTGCCACATGTCGGTCGCGTTGACGAGTGTCAGCCGCACCCGCTCACCGGCCCGCACCGCATGCCGCTGCCGCACGTCGTACTGCGTGTGGTCGAACCCCCAGTCGTACCTCTGCATCGTGCCCGTGATCCTGATGAGCAGGTCGCGGTCGGGGACCCGGTCGTCCATGGCGACGGACTCGGCCGGCAGCAGACGGCGCGCCGGCACGATCTCGCGGTCGAGCTCGGCCGGGCGGACATCCGGCGAGGGAAGGTTTCTCCCCTTGTCGGTGCGGAGGACCGCGAGCGCCTTGCCCTTCTTGCCCTCGGCGAGTGCGACGAGCGGGAAGACGCCGTCCTTGGCGGTGACGAGGACGTCGTACCGCTCGGCCATGCCGATGAGCAGCGCGTCGGTCCTCTTGTGCTGCACGGGGTAGCCGTCGGTGTGGGTGACGGTCATCTCGTGGCCGCCGAGCGCGACCCGGAAGGCCGTCTCGGAGCCCGCGTTGATGATGCGGATCCGGACCCGGTCGCCGGGGCGGCAGCGGAAGACCGAGGGATCGGTGCGCAGCCGCCCGTTGGCCAGGTAGTGCGGGTAGGCGACGTTGCCGCCCTCGCCGTGCAGCAGCTGGCTGTGGGAGTTGCGCAGGACCCGGTCGGGGCCCGTCGGCTTCTTCGGCCCGGTCTTGGACTTGGGACTGGACATCGGCCTGGACGGCGACGCGGAGGCGTGCGCCGACCCGTGCGGGCTCGGGCTGTCGTGACCGGGGCCCATGCCCATCCCCATGTTCATCGCCATGGCCCCGCCCGGCTTGAGCTGGTCGAGCACCTGCTCGGGGTTGGAGCCGTCGATGTCGTCGACCCAGTCGTCCAGGACGACGACCCATTCCTGGTCGTAGGCGAGCGGCTCCTTCGGGTCGTCGACGATGAACGGCGCGTAGAGGGCCCGGTCCGGCTGCATGCCGACGTGCGAGTGGAGCAGGTACGTGCCCGGGTGGGCGGCGACGAAGCGGTAGATGAAGTCCGTGCCCGGCTGGATGGCCTGCTGGGTCAGGTCCGGAACGCCGTCCATGTCGCAGCGCAGGCGCACCCCGTGGGCGTGCAGCGTGGTCTTCTCGGCCAGTTGGTTGGAGAGGGTCAGGCTGAGGACGTCACCGGCGGTGACGCGCACCAGCGGTCCCGGGACCGACTCGTTGTACGCCCAGCTGTGGACCGTCCGCCCGCCCAGGTCCAGCATGCTCCTGGCAGCCGTGAACTTGATCATGCGGACGGGGCCGGAACCGCGTTTCCGCTCGGCCGCGAGCACCTCGGGGCCCGACGGGTTGACGTACCCCTTGGGTCCCTGCGGGACGAACGCCGTGGTGCCGGCCGTGTGTTGCGGGCCGGAACTGGGTTCGGAGCCCGAGTCGGTACATGCCGCGAGGAGTCCCGCGCCGGCGGCAGCGAACGGAGCACGGAGCAGGGTACGCCGAGAAGGTTTCTGCATGTCTGAATAAGACATGCTGTGTGCTCATATGGCCGGTAAATGCTGATGAATGAACGAAGTGTCGGGCCAGATTCCACCGGCAGGCGGACGCCGGACGGGTGTCAGGCAGATGGCAGACAGACGGCAGACGGATGGCAGACGAAAGGGCACAGACCACCGGTCCGTGCCCTTGCGCCGAAAGAGTGCGGCCTGTCCTCGCCGCCGTCAGGCGGCCTTCGCCTTCGTGGCGTACATGTCCACGTACTCCTGCCCGGACAGCCGCATCACCTCGGCCATCACCGAGTCGGTCACGGCCCGCAGCACGTAGCGGTCCCGGTCCATCCCCTCGTACCGGGAGAACTCCATGGCCTCGCCGAACCGGACGGTGACCTTGCCCGGCCGCGGGATGCCCGCGCCGCCCGGCTGCAGCTTGTCCGTGCCGATCATCGCGAAGGGGACCACCGGCGCGCCGGTCATCAGCGTCAGCCGCGCGATGCCGGTACGGCCCCGGTAGAGACGGCCGTCGGGGGAGCGGGTGCCCTCCGGGTAGATCCCGAAGATCCGGCCCTCGTCCAGGACCCGCTTGCCGGTCATCAGCGCGGCGACACCGCCGCTCGCGCCGTCCCGGTCCACCGGGATCATGCCGACGCCGGTGAAGAACCAGGCCATCAGCCGGCCCTTGAACCCCTTCCCGGTGACGTACTCGTCCTTCCCGATGAAGAACACCTGCCGCTTGCTCACCAGCGGCAGGATCATCGAGTCGATGAAGGTGAGGTGGTTGCCGGCGAGGATGACAGGACCGTCCCCCGGGATGCGCTCGACGCCCTCGACCTGGGGGCGGAACATCAGGCGCATGATCGGTCCGAGCACTGCCTTGATGAGCGCGAAGCGGGACAACGGGTCCTCCGATGTCGAGAGGCGGTATGAGTCTGTGCAGGTGAGGACATTACTCGCGGCTCCGTGGGAAGCGCACATCGGGTACGGCCGGTTCACCGAGGTCTTACGTAGTGTTGACGCTGGTTTACCTGCGGTGACGTCCGGGAGTCAGGTCGTAACAAGCCCGCGACGGTGTGACGGATGTCGCCGACGGGCCGTCATGACTCGCCGTCCATCAGCCATACGGCGTCACCCGACCGTTGGGTCGGCGGTCTCCCTTCGGTCACGTCCGCAGCCCTACCATCAGCCGGCATCAGAGGGCGAAGGTCAGGAGGGCGCTCATGAACACGCATGACGCGAACGAGCGGACGCAGTTGAACGGTACGACCGGACGGCGGGCGCTGCTCGGCGCCGCGGTGCTCGGCGCGGGCGGCGCGGTGCTCGGACTGCCCGGTGCGGCCAGAGCGGCCGAGGCGAAGCAGGCCGGTCACGGCGGCGCCGGCCTGAAGAGCCTGCCGAAGCCGACGATCATCGGTCACCGGGGCTCCAGCGGCTACCGTCCCGAGCACACCTTCGGCTCCTACAACCTCGCCCTCGACCTCGGCGCCGACGTCGTCGAGGCCGGCGACCTCGTCCCCACCAAGGACGGTCACCTGGTCTGCCGTCACGAGCCGGAGATCGGCGGCACCACGGACGTCGCCGACCACAAGGAGTTCGCCGACCGCAAGACCACCAAGACCCTGGACGGCGTCCCCACCACCGGCTGGTTCACCGAGGACTTCACGCTCGCCGAGCTGAAGACGCTGCGCGCGATCGAGCGCATCCCGGCCAACCGCCCGCACAACATGCTCTACAACGGCCGCTGGGAGATCCCCACCTTCGAGGAAGTCCTCAAGTGGCAGGACGAGCAGACCCGCAAGCGCGGCAAGCAGGTCTGGATCTACCCGGAGGCCAAGCACCCCACCTACTTCCGCAGGCTCGGCCTCGGCGTCGAGGAGCGGATCGCCAAGCTGCTGCGCAAGCACGGCAAGGACCAGCGGAACTCGCCGGTCATCGTCCAGTCCTTCGAGCCGACCAGCATCCAGCGCCTCAACAAGCTGATCGACAACCCGCTGGTCGTGCTGCTCTCCGCCGCGAGCACGCAGCCCTACGACTTCGTCGCGACGGGTGACCCGCGCACGGTCGCCGACCTGATCACGCCGAAGGGCCTGCGGGAGATCGCCGGTTACGCGCAGGGCATCGGTCCGACCCTCGACCTGATCATCCCGAAGGACGCCAACGGCGACTTCACCACGCCGAGCACGCTGGTCGCGGACGCGCACAAGGTGGGCCTGATCCTGCACCCCTACACCATGCGCAACGAGAACCCGTTCCTGCCGCCGGCCTACCGCAAGGGCACCGCCGCGGACGCGTACGGAAACGTCTTCCCGGTCTTCCAGAAGTACTTCGAGACCGGCATCGACGGTGTCTTCACCGACAACGCCGACACCGCGCTGCTGGCCCGCGCCGACTTCGTCAACGGCTGAGCCCGCGCACCCCGTTCGGGGTGTCTACCGGCCGCCCCGGCAACCCGCGCCGGGGCGGCCGCGTCGTTCCGCACATGACGCACGACCTGGTCACCGCGCTGCGCCCGCTGCTTGCCGCCGAGGCCTCGGCCGAGGCACATGCCTCCGGGGCCGACCCCCGCGACCTTGAGCAGACCGTCTGGCTCCGCCTCCTCGAACGCCTGGAGACCCACGGACCGCCCCGGGCCCCCGAGGACTGGCTGCGCCGTGCGGTGCGCGCCGAGTCCCGCCGCACCCGGCGCCTCGCCCGCCGGGAACGCCCCTACGTCACCGACCCCGCCGACCCCGCCACCCCCACCCCCGAACAACGCGTCCTCACCACCGCCCGCCACCACGCCCTGCGCGAGGCGGTGTCCCGTCTCCCCGGCCGCTGCCCCCGTCTCCTCCAGGCACTGCTCTCCCCGAAGGACCTGACATACCGGGAAATCGCGGGGGAGTTGGGTATCTCACAGGGCAGTCTCGGCCCGGAACGTTCCAGATGTCTGGGTTGTCTGCGTCGATTGTTGACGCCGGAGGTTGCGCGCCGCGAAGCGCGGGGATAGGAGTGGGAACGACAGGCGATCAGGTGAGCGGGAGGCGTGCGCACATGGGCATGAGCGTGACCATCTCGGTGGCGACCGAGCAGGATGCAGAGCAGATCTTCAGGCTCCAGTACCTGTGCTTCCAGAGTGAGGCGGCGTTGTACGGCAACTACCGCATCGACCCGCTCGTCCAGAGCCTCGACTCGGTCCGCCAGGAACTCGCCACCGACTGCGTCTTCGTCGCCCGCCTCGGCGAGGAGGTCGTCGGCTCGGTCCGCGGCTCGGTCACCGAGGACGGCGCCGCCGCCATCGGCAAGCTCTGCGTCCACCCCCGCCTCCAGGGCCACGGCATCGGCGCCCGCCTGCTCCGCGCGGCCGAGGAGGCCCTCGCCGAACAGCGCGGCGCCAAGCGCTTCCGCCTCTTCACCGGCCACCGCAGCGAGGGCAACCTCCGCCTCTACCGCCGGGTCGGCTACGAAACGGTAGGCACCTCGAAGGGCGCAGACGGCGTCCCCATGATCGTCCTGGAAAAGCCGGCCAGCACGTACGCAACGACGGCCTAGCTTTCCAACGCCCCATGCTGAAGCGCCCCGAAAGGGGCGCGGGGAACTGCGCGACAAGCCACATCGGACCCGCAGTCGCGCACAAGCCTCAGGCCTCCGCCCCCTTGGCGCCCTTCCGCAACCAGTACAACGCGGAAACCGGCAACAGCACCGGAATGAACACGTACCCCATCCCGTAGTCCGACCACACGGTCGCGTCCGGGAACGCAGAACCGTCGACGACGGTCCACGTACCCACGATCAACACCCCCGCAAGCTCGGCGGCGCAGCACACCTGCGCCACCCTGCGGGCCGTCTCGCCGCCCCGCACCAGCGTGTACGTGATGAACGCGTACACCACCCCCGCAACCGCCGACAGCGAGTACGCGAGCGGCGCCCGGTCGAACTCGGTCGCGATCTGGTACGCGGAACGCGACACCGCCCCGACGACCATCACCCCGTAGAACCACACCAGCAGCGTCCCCGGCCCACTGGTCAGCCGCTTCGGCCTCTCGTCCACGGCCGTCATCTCACCCTCCCCAGATGTCATAGAGCCGCACCTCCAGCACGGCCAGCACCACACCGCCCGCGGCGACCGTCACGGAACCCCACCGCGTCCGCTCGGCGAGCGACATGAACCCCGCGGCCGGGACGCACGCGAACGCGCCCAGCAGATAGGCGACGAAGATCGTCGTCCCCTGGTCCGGCTTCTCGCCCCGCGCCAGCAGCACGATCCCGGCCACCAGCTGGATCAACGCCAGCACCGACACCACGGCCATCCCGATGAAGTGCCAGTCCTTCGTCGGCTGGTCCCGGTACGCCGCCCAGCCGCACCACGCGGCGAGCAGCAGCGCGGCGACTCCGGTCACCGTCAGCAGGGCATTGAGCATGCGGTGACCTTATTACGGCGGAAACGGCCCGATGCCGTCGCCCCTGCCCTACACCGTAGGGTCGAGACCATGACGATCCACGCACAAGCCCTCCTGTTCGACAACGACGGCACCCTGGTCTCCTCGCTCGCATCGGTCGACCGCTGCTGGGCCCGCTGGGCGGCGGAGTACGACGTCACCGAGGAGTTCGCCCGAGTCGAACTGCACGGACGGCCCGCCGCGGACATCGTCGCCGACCTGCTCCCGGCGGACCTCGTGGCGGAGGCCGTCGCCCGGGTCGAGCAGCTGGAGGTGGAGGACGTCCCCAACGACGGCGTCCGCCTGCTCCCCGGTACCGCCGCGTTCCTCGACTCCCTGCCCGCCGACCGCTGGGCCGTGGTCACCTCGGCCACCCGCCGGCTGGCCGAGGCGCGCCTGGAGGCGGTCGGGATCCGGCCGAAGACGCTGGTCTGCGCCGACGACATCACCCGCGGCAAGCCGGACCCCGAGCCCTACCTCCTCGCCGCCCGCCAGCTGGGCGTCGACCCGGCGCACTGCGTGGTCTTCGAGGACGCCCCCGCCGGACTCCAGGCGGGCCGCGCGGCCGGTATGACCACCGTGGCATTGGCCACAACCCACCAGGCGCACGAGCTGGCCGCGGACCTCGTGGTGAAGGACCTCTCGGCCTTGTCCGCGCTGGTCACCGACCGCGGCGTCGAGATATCGACCCGCGGCTGAGCGGCGTCCGCCGCTGTCCACCATGCGGACAGCGGCGGCCTGTCAGGACCGTAGGTCTGGTTTACTGATCGCATGACCACGACGAGCGACCGCACCCCTGCGACCGAGGCGACCATGACGCCCGGTGCTCGTTGTATGTGTCGAATGTGCGCCTTCTAGAGGGCCCCCGCACCACCCCCGAGCTCGCGCCCCGAAGCGAGACAGGTGGCATGTCCGTACGACGCGACGACGCGCGTATGTGACGCAAGCCGCCCCCCCCGCGCACATGTTCTCCCCGGTTCAGCGCCTCTGCGAGAACCGTGCCGCGTCCCTGAACGAACGCACCCGTGCGCCCGGGCACACCCACGCCCGCGCACTCGACAGTGACGGAAACCCACGTGATCACCACCACGGGCCTCACCAAGGTCTACCGCTCGCGCGGCCGAGAGGTCACCGCCCTCGACGGCGTCGACCTGCACGTCCGCGAAGGCGAGGTGTACGGCGTCATCGGCCAGTCCGGCGCCGGCAAGTCCTCGCTCATCCGCTGCGTCAACCTCCTTGAGCGTCCCACCACCGGCACCGTGACGGTCGACGGACGGGACCTCACCGCCCTCGCCGGACGCGGTCCGCGGGCCGGCCGGGAGCTGCGGCAGGCGCGCAGCCGGATCGGCATGGTCTTCCAGCACTTCAACCTGCTGTCCACCCGGACCGTCCAGGACAACGTCGAGCTGCCGCTGGAAATCCTCGGAAAGTCGGGGAAGGAACGTTCCCGCAAGGCGCTCGAACTGCTCGACCTCGTCGGGCTCGCCGACAAGGCGAAGGCCTACCCGGCCCAGCTCTCCGGCGGTCAGAAGCAGCGCGTCGGCATCGCCCGCGCCCTGGCCGGCGACCCCAGGGTGCTGCTCTCCGACGAGGCGACCAGCGCCCTGGACCCGGAGACCACCCGCTCCATCCTCCAGCTGCTGCGCGACCTGAACCGGCAGCTGGGCCTGACCGTCCTGCTCATCACGCACGAGATGGACGTCGTGAAGACGATCTGCGACTCGGCCGCGCTGATGGAGAAGGGCCGCATCGTCGAGCAGGGCACCGTCAGCGAACTGCTCGCGACCCCGGGCTCCGAACTGGCCGCCGCGCTCTTCCCGGTCGGCGGCGAGGCCTCCGGCGAGGACCGCACCGTCCTCGACGTCACCTTCCACGGCGAGGCCGCCACCCAGCCGGTCATCTCCCAGCTCTCCCGCACCTACAACATCGACATATCGATCCTCGGCGCCGCCATCGACACCGTCGGCGGCCTCCAGATCGGCCGCATGCGCATCGAACTGCCCGGCCGCTACGAGGACAACGTGGTGCCCATCGGCTTCCTGCGCGAGCAGGGTCTCCAGATCGACGTACTGGGCCGGGAGGCCCTGCTGGTGAAGGACGGTGCCCAGTGACCTGGACTGACTGGTCTGCGATGCAGCCGCTGCTGTCCCAGGCGTGTTGGGACACCCTCTACATGGTCGGCTGGTCCACGCTGATCGCCGTCGTCGGCGGCCTCCCGCTCGGCGTCCTGCTCGTCCTCACCGACCGCGGCGGCCTGCTCCAGAACGTGGTGACCAACAAGGTCATCGGGCAGATCGTGAACGTCGCCCGCTCGATGCCGTTCATCATCCTGATGGTCGCGCTGATGAACTTCACCCGCTGGATCACCGGGACGACCATCGGCCGTGAGGCCGCCATCGTGCCGCTCGCCATCGGCGCCATCCCCTTCTTCGCCCGCCTGGTCGAGACGGCTGTCCGCGAAGTGGACGGCGGGCTGGTCGAGGCCGTCCAGTCGATGGGCGGCAACACCTGGACCGTCGTACGCAAGGTCCTCGTACCCGAGTCGCTGCCCTCGCTCATCTCCTCCACCACGACCACGATCGTCGCGCTCATCGGCTACTCCGCGATGGCCGGCACGGTCGGCGCCGGCGGCCTCGGCGACATCGCCATCCGCTACGGCTACCAGCGGTTCGAGACCGAGCTGATGTGGATCACGGTCGCCATCCTCGCCGTCGTCATCTCGGTCATCCAGTTCGCCGGCGACTACGCGGCCCGCTCCCTGCACCGCCGCGGCGGCCGGTCCGGCCCCGTGCCGAAGCTGCGGCTGCTGAAGGCCGCCACGGCCACGGGCAAGACCGGCTGAGCCCACCCCCGATCTCCCCGCACCACCCTTCGCGGGGTCGCTCCACCCTTAAGGAAAGGCACTTTTCGTGCGTAACACCGCAAAGCTCACCGCCGCCGTCCTCGCCGCTGGAGCCCTCACCGTCGGGCTCACCGCCTGCGGTTCGGACAAGGACTCCGCCTCCGGCTCCGCCGACTACAGCGGCCCGCTGGTCGTCGCGGCGAGCCCGACCCCGCACGCCGAGATCCTCGACTACATCAAGGACAACCTGGCGAAGAAGGCCGGACTCGACCTGGAGGTGAAGGAGTTCACCGACTACATCACGCCGAACACGGCGACCGAGGACGGCTCGGTGGACGCCAACTACTTCCAGAACCAGCCGTACCTCGACGACTTCAACAAGAAGCGCGGCACCCACATCGTGCCCGTCGTCACGGTGCACCTGGAGCCGCTCGGCCTCTACTCCCACAAGGTGAAGAGCACCGACGCGCTGAAGAGCGGTGCGACGGTCGCCGTCCCCAACGACGCCGTGAACGAGGCGCGTGCCCTCAAGCTGCTCGCCGCCAACGGCCTCATCACCCTCAAGGACGGCGTCGGCAGCGAGGCGACCCCGCAGGACATCGCCAAGAACCCCAAGAACCTCCAGTTCAAGGAGGTCGAGGCGGCCCAGACCGCGCGCTCCCTCGACGACGTCGACGCCGCGGTGATCAACGGCAACTACGCCATCTCGGCCGGCATCAAGCCCGCCAAGGACGCCCTCGTCCTGGAGTCCGCGAAGAACAGCCCGTACGGCAACTTCCTCGCGGTGAAGAAGGGCAACGAGAAGGACCCGCGGGTCAAGAAGCTCGCCGAGCTGCTCACCTCGCCCGAGGTGAAGAAGTTCATCGAGGACAAGTACCAGGGCTCGGTCATCCCGTCCTTCTGAGACCTCCTGCCGGAGCCCCGCACGTCCAAAGCGAACGTATCGCCACGCACGGGGTCCATTCCCTCACAGGGGGTGGACCCCGTCGTGCGGTTCAGTGGTTTCATGCTGCATGCTGGGCAGTTCGCAGGCCCTGACGGTCTGACGGGTTGGCCCTGAAGGATTTCCGATGGTTACGGAGCGGCGCATGACTAGCACCTTCCCCAACATCTCCATCAGCACGGAGCGGTTGGTGCTGCGGCCCCTCGACGAGGACGACGTGCCCGCGCTGACCGAGATGATGAACGACGAGCAGGTCGGGGCCTGGACGTCCGTACCGCAGCCGTACACCGAGAAGGACGCCCGCGTCTGGATCACCGAGATCGCCCCCGCCGAGCGCGCCGAGGGCCGGGGCATCGTCCTCGCCGTCACCGAGTTCCTCACCCAGCGTCTCGTCGGCATGGTGCACCTGCGGAACACGGACTGGCGTGTTCGCGCCAGCGAGATCGCGTACGTCGTCGCCCCCTGGGCCCGCGGCGAGGGCTACGCGACCGAGGCGGCCCTCGCCACCGCCCAGTGGCTGTTCCACGACCAGAAGTTCGAGCGGATGGAACTGCGCACCGCCGCCGACAACACCGCCTCCCAGCAGGTGGCCCAGAAGATCGGCTGTATCAGCGAGGGCGTGCTCCGCAACGCCTGGATAGCCCGCACCCGGGCGGAGAACGGCGAGTGGACCGACGTGCGCACCGACGTCATCGTCTGGAGCCTGCTGCCGGAGGATCTCGCCGGGGTCAGCGAACAACTGGCCGACACCGGTGGTTTCACGTCCTTCAACGACTGGAACTGACATCAGGGGGCCCGCCGGGGGAACGACCGCCGTCACGACGCCGGAACCTTTCACCAGGTACCCTCACGGAGCCCGACCTGCGTAAACACCCTGGAGACCGACGACTATGGCCGACCGCGTCACGGTGATCGGCTGGGACGGTTCGCCGCTGACCGCCGCGGCACGCTCCGCCCTGGGCGCCGCCACCCTGGTGGCCGGCGCCGCCCACCACCTGGAACTGCCCGAGGTGCCGCCGCGAGCAGAACGCATCCGCCTCGGCAGCGTCGCCCTCGCCGCCCGCCGCATCACCGGCCACCGCGGCACCGCCGTGGTGCTCGCCGACGGCGACCCCGGCTTCTTCGGCGTCGTACGGACCCTGCGCGCACCCGAGTTCGGCCTGGAGGTCGAGGTCGTCCCCGCCGTCTCCTCGGTGGCCGCCGCCTTCGCCCGCGCCGGCATGCCCTGGGACGACGCACAGGTGGTGGTCGCACACCGGCGCACCCTGCGACGCGCGGTGAATGTGTGCCGCGCCCACACCAAGGTCGCCGTCCTCACCTCACCCGGCGCCGGCCCCGCCGAACTCGGCCTCCTCATGGAGGGCGTCCACCGCACCTTCGTCATCTGCGAGGAACTCGGCACCGATCGCGAGCAGGTCCACGTCGTCACCTCCGACAAGGCCGCCGACCACGCCTGGCGCGACCCCAACGTCGTCATCGTCATCGGCGGCACGACCGGACCGGTGACGGCACCCGAGGGCGGCGGCTGGATCGCCGGCCGTGATCCGGCCACCGGCCCGCGCGGCTGGGTGCGGCCCGACGCCGAGTACGGCGACGGCGCCCCGCTCGGCGAAGGGGAGACGGATCTGCTGCGGGCCGCCCAACTCGCCCGCCTCGGGCCCCGGGTCGGCGACCTCGTCTGGGACATCGGCTGCGGCAGCGGCGCGTTCGCCACCGAGGCCGCGCGCGCCGGAGCCGCCGTCATCGCCGTCGACCGGGACCTCGCGGCCTGCGTGCGCAGCGAGGCGGCGGCCCGGAAGTTCGGCGTCCAGCTCCAGATCGTGCACGGCGGTGCCCCGCACGTGCTGGAGAACCTGCCCGAGCCCGACGTCGTCCGGGTCGGCGGCGGGGGAGCGGCCGTGGTCTCCGCGGTCGCCGACCGCCGTCCGCAGCGCATCGTCGCGCACGCCGCCACCCGGGACGCGGCCGAACTCATCGGCCGCGACCTGACCGAGCACGGATACGACGTCGAATGCGCCCTGCTGCAGTCCGTCGAACTCGACACCAGGGCCTGGACGGAGACCGAGCGGAACGTCGCGTTCCTGCTCAGCGGTGTTCTCCCCGAGCGCGCCCCGTGATCCTGTTGTCATACTGCGCGCGGTAGGCTGGCCGATCGCTGCACCGCACCGGTGGCCCGGAAATTCGTTCGCCAATGTCCGGAAAACGCGCCCCTTTTGGGGTGGGTGTGGTACGGCAGAACCGGGGACGCGCAACGTGGCGCAGTCCACAGCGGGCTGTCGCGGATCACGCTGTCGCGACGGTCGAACGGCCGGGACAATGCCACTGAATGGCTTTGTCGCCTTTTCTGGCGGGTCGTTCGTGCCGCTGGGCACGCACGCTCGTTCTTCACTGCGGGGCGGTCGGTGCGCCGCCCCGGGCGAGCTGGTCGTAGAAGGCACTAACCGATGGGCGAGGGGTACGCATGACGGACACCGGCCAGGTCCCGGGCGAGGGACTGCCGGAGAGCGCAGGCATGGTGGAACAGCCGGGCGTTCCCGCGCACGGCGCGTACACCTACCTCTCCGAGTCGCCTGCCGAGGACGAAGAGGACCTGCTGCTCCCGGGTGCCCAGGGCGCCTGGGGCAACGAAGTGCCGCCGCCGGCCCCGGAACCGGTCGTCGAGACCGTCCACGAGCCCGGCCCGCACGAGACGGACGGCCGGGACAGCGGCTCGGTCGACCTCACGTCCGTCCGGCTGCCCAACTCGGTACCGGCGTCGCCGATCCTCTCCGTGCCGCACGACCCGGCCGCCGCACCGGCGCCGCGCCGCCCGCTGCACCTCGGCCCGCCGATCCCCGACGCCTCCACCAGCCCGGTCCGCTCCCTCGCCGACCGCGGCCCGGCCGGCGTGCCGGTACGGCAGCCGGGCGTTCCGGCGGCCGGTCCCGAGTACCTCGACGTCCAGCCGCCGCACGAGGCGGTACCGCAGTCCGCCGCGCCCTGGGGCGCCCCGCAGGCGGTACCGCAGGCAGTCGCGCAGGCCGCTCCGGTGCCCCGGGTGGCCGCACAGGCCACGGCTGCCGAAACGGTTGCTCCGGCTCCCGTCGTCCCGGCCGCCCCCGCTGTTCCGGAGCCCGAGCCGCAGCCCGCGGTCGCCCACGAGCCCGGTACCCCCGACCCGGCCGGCGCCGCCCAGGCGGCCGTCGCCCGGCTCGCCACGGCGGCCGTGGCCACGGGCACCGCGGTCGAGCAGCAGGCACCCGCGGCCGGCGTCGGCGTGCTCGGCGTGCAGCACGAGAACGCGTACGGTCCGCAGGGCGCGGCCCAGCCGGTCGGCGGCGGGGTTCCGGGGCCGGCGGCCGAGCCGATGGTGCCCCTGGCCGTTCCGGCGCCGGGCGTCGCTCGGACGACGCAGGCTCCGCACTTCCCGGACGCTCCCGGGAACACCGGGGTTCCGCAGGCTCCGCAGGGTCCGGACGCGGTGCCGGCACAGATGGTCCCGACGGGCGTGCCGGGTCCGGAGGCCACGCAGGCGCCCGGCGCCGACGTGACCGCGGGTGACGGCAACCCGCCGGTCCCGGAGGAGCCCGGCCACCCGCCCGTGGAGCCGGAAACGGTCGCCGAGGCCGTGGTGACCGCGCCGGAGCAGCAGCCCGTGGCGCCGGCCGGAGCCGAGCAGGGCACGGACCCCGTGGTGCCCGGGCCGGGCCCGGCGCCGGAAGCCGTCGCCGCCGTACCGGACGCGGTCGTAGCGCACCAGGTCGTAGCGCACGCCGTCGTACCGGATGCCGTCCTGACAGACGCCGTCGCACCGCACGTCGTGGCGCCGGAAGTCGTCGCGCCCGAATCCGTCCCGGCTGCGGAAGCCGCCGTGGCCGAGCCCGGCCGGGCGGTGCCCGCCGTGCCGCCCGCGCCGGTGCAGCCCGCCGAGGACGCAGCCGAGGAATCCGCCCCGGCAGCCCCCGGGCCCGTCGTCGCCGAGGTCCCCCAGCCGGCGGAGCCGCTCACGCCGGCCGTGCCGGAGGCCGGGCAGGTCATCCCGCCCGCCGCGGCCGACGTACCCGCGGCAGCCGCCGTACCGCAGCCGGCCGAGACCCCCGAGTCGCACCCCGCCGAGCCCGCCCGGCCGGTCGGCGTCCCCCTCGCCGGCCCGCAGACCCAGAGCCCGGTGCCCGCCCCCGGGGCGACCCCGGCGGAACCGGCCCCGGACCACCCCCTCGGTGAGTTCGTCGCCGTCGACGGCCAGGTGCCGACCACCCCGCACCTCGCCCCCACCCCGCCCCACCCGCTGGTCCTGCCCGCCCAGGACCAGGGCGGCGAGCCGCTGCCCGAGCAGGCCGCGACGGTCCCCGCGCCCCGGGAGGCCGAGCCCGCTCCGCTGCCGGAGCACCCCGACGTCGTACAGCAAGCGGAGGACCTGGACACCAGGGCCGCCGACCAGGAAGAGAGCACGGCCCCCGTGGCAGAAGCACGTCAGTCCACCGGCCCGGCCGCACCCGCCTACGACGACGCCGAGCGCGAGGCCGTCCTCAAGGTCATGCGCGAACGCCGTGACATCCGCAACGGCTTCCGCAGCGACCCCATCCCGCACGAGGTGCTGCTGCGCGTCCTGGAGGCCGCCCACACCGCGCCCTCCGTCGGCCACTCCCAGCCCTGGGACTTCGTCGTCATCCGCTCGGCCGACACGCGCCGTTCGATGCACGAACTGGCCATGCGCCAGCGTGACGCCTACGCCAAGTCGCTTCCCAAGGGCCGCGCGAAGCAGTTCAAGGAACTGAAGATCGAGGCCATCCTCGACACCCCGGTGAACATCGTGGTCACCGCCGACCCGACCCGCGGTGGCCGGCACACCCTCGGCCGGCACACCCAGCCGCAGATGGCGCCCTACTCCGCCGCCCTCGCCGTCGAGAACCTCTGGCTCGCCGCCCGCGCCGAGGGCCTCGGCGTCGGCTGGGTCAGCTTCTTCGACGAGCGCGAGATGGTCCGCGCGCTGGGGCTGCCCGAGCACCTCGAAGTCATCGCCTACCTGTGCGTCGGCTACGTCGACGAGTTCCCGGACGAGCCCGAGCTGATGCAGGCCGGCTGGTCCAAGCGCCGCCCGCTGTCCTGGGTCGTCCACGAGGAGACGTACGGCCGCCGCGCACTGCCCGGCGAGGACCCGCACGACCTGCTCGCCGAGACCGTCGCCAGCGTCCGCCCGCTGGACGCCAAGGCGCTCGGCGAGGCCTGGGAACGGCAGAAGCGGATGACCAAGCCGGCCGGCGCGCTCGGCATGCTGGAGATCATCTCCGCCCAGCTGTCCGGCCTGTCCCGGCAGTGCCCGCCGCCGATCCCGGAGCCCGCGGCCGTCGCGATCTTCGCCGGCGACCACGGAGTGCACGCCCAGGGCGTCACCCCCTGGCCCCAGGAGGTCACCGCCCAGATGGTGGCCAACTTCCTCGGCGGGGGAGCGGTCTGCAACGCGTTCGCGAGCCAGGTGGGCGCCGAGGTCTGCGTGGTCGACGTCGGCGTCGCGGCCGAACTGCCCGCCACGCCGGGCCTGCTGCCCCGCAAGGTCCGCGCGGGCACCTCCGACATGACCACCGGCCCCGCGATGACCCGCGAGGAGGCCAAGCAGGCCATCGAGGTGGGCATCGAGACCGCCCGCGACCTGGTGGCCGCCGGCAACAAGGCACTCCTCACCGGTGAGATGGGCATCGCGAACACGACCGCGTCCGCGGCCCTGATCTCCGTCTTCACGGGCGCCGACCCCGGCGAGGTCACCGGCCGCGGCACCGGCATCAACGACGAGACCCTCGCCCGCAAGACCGAGGTGGTCCGCCGCGCCCTGGAGCTCCACCAGCCGGACCCGGCCGACCCGATCGGCGTCCTGGCCGCGATCGGCGGCTTCGAACACGCGGCGATGGTGGGCCTGTTGCTGGGCGGCGCGTCCCTGCGTACGCCGGTGATCCTCGACGGCGTCAGCGCCGGCGCCGCCGCCCTGGTGGCCCGGGCCATCGCCCCCGAGGTCCTGGCCGCCTGCATCGCCGGCCACCGCAGCGCGGAACCCGGCCACGTGGCAGCCCTGAACAAGCTGGGCCTGCGCCCCCTGGTCGACCTCGACCTCCGCCTGGGCGAGGGCACGGGCGCCCTGCTCGCTCTTCCCCTGGTCCAGAGCACGGCGAGGGCCATGCACGAGGTGGCGACGTTCGACTCGGCCGGCGTCACGGAGAAGTAGGGACGAGCGCCCTGGCATCGGCGGCGCCCCGCTTGCCGCCGATCCTCGGCCGCCTGCCGCCTGCCGCCTGCCGCCTGCCGCCTGCCGCCTGCCGCCTGCCGCCTGCCGCCTGCCGCCTGCCGCCGGTCATCGGTCGCGAGTCGCTGGCGGTTGGTGGTCGGTCATCGGCCGCGAGTTGCCGGTGGTCGGTGGTCGGTCACCGGCCGCGAGTTGCCGGTGGTCGGTGGTCGGTCACCGGCCGTGGGGCGACGGTGCTCGCTCGTCCGCCGTAGGCCTACGGCGGCTGGAGGTCGAACTCGGCCGCCGGTTGCCGAGAGGCGACTCCGCCGGTTTCCTCTGGCTGGGGGCTGGGGGCTGGGGGCTGGGGGCTGGGGGCTGGGGGCTGGGGGCTGGGGGCTGGGGCCTGGGGGCTACTGGCCCTGGGCCGCTGGGCCGCCGGGCCGCCGGGCGGGACGGCAGTGCCGGGCTCCTGTCGGCCGACCCGTGGTTGTGGGCAGGCGTTCCGCAGGGCGGAACGGGTGGGCACAACCGCCCACAGCCCTGCACCCGGCCCCGCAGCCCAGCCACCGGACACCCGAGCCGCCCACAACCACCCGCCCAGTAAAATCTGCACGTCAGGGCTACCGCCGCCGCCGACAGAGGAGCCGCACCTCATGGCCGAACACCCCGCCTACCCCGTAGGCCTCCGCCTCGCCGGCCGCCGCGTGGTCGTCCTCGGCGGCGGCCAGGTCGCCCAGCGCCGCCTCCCCGCCCTCATCGCGGCCGGCGCCGACATCACCCTCGTCTCCCCGGAAGCCACCCCCTCCGTCGAGGCGATGGCCGACGCCGGCGAGCTCACCTGGACCAGGCGCCCCTACCAGGACGGCGACCTCGGCGAAGCCTGGTACGCCCTGATCGCCACCAGCGACCCCGCCGCCAACACCGCCGCCTCCGCCGAGGCCGAGCGCCACCGCGTCTGGTGCGTGCGCTCCGACGACGCCGACCAGGCCACCGCCTGGACCCCGGCCACCGGCCACAGCGAGGGCGTCACGGTCGCCGTCCTCACCACGGACGCCCGTGGCCGCGACCCCCGCCACACCGCCGCCATCAGGGACGCCGTCGTCGAGGGCCTGCGCGACGGCACCCTCGTCGCCCCCCACCACCGCACCCGCACCCCCGGCGTCGCCCTGGTCGGCGGCGGCCCCGGCGACCCCGACCTGATCACGGTCCGCGGCCGTCGCCTGCTCGCCGCCGCCGACGTCGTCATCGCCGACCGCCTCGGCCCCCGCGACCTGCTCGCCGAACTCCCGCCGCACGTCGAGGTGATCGACGCGGCGAAGATCCCGTACGGCCGCTACATGGCCCAGGAGGCCATCAACAACGCCCTGATCGAGCACGCCAAGCAGGGCAAGTCGGTCGTACGGCTGAAGGGCGGCGACCCCTACGTCTTCGGCCGGGGCATGGAGGAGGTCCAGGCGCTCGCCGGGGCCGGGATCCCCTGCACGGTCGTCCCCGGCATCTCCAGCTCGATCTCCGTACCGTCCGCCGCGGGCATCCCGGTCACCCACCGGGGCGTCGCACACGAGTTCACGGTGGTCAGCGGCCACGTCGCCCCGGACGACGAGCGCTCGCTGGCCGACTGGCCGTCCCTCGCGAAGCTGACCGGGACCCTCGTCGTCCTCATGGGCGTCGACAAGATCGGGAAGATCGCGGAGACCCTGGTGGCGCACGGCAAGTCCCCGCAGACCCCGGTGGCCCTGGTCCAGGAAGGCACGACGGCCGCTCAACGCCGGGTCGACGCGACCCTCGCCACGGTCGCCGAGGTCGTCGTCACGGAGGAAGTGAAACCCCCGGCGGTCATCGTGATCGGCGAGGTCGTGAACGTCGGCCCGCGGACGGCGCCCTGAACGGGACCGGCGTAACCCCGGGTAACACAACCCGCCCCAGACCATTGGCACCCCACCCAGGACAAGGCAGTATCACCCTGTGGCCGATCTCATCACCGTTGAGGATCCCGACGACCCGCGCCTCCGCGACTACACGGGCCTGACCGACGTCGAGTTGCGCCGCAAGCGCGAACCGGCCGAGGGTCTGTTCATCGCCGAGGGCGAGAAAGTCATCCGCAG
The DNA here is from genome assembly GCF_043201715.1 of Streptomyces sp. NPDC048291. Taxonomy (NCBI): domain Bacteria; kingdom Bacillati; phylum Actinomycetota; class Actinomycetes; order Kitasatosporales; family Streptomycetaceae; genus Streptomyces; species Streptomyces sp. NPDC048291. The sequence goes on from NZ_JBICZC010000009.1 coordinate 317,626, forward strand.
GGCGAAGGACGCGGGCTACGAGATGCGTTCCATGCTGCTGTCCGCCAAGTGGGTCGACGTCATGCGCGATGTCATAGACGAACTACCGGCCCCCGTCTACGCGGTCAGCCCGGAGCTCGCCGAGAAGGTCACCGGGTACCACGTGCACCGCGGCGCCCTCGCCTCCATGCAGCGCAAACCGCTGCCGACGGCGACCGAACTGCTGCGCACCACCCGCCGGGTCGTCGTCATGGAGTCGGTCAACGACCACACCAACATCGGCGCGATCTTCCGCTCGGCGGCGGCCCTCGGCATGGACGCGGTCCTGCTGTCGCCCGACTGCGCGGACCCGCTCTACCGGCGCAGCGTCAAGGTCTCCATGGGCGCGGTCTTCTCCGTGCCGTACGCCCGTCTCGACAGCTGGCCCAAGGGGCTGGACTCGGTCCGCGAGGCCGGCTTCACGCTGCTCGCCCTCACCCCGGACGAGAAGGCCCGCAGCCTGGACGAGGCGGCCCCGCACCGGATGGACAGGGTCGCCCTGATGCTGGGCGCGGAGGGCGACGGCCTCTCCACGCAGGCGCTGGTCGCCGCCGACGAATGGGTGCGCATCCCGATGTCCCACGGCGTCGACTCCCTCAACGTGGGCGCGGCGGCCGCGGTCGCCTTCTACGCGGTGACCACCGGCCGCCCCGAGGCGTAGGACCGCTGCCCCGCCACTTCCCGGGGGCCGCTACTCCCTGAGGGACACGGCCTTCGGGGAGGTGCCCCCGCCACCCGGGACACCCATCCCGTGCGCGGGCCCGGAGCAGCCCTGGGCCAGCGCGATCCCCAGCGCCACCAGCAGGGTCACCACGACGAACACGAACAGCCGCTGGCGCAGCAGCCGGGGATTGGCCGGCCGCCGTCCGGTGCCGGTGGGACGCGGCGCCGGGCGCCCGTTGCCACCGCGCGAGGCGGGCCGGTTCCCGGTCCCGGTCCCGTTCCCGGGCCGGGTGCCGTTGCCGCGCGGGGCGGGCGTGGGGCGGGCGCCGTTCGGCCGGGACGGCACCCCGCCGGCCGGCCGCGCGCCGCTGCCGCCGCGCGAGGGAGCGTTGCCCCGCACCGGCGCGCCGGACGAGCCCGACGAGGACTGCGGCCGGCGCTGGGTGCGCTGCGGATCCGGGTAGGTCGAGTAGGTGTCGGTGAGTCGTCCGGTGGGCCGGTCCGCCTCCGCGGCACGCGGCGTGGGCGGCCGTACGTCGGCCAGCCCCTGCGCCTCGCGCGCGGCGATCTCCTTCAGCCGCAGCGACAGCTGCAGCGTGCTCGGCCGCTCCTCCGGGTCCTTCGCCAGACAGGCCCGCACCAGCGGGGCCAGCGCGTCCGGCACCCCGTGCAGCGCCGGCTCCTCGTGGACCACGCGGTAGAGCATCACCTCGGAACTGCCGTGCCCGAAGGGCGAGTCACCGGTCGAGGCGTAGGCGAGGGTCGCGCCGAGCGAGAAGACGTCGGTGGCCGGGGTGACGGCCGCCCCGCGCACCTGCTCGGGCGCGAGGAACCCGGGGGAGCCCACCGCCGTGCCGACGTGGGTGAGGGTGGAGGCCCCGGTGGCCCAGGCGATACCGAAGTCGATGATCCGCGGCCCCTTCGGGGACAGCAGGATGTTCGACGGCTTGAGATCCCGGTGCACGACCCCGGCCTCGTGCACGGCGACCAGGCCCTCGGAGAGCGCCGCGCCGACCGCCGCCGCGTCCGCCGCGCCCAGCGGGCCGTCGTCGGCGACCTTGTCGTGCAGCGAGGGACCGGGCACGTACTGGGTGGCGAACCAGGGCCGCTCGGCCTCCAGGTCGGCCGCGACCAGCCGCGCGGTGCAGCCGCCCCTGATCCGCCGGGCCGCGGAGACCTCGCGGGCGAAGCGGGACCGGAACTCCTGGTCCTCCGCCAGATCGGGCCGGATCACCTTCAGCGCGACCCGCTGCCCCTTCTTGTCGGAGCCGAGGTAGACCACGCCCATCCCGCCGGCGCCGAGCCTTCTGTGAAGCCTGAACGAGCCGACGACGCGCGGGTCCTCGCGCCTCAGGCGCATCATCGCCATGTTCATCCCCGCTGCCCGGTCCGTCTGACGTGGCACAGCTTACGTTTACCGGGCCGCCCGTGCGCAGAGGCCGCGCCCTCTCGGCCGGATGGATTGTCAGTGCCGGGTGGGAGACTTGAGGAGTGGTCAGGAAGGCACCGTTATCGGCGCCTTTGAGTACCCGTCTGCTCCAACAAGCCGTCACAGAAGGGGGATTGATGCTGTGAAGGGTGACCGCGTGGAGATAGTCGTGGACGCCGGCGACACCACCCGCACCTACGAGGTGGTGGCGAGCAGGGCGGGCCGCCGGGTGGAGACGGCGGTACGGCGAGGGGTGGTGGAAGTGAGCGAAGTCACGCGGAACGGCGCCGTCGTCCGGACCGCCCGCTTCATGGCGACCAGGGTCCTGGCCCTCGTGGAGCAGCCGGTGCCCCGGGAGGACAGCTCGGAAAAACCGGGAAGGACCGGGCACCCCCTCCGGGAAGACCCCGAGGGGTAGGACGAGACGCAGGACCCGTCTCCACCCAGGGGAGTAGACCGCAGGTCACGGCTCATCCTCTCGGAGGCCCGCGATTCGGTACGAGGGCATGACGTCCGCGAGGCGGCCCGCGCCTAGATTTGAGGTCAAGCGGCGGGTGCAGCACTCGTCCCCCGAGGTCAGACACCCGCCGCTGCCAACGACAACTGAACGGTCAGGAGAGGGACCATGGCTCTTACGGCACAGCGGACACACACCACCCGCCCTCGCCGACAGGGCCGCCGTCACCCACTGGTGGCGACGCTGATGGCCCTTCCCCTGGCGGTCCTGCTCCTCGTCGTCTTCGACGGCTGGGAGACAGTGGCCACACAGGCGTCGTCCGTGGGAGTGATGCTGGGGCGCTGAGCGGCGACCCCAGGCCCGGAAGAGCGGTCCGGGCGGGGACATCCACCCATGAAACCCCGTGGGGACGGGGGTGCGGCGGACGGCAAAATGCCGGCGCAGCTGGGGAGCTGCGCCGGCATTGCTTTTTCTGCGGGCCGGTGCGTACGTCGTCGGGTGCGGGCCGGTGGGGGCTTGTCGCGCAGTTCCCCGCGCCCCTGAAAACGTAACTGCGGGCAGGCGTGCCTCCCCCAGTGCCTTAAGGGCCTGGGAGGTGCCCCCAGGGCGGCACGGGTGGGCGCGGCGGCACCCCGCAAGCGCGGGCGAGCGACACCCACCCCCACCTCAGCCCCCACCCCGGCCCACCGCACCCACGTACCCTCACCGCAGCCGCATCTCCCGGGGGACCCCATGACCGCAGACGTACTGCCCCAGCTGACCGCCCAGGTCAGAGCCGCCGCCCACCCCGACGCGGCCCCCTGCCCCCGCACCTGCGGCACCGCCACCCTCGCCCACCGCCCCGACACCACGGTCCTCCGCCATGCGGAAACCGTCGCGAAGGCCCACGCCCCCGCGACCGACCCCACCGCCCTCACCCGCCGCCTGGCCACCGCCGCCGCCCTCCCCGACGTGTTCCTCCCGCCCCTCGCCCCGGCGCCGGCCGCCTTCGTCGACGACCGCCCCGTCACCCTCTGGCCGTACGGCGCCCCCGTGGACCCCGACGCTCCGGAGGCCGCCCCCTGGGAAGCCGCCGCCACCCTCCTCGCCCTGCTGCACCGCACCCCGCCCACCCCCGCCGCACCGCCGATGCGCGGCCCCGTCAAGGCGGCCCACGCGATGGCCCGGCTCAGGGAGGCGCTAGCAGGCGCGGGCGCCCACCCCGCCGCCCCGCCCCTCCTGCGCGCCTGGTCCGCGCTGCCGCCCTGGGCCCGCGCCGAGGCCCCGATGCCCGGCCCCCGCACCCTCTGCCACGGCGACCTGCACCTCGGCCAGCTGGTCCGGCACCCGGCGCCGGACGGCCCGTGGCGGCTCATCGACGTGGACGATCTCGGCGTCGGCGTCCCCGCCTGGGACCTCGCCCGCCCCGCCTCCTGGTACGCCTGCGGTCTCCTCCCGCCCGACGAGTGGACCCGTTTCCTCACCGCGTACCGCGCGGCCGGCGGTCCTGCCGTACCGGAGGACGGCGACCCCTGGCCCGCGCTGGACGTCCCGGCCCGCGCCCTCACCGTCCAGACCGGCGCGCGCTACCTCGCGAAGGCGATCGCGGCGGAGCGCCCCTTGGACGAGGTGGAGCAGGCCCTGATCGACGCTTGCGCCCGAATGGCACCGGAATGACCTTTCGTCCGGCCGGGTTGGCGCACGATTTCCCGAAGTAGGCTGCAACCGGCCAGGGTCGGACGGAGTCTGTCCTGGAAGAACGTGAAGCAGTTTTTACCGGCGAGGAGTTGAGCCGAGCATGCAGTGTCCGAAGTGTCATGCGCCGATGCACACCTACAACCGCAACGGCGTCCAGATCGAGCAGTGCAGCGGCTGCCGGGGCATCTTCCTCGACTACGGCGAGCTGGAGGCGCTGACCCAGCTGGAGGCGCAGTGGTCCAAGCCCATGCCGCCGCCGGCTCCGCAGGCGTACCCGGCCCCGCCCGCGCCGGCCTGGGGCGCCCCGCACGGCGGTGGCCACCACGGCGGCGGTCACGGCGGTCACTACGGCGGCCATGGTCACCACGGCAACAAGAGCTGGGCGCACATGCTGTTCTCCAGCTGAGCGCACGAAGAAGCCCCGGCCGTCGAGACGGCCGGGGCTCTTTGCTGTGTGGACGATACTGGGATTGAACCAGTGACCTCTTCCGTGTCAGGGAAGCGCTCTCCCGCTGAGCTAATCGTCCTCGGGGTCGTGATCCGAAGATCACGAGCACTGCGTGCGCGATACTGGGATTGAACCAGTGACCTCTTCCGTGTCAGGGAAGCGCTCTCCCGCTGAGCTAATCGCGCGGGACAGATCCACGGCCTTCCGGCCAAGATCCAGTGGACGATACTGGGATTGAACCAGTGACCTCTTCCGTGTCAGGGAAGCGCTCTCCCGCTGAGCTAATCGTCCTTGGAGGTGGAGACGGGATTTGAACCCGTGTAGACGGCTTTGCAGGCCGTTGCCTCGCCTCTCGGCCACTCCACCAGGAGTGTAGGGGATCGGGAAGACCCCTGGTTCCTTCGAGCGGACGACGAGGCTCGAACTCGCGACCTCAACCTTGGCAAGGTTGCGCTCTACCAACTGAGCTACGTCCGCCTGTCGTTTCGGTCCGCTCTCGCGTCCCGGCGACGTGTTGAACTCTAGCGGATTCCCCGGCCAGCACAAAAACGCGTTTGCGCAGCGTGCTGCGCCGGTCCCGGCCGATGACGTGGTCAGGGCCCCCTTGGCGACATGCCCGGGCCACCCCGAGGACACTCGCCATAGACTCGACGACGTGCTCCATCGCGCTCCCCACCACCCTCCTCTCGCCCGGTTCGGCGACCGCGTCGCCACCGGCCTCCTCGACGTGACCAGCGATCCCGCGGCCCTCGACTCCTCCGGTTTCTGGGCCGTCTGCGCGGATTTCGAGGGCCGGCTGACCTGCGCCCGGTTCGGCCGGGTACGGGAGGAGCCGGTGCCCGCGCCGGTGCCGGGACGGTGGCGGGGCCCGGCGGCCGGTGACTGGACGTCGTCCCTCGACCGCACCGCGTACACGGCGGCGGTACGGCGGATCCGTGCGCACATCGCGGCCGGCGAGGTCTACCAGGCCAACCTCTGCCGGGTGCTGTCCGCGCCGGCCGGCCCGGACGCCGACGTGGACGACCTGACCGCGCTGCTGGCCCGCGGCAACCCGGCACCGTATGCCGGAACGATTCGCCTCCCGGCGCACGGCGTGGAGATAGCCACCGCCTCGCCCGAGCTGTTCCTGCGCCGGACGGGGCGGACCGTCGAGAGCGGGCCCATCAAGGGGACCGGCCGCACCGAGGCGGACCTGCTGGAGAAGGACTACGCCGAGAACGTGATGATCGTGGACCTGGTCCGCAACGACATCGGGCGGGTCTGCGCCACCGGCACGGTGACCGTCCCCGACCTGTGCGCCGTGGAGAAGCACCCGGGACTGGTCCACCTCGTCTCCACGGTCCGGGGCGAGCTGCGCCCCGACGCCGGCTGGCCCGAACTGCTCGCCGCGGCCTTCCCGCCCGGCTCGGTCACCGGCGCGCCGAAGTCGAGCGCCCTGCGGATCATCGAGGCCCTGGAGACCGCGCCGCGCGGCCCCTACTGCGGCGGCATCGGCTGGGTGGACGCGGACCGGGGCACCGGGGAGCTGGCCGTCGGCATCCGTACCTTCTGGATCGACCGGTCCGGCGACGGCGACGCGCTGCGGTTCGGCACCGGCGCCGGGATCACCTGGGGTTCCGACCCGGAGGGGGAATGGCGGGAGACCGAGCTGAAGGCAGCCCGGCTGCTCGCGGTAGCGTCGGGTACGTACGACGTGCACGAAGGGGGCCCCGGGTGCTGAGCCGGCCCGGGAGACTCCCCGGTACCCCCGGCCGGTCCGGCGCGACCGACGCACCCGGCGCTGACTTGTGAGGTAGAGAGCAGTGAAGATCTGGTTGGACGGCGGGTTGCAGGACGTCGAGTCCGCGCGTGTCTCGGTCTTCGACCACGGGCTGACCGTGGGGGACGGCATCTTCGAGACGGTGAAGGCGACCGAGGGCCGGCCCTTCGCGCTCACCCGCCACCTCGACCGGCTGACCCGCTCGGCGCGTGGTCTCGGCCTGCCCGACCCCGACCACGACGAGGTGCGCCGGGCCTGCGAGGCGGTCCTCGCGGCCAACCCGATGCCGCTGGGCCGGCTCCGCATCACCTACACCGGCGGCCACGGCCCCCTCGGCTCCGACCGCGGCGACCACGGCCCCACCCTCGTGGTCGCCCTCGGCGAGACCGGCCGCCGCCCCGACTCGACCGCCGTGATCACGGTCCCCTGGACCCGCAACGAACGGGGCGCGCTCACCGGCCTGAAGACCACCTCCTACGCCGAGAACGTCGTCGCCCTGGCCCGCGCCCACCAACACGGCGCCTCCGAGGCCCTGTTCGCCAACACGGTCGGGCAGCTCTGCGAGGGCACCGGCTCCAACGTCTTCGTCGTCCTCGACGGCGAGATCCACACCCCGCCGGTCGCCTCCGGCTGCCTGGCCGGCATCACCCGCGCCCTGACCGTCGAGTGGACCGGCGCCCGCGAGACCGACCTGCCCCTGGACGTCCTGGAGCGGGCCGACGAGGTCTTCCTCACCTCCACCCTGCGCGACGTCCAGGCCGTGCACCGGGTCGACGACCGCGAACTCCCCGGCGCCCCGGGCCCGGTGACCGCCAAGGCGATGCGTGTCTTCGACGAGCGGTCCGGCGCGGACCTGGAGCCGTAGGGGCCGTGTCCGTTCGGGTGACGCGCGCGTCGTTTATTCGGCTGACGTGCGCGTCGCCGGTGGGTAGAACACCCCTGATGACCACGACCCTGCGGCCGACCGAGCCGCTCCAGCGCAGCACCGACGGGGAGCTGTCCCGCCACTTCCAGGTGTGTGTGAACAGCAGGCCCGTCGGCACCCTCCACCTGAGCGCCTCGCCGAATGCCGGCGCCCCGGTGGCCCGGATCACCGACCTGCGCATCGAGGAGCCCGACCGCCGTCGGGGCCGGGGCACCGTGGCCGCGCTCGCCGCGGAGGAAGTGGCGCGCGGCTGGGGCTGCCGGCAGATCGAGGTGCAGGTCCCGGCCACCGCGGAGGCGGCCCTGCGCCTCGTGGGGGCGCTCGGATACGTCCTGCGCAACCGGGGCATGGAGAAACGGCTCGGCGACACCCCGCCCGCCCTGCCGGCGGGCAGCCGGGGCCGTGGCTTCACCGAAGCCGAGTACGAGCCGTGGCTCGCGGACGCCTCCGAGAAGTACGCGCGCATGTGGCACGAGCGGGGCCTCTCCGAGGCCGACGCGCGGGAGAGGTCGCGGCGCGACCACGCACGGCTGCTGCCGCGGGGCCTCACCACGGAGGGCGTGCGCATCAGTGTCCTCGAACACGAGGGGACACGCGTCGGGATCCTGTGGCTGGCCCTGCGGGCGGACGACGCCTGGGTGTACCGGGTCGAGACCGACGCCGACCACCGGGGCAAGGGGCACGGCCGTACGCTCATGCTGCTGGCGGAGGCACAGACGATCGGTGCCGGAAGGCACGTCCTGGCCCTCAACGTGTTCGCCGGCAACACTCCGGCCGAACGGCTCTACGAGTCGCTGGGGTACGTCACCGTCGCGCACGCCCTCTACAAGGACCTGGTCTGAGCCCCGCTCCCGCCTCGGGCCGGCCCTGATACCGGCCCCGAGCCCGGCCCTGTGGTCACGCCTGTTCGGCCAGCAACCGGTCCGCGATCTCCGCCACCCGCTCGCGCAGCCCCTCCTGGCTCTTGCCGCCGTCGAGGCGTTCGCCGCCGATGACGTACGTCGGGGTGCCGGTCACGCCGATGGCCTTGCCCTCGGCCTGGTCGGCGTCCACGATCAGGATGTGCCGGCCGTCGACCAGCGCGGTGTCGAACTCCTCGGCGTCCAGGCCCAGTTCGCCGGCCACCTCGACCAGGAACGGCTCGCCCTTGCGGTCCAGCTCCTCGACCCGGCCGAGGACCGCCTCCACGTACTCCCAGCCCTTGCCCTGCTCCAGGGCCTCCTCGGCGGCCTGCGCGGCGGCGAAGGCGTGCTTGTGCTTCTCCAGCGGGAAGTGCCGCAGCCGCAGTTCCAGCCGGTCACCGTACCGGGCACGCAGGGCGCGGAGGTCGTCCAGGGCGCTGCGGCAGTCGGAACACTGGAGTTCGCACCAGACGTCGAGGACCGGGGCGTCGGTGTGCGCGGGGGAGTCGTTCATGCCGACCAGTCTTCCAGGCCACGCTCCGTCCACCGAATCGAGACGACAGGGGTCGGCCGACCGGAGGGCTTGGCGGTGTCCCGTGGGCGGTGCCCGGGGCCGGCGGCCGGAGCGGGGACGGCCCTGGCTCGTCCCCGGGGTGGAGGTGACCCGGAGGTGACCCCGAGATGCCCCTGATTGTCGGGCCTGGGCATGGATCGCACGGGCCGGGCGGTGCACGATGGAAGGGGCGAAGCGGCGCACGCGCTCCGGCCGTCGCCCCGCCCGCCCCGCCCGACCCAGCCCGCAGGAGGACCGGATGATCGCCGAGACAGTCTGTTCCGCCGTGTCCGCGGCAGGCCTGGGCATCGCCGTGGTCACCGCCTATCGCAAGCGGTACCTGGCGGCGGCCCGCATCGCCGCCTACTCCCTCGTCCCCGTCGGGCTGGTGATGACCGGCGTGGTCGGCTGGCTCGCCGACACCGCCTTCAGCCCCACCGCCTGGGCGGGCTTCGGCGTGCTCGGCGCGGCCTGGGCCCTGTTCGCCACCACCCGGGCCGTGGAGCGCCGGCGCGGCGGCACCCGTGGCACCCGCGCCGAGCGCAGGGCGGCGGCCCGGGGCGCGCAGCGCGACGCCGTCGCCCCCGCCGCCTCGGCCCCCTCCCTGAGTCCGGCCACCCGCCCGGCGGCCAGGCCCGCGGCGGCGCCTCGCGGTACCGGCTCGGGCGACGACTTCAGCGATATCGAGGCCATCCTCAAGAAGCACGGAATATGACACGCCGCGACGGTGGACGGGGCGCTGTTCAGCCGACCCGCGGGCGCATGCATATGACAGTCACATGAGGCATTGAAACGACACAGTGCGTCCGCGGCACGTGCGGAAGTGATCAGCGGGCGGGCGGAAGTGAAACGGACATCACGGAATTCGGCGAACTCCCGCCCATTCCGGGCGTGTTGATCGCGCGGCGGGTGTCCGTTGAGACATCATCGCCGCGAGATGCTGGACACGAAACAGAGCGAGGCCGCGCCGCCGAAGGACGAGCCCCGCGGGTGCCTCTTCGCCCTTTCCCAGCCACCGCTGATGATCTTCCTAGCGGTGATCGGGTGTCTGCTCCTCATGGCTGCGCTGCACGACCTGCTGTGGCTGTGAGCCGTACCCGCCCGTCCCGGCGCCATCCGCCGGGACAGGCGTCGGCATCCCTACCGTCGGTAAGCCCGCGACGGCACCCCGTCCCCGACGCTCCGGTCAGCCCGCCGCCTCCTTGCGGCGTGCCCGGTACGCGGCGACATGCAGGCGGTTTCCGCAGGTCCGGCTGTCGCAGTACCGGCGCGAACGGTTACGGGAGAGGTCGACGAAGGCGCGCCGGCAGTCCGGGGCCTCGCAGCGCCGCAGCCGCTCCTGCTCCCCGGCGACGACGAAGAACGCCAGCGCCATCCCGCAGTCGGCGGCGAGATGGTCGGCCACCGAGGCGCCGGGCGCGAAGTAGTGCACATGCCAGTCGTAGCCGTCGTGGTCCGTGAGCTGGGGCGTGGTGCCCGCGGCCGCGACCAGCTCGTTGATCATCCCGGCGGCGATCCGGGCGTCCGCGGCGGCGAAGATGCCCGCGAACCGTCCGCGGATCTTGCGGACCGCCGACAGATCGAACTCCGACAGCATGCCCACACCGCTGATGTCGTGGTTTCGTACGAAATCCTGGAGGGCCGCGACATCGGGCAGCCCGTCCGCCGCCGCGTCGTCCTCCGGCACGGTGTTCACCAGATCCACCACGGCATCGAGGGAACACCGGGTGTCGTGGGTGATCAGCACGTTTCGCTCCCTGGCCTGAGGGTCGGGCGGGCGCCCGCCGATGGTGGCCGATGGTAGCGACATACGGCGGCCCCGCACCGGGCCCTGTCCCACTCGTGACTGTCCGGTACAACGCGTACCGCCCGCCGGCGGTTCCACGGGCACGCGGACACACCGGCACCGCCCCGTGACCCAACACGGTGGCGGCGCCGGTGCTGCCGTATGCGGTTGTCTAGGCCCGAGCCGTCTCCCCGAGTGGACGGCGCCGGGCGGCTTGCAGGGGGCGTGCCCTCAGCTCTCCGCCAGGATGTGCGACAGCTCCTGATCGAGATCGAAGTGGCGGTGTTCCGTGCCGGGCGGCACGGCGGCGTCCGTTCGCTTCAGGAAGGACTCCAGGGCTCGCGCCGGGGCTTCCAGCAGGGCCTCCCCTTCCGGAGAGCTCAGGGCGATGCATACGACGCCCTGACCGTGACTGCGCGACGGCCAGACGCGGACGTCGCCGGTGCCGGTGGGGCGGTGCAGCCCCTCGGCGAGGAGGTCGCGGGCGAACACCCACTCGACGGTCTCCTCGGCTCCGGTGTGGAAGGTGGCGTGCACGGCGTAGGGGTCGGCCGTGTCGTACCGCAGGCCTGCGGGGACAGGCAGGGATGACTCGCTCGACACAACGAGGCGCAGGTGCAGCTCGCAGCTGACCGTGGTGTTCATAAGCGCCAGGGCCTTTCGCTCAGTGTGCGCTCGGGGATTCGCACGTCGGCGAAATCGACATGCCACCTACGGTGCCGTTGTAAACCCCTCTGAGTGTTTTGCGTGTGTTTACGTAACTCTTCCGGCCGAGAACCCGGACGCGATCTACGACCATTCTGGTGACCGGAATCGCTCAGGTAGGGTTTGGTCGTATGAATACGGGGAGTAACGAACCGGGCGAGGCCGCCGTGGTCTCGGACGGGAGCCACGTGGACGGGACGACGACGGACGGGGCGCGCGACGAGCGGGGGCTCGGATCGCGGGCGCCGGAGTTCGTCAGGGCGCGCCGGATGCTGCACCTGAGCTGGCAGGTCGGGGTCTTCGCGATCGGCCTTGCGGTGGTGGCCGTGGGCATCGTCCTGCTGCCGTTGCCCGGGCCCGGCTGGGTGATCATCTTCGGCGGCATGGCGATCTGGGCGACCGAGTTCGTCTGGGCCCAGCTGGTGCTGCGCTGGACGAAACGCAAGGTCACGGAGGCGGCCCAGAAAGCCCTCGACCCCAAGGTGCGCCGCCGCAACATCACGCTCACGACGATCGGCCTGGTGGTCGTCTGCGTCGGGGCCGGGGTGTACCTCTCCAGGTTCGGGATCGTGATGCCCTGGAAGATCGAGGAGTGATCCGGCCGCCGGCCGCAGACCCCCGGCGACTGGTCCGGGGCACCCCCTGACATGGGGTAATGTTCTTCCTGCGCCCGGGCGATTAGCTCAGTGGGAGAGCGCTTCGTTCACACCGAAGAGGTCACTGGTTCGAACCCAGTATCGCCCACCCGGAACCACGGCCCACCTGCGAGAGAGCAGGTGGGCCGCGGTCGTTCCGGGGCCCGGCGGAAGCGACGTCAGGGCGACGAGGACCGTCTCGGGCGACACCCACGGCGGTTACGACGATTGCGGCGACCGAGGCGGGTGCGACGGCCACGGCGACCGAGGCGGCCACGGCGGGTGCGACGGCCGAGGCGGGTACGACGGCCGCGGCGACCAGGGCGGGTGCGACGGCCCCGGCGACCGCGACGGGTACGACGGCCGCGACGGTCACGGCGACCAAGGTGGGTGCGGCGGCCCCGGTGACCGCGACGACCAGGGCGGTCACGGTCGGTACGCGGTCTGGTCGGCCCGGAGCTCGGGACGGCGCAGGTGCGCGGGTTCTCATACGTCCTACCTCTGCCCGCCCCGGCGGATCGCGCACCTCCCCACCCAACCCAACCCGCCCCAACACCCACCCCCGCCCTCCGGGCTTCCCCGCCCCGCAGCCGCCTGCCCCGCCGGCCTCGGCCCCCTCCGTCCCCGCTCGCCGAGGCCAACCCGTAACCCCCGTCTTCCCCGGGCCACTTCGCGTTCGACCCCCCGACCGCACGCCCCTCACCTGTGCTGTCGCCCGCCCCGCACCCCGCGCGGCCTCACGGTCCCGACCCGCCCCTCCGGCCCCGCCCGCAAGAAATTCCTGTCCGAATCATTGACGCCTCACCGGCCCCTCCGTAACTTGTGCCAGCAAGCGCTTACTTGAAACGATTCATGCAGGCGTCGGCGACGCCGCGGGGAGGGGCCCGACTGTGGGAACCAGCAGGAACGTGGAGAGACGGACCATCCTGAAGGCGGCCGGAGCCACCGCGGCCACGCTCGGGCTCGCCGCGACGGCCGGGTGTGGAGGCGGCAGCGGTTCCGGGGACGGGACGGTGACGATCCGTTACTCGTGGTGGGGTGCCGAGGAACGCGCACAGAAGATCAACAAGACCATCGCGCTCTTCGAGAAGAAGTACCCGAAGATCAAGGTCAAGACCGACTTTCAGACGTACGCGTCGTTCTGGGAGAAGTTCCAGACGCAGGCCGCCGGCGGAAATCCCCCGGACGTTTTCCAGAATGCCGTCACCTTTCTCCGGAAGTACGACAAGCGAGGAATTCTCCTCGACCTCAAGTCACAGGTTCAGGCAGGAAATCTGAGCCTGGATCACTTCCGGGCCGGGGTCACCAAGGTCGGCGAGGTGGACGGAAAGCAGCTCGGAATCCCCGTCGGCTCCAACACCATGGCGCTGGTCATCGACAAGAAGGTCTACGAGAAGGCCCGCGTCGAGCCGCACACGGGCTGGACCTGGGACGACTACTTCAAGGCCCTGAAGACCATCCACGACAGGACCAAGGTCGCGGGGGACACCGGCTACTTCACGATCATGTACCTGTACGACCTCTACCTCCGCCAGAACGGCAAGGCCTTCTACACCGACGACGGACTCGGTTTCGACAAGGCCGACCTGACGGAGTGGTGGACCGACGGCTACAACCGCGTCAAGGCCGGCATCGTCACCGACCCGAAGACCGTGGCCCAGGACTTCCCCAAGTCCTCCCTCTCCGCCGGCCACGGCGCCTCCGAGTTCACCTGGGACAACTTCACCGTCCGCTACTCGGCGGAAGGCGACAGCACCTACGGCCTCGCCCCGATCCCGACCATGGACGGCAAGCACACCGGGCAGTACCTCGCCTCCCTGATGCTGAGCGCCTCGGCCCGCACCTCCCACCCCAAGGAGGTCGCGCAGTTCATCGACTTCATGGTCCACGACCCCGAGGTCGGCACGATCATGGGCTACGACCGGGGCATCCTCGCGAGCACCGAGCAGTACACGGCGTACAGGCCGACGGACGCGGTGAACAAGGAGATCGCGCAGTACGAGGACGAGACCGCCAAGGCCGGCGTCCTCGGCACGATCACCCCGCACCCTTCCGGTGCCGACACCATCGAGGCCGCCTTCCTGCGCATCGGCGGCGACCTCGGCCAGGGCAAGACCAAGGTCTCCGACGCGGTGAAGCAGTTCTTCACCGAGTCCGAGGCCGCCTTCCAGGCCTGACGGGACCTGCCGTGACGCTAGTCAAGGACTCCCCGCCCGCGGCGCGCGGGACGCGTTCGGCCGCCTCCGCCGCCACGGGGCGGCGGCCCGGCCGCCGGCGCGAGAACCTCGCCGGCTACCTCTTCATGTCCCCGTGGATCGCCGGCTTCCTGCTGCTGACCGCGGGCCCGATGGTCGCCTCGCTCTACTTCGCGTTCACCGACTACAACCTCTTCAACACCCCGAAGTGGGTCGGGTTCGACAACTTCACCAAGATGTTCGACGACCCCCGCTGGCAGAAGTCGGTGGAGGTGACCGCGAAGTACGTGGTCATCGGCACCCCGCTGAAGCTGCTGCTCGCGCTCGGGGTCGCGATGCTGCTGGCCCAGAGCCGCCGTGGCCAGGCCTTCTACCGGGCCGCCTTCTACGCCCCCTCGCTCATCGGCGCGAGCGTGTCGGTCGGCTTCGTCTGGCGGTCCCTCTTCTCCGACGACGCGATCGTGGACCGTACCCAGTCCCTCTTCGGCTGGCACGTCGGCGGCTGGGTCGGCAACGCCGACTGGGTGCTGTACAGCCTGGTCGCACTGACCGTGTGGCAGTTCGGCGCACCCATGGTCATCTTCCTGGCCGGCCTGAAGCAGGTGCCGAGGGAGCTCTACGAGGCGGCCGAGATGGACGGCGCGGGACCGCTGCGCAGGTTCTGGAACATCACCCTGCCGATGATCTCCCCGGTGCTGTTCTTCAACGTGCTCCTGGAGACCATCCACTCCTTCCAGATCTTCGGCTCGGCGTACGTCGTCTCCAACGGCTCCTGCGGACCGGCCGACGCCACGCTCGTCTACACCTGCTACCTCTACGAGCAGGGCTTCAAGAACGCCCAGATGGGCTTCGCCGCCGCGATGGCCTGGATGCTGCTGCTGGCCGTGGCCCTGGTGACCGCCGTCCTCTTCTGGTCCCAGAAGAAGTGGGTGCACTACGAGGAGGACGCCCGATGAGTTTCCCCGTCCTCTCCCGGAAGCGCACCGGTTCCCTCGGCTGGCACCTCGGTGCCCTGCTGATCCTCGCGGTCATCCTCTACCCGGTGGTCTGGGTGATCGGCGCGTCGTTCAAGCCCAGCAAGGACATCATCAACAGCCTCCGGCTGTTCCCGGCCCACCCGATCCTGTCCAACTTCAAGGGCCTCGCCGACGGCATAGCGGACATCAGCATCTGGACGTTCTTCCAGAACTCCCTCTTCTACGCCGTCGGCGCCGTCGCCGGCGTGCTGGTCTCCTGCTCCCTCACCGCCTACGCCTTCGCCCGCATCCGGTTCGCCGGCCGCAACCTGCTCTTCTCCCTGATGATCGGCACCCTGTTGCTGCCGTACCACGTGCTGCTGATCCCGCAGTACGTGATGTTCCAGAAGCTGGGCTGGATCAACACCTACATTCCGCTGCTGATCGGCAAGTACCTCGCCACCGAGGCGTTCTTCGTCTTCCTGATGGTGCAGTTCATGCGCAACCTGCCCCGGGAACTGGACGAGGCGGCCCGGCTCGACGGCTGCGGGCACCTCCGCATCTACTGGTCGATCGTGCTGCCGCTGTGCCGGCCGGCGCTCATCACCAGTGCGATCTTCACCTTCATCAACGCCTGGAACGACTTCATGGGCCCGCTGATCTACCTCAACGAGCCCGGCAAGTACACGGTCTCGCTGGGCCTGATGATGTTCCGCGACTCCGACGGCGTGGCCGCCAACTACGGCGGGATGATCGCCATGTCCCTCGTCGCGCTGCTGCCCGTGCTGCTGTTCTTCCTCGCCTTCCAGCGCTATCTGATCGACGGAATGGCGACCTCCGGACTGAAGGGCTGATGACGTCGTGGCCGACGTGCGCGCAAGGCCGTCCGTCTTCGCGGAGCGGTTCGGCGTCTTCGCCGAGTGCCTGCTCACCGGGGTCTGGATCGCCGTCGCCTCCCTGGGGCTCGTCACCTACCCGGCCGCCTTCGCCGCCGGCGCCCGGCACCTGCGCCGTCGTACCGGTCAGGTGGCCGGTGGCTCGCGGGAGTTCGTGAGCGACTTCCGGGCCGCGCTGCCCGGTGGCTGGCTCGTCGGGCTCGCCGGCTGGGCTGCCGTCGCCGCCGCCTGGGTGGACGTCCAGGCGGTGCGGGCCGGGCTGCCGGGCGGGCCGCTCGTCGGGGCCTTCGGCCTGTTCGCGGTGATCGGCCTCGCGGTCGCGGGGCTGCGCGCGGCGGCCGTCTGGGCACCCGGCGACCGCTGGCGCACCCTGCTCGCGGCGGCCGGCCGCCGTACCGTCCGCGACCCCGGCGGGTCCTTCCTGCTCGTCGGGGGAGCGGTCCTCGTGGTCTGTTCCGCCCTGCTCATCGCGCCGCTGGCGGTGCCCGTGCTGGGCGCCGTGACGGCCGCGGCCGTCGCCGTCGAGGAGCGTCACCGCCGCCGCTGACCGGCCTCTTGCCAAGGGCGGCGCCTCCGGCGCCGTACCTCTCTCTGTCATGCCCCTGACCACCTTGCACTCGCACGGAAAGGAAAGGCGGAAACATGTCTCCCATCCCTCGCAGGTCCCTTCTCAAGGCGGCGGCCGTCGCCGGCGCCGCCGCCCAGTTCAGCTGGGTGCTGGGGACGAAGGGCGCGCAGGCCGCGCCCGGAGCCGAGGCCGCCGACGCGGACCCGGTGACCCTGGACTGGCTGGAGGACGGCGGCCTCGGTGCCGCGCCCGGCTCGACCGTCGGCGTGCCCTGGCCGATGGGCACGTTCCAGGAGGACCAGACCTTCGCGCTGACGGACGAGGACGGCAAGGACGTGGCCGTCCAGACCTGGCCGCTCGCCTACTGGCCCGACGGCTCCCTCAAGTGGACCGCGCACGCGGTGGGTTCGGGGAGCGGAAAGCTCACGCTCGCGGCGGGCGACGCGGTGGCACCGGACCAGAAGGTCACTGTCTCCACGGGTGGTGGGACCGTCGACGTGTCCACCGGCGTGATCGCGGTGAAGATCGGCAAGAACGGCTCCACGATCATCAAGTCCGTCACCCGGGGCGCCACCGAGATCGCCAGGAACGGCCGGCTGGTCCTCATCCGGCAGCCCGAGATCGAGGACGAGGACCAGGGCGCGGTCAGGACCGAGCGTTTCGACGGCGCGATCGGCTCCGTCACCGTCGAACAGGACGGCCCGGTCCGCGCGGTCGTCCGCATCGACGGCAAGCACCGCAAGGGAAACCGCAGTTGGCTGCCGTTCTCGATCCGGCTCTACTTCTACGCGGGCGCCGACTCCTTCCGCATGGTCCACACGATCACCTACGACGGCACGCAGGAGCCGGGCAAGGCGAGCGGCGACTTCATCCGCGGGCTCGGCGTCCGCTTCGCGGTGCCGATGCGCGACGCGGCCTACGACCGGCACGTCCGCATCGGCGGCGAGGGAACGGGCCTGCTGCGGGAGGCCGTCCAGGGCATCACCGGGCTGCGCCGCGACCCGGGCGCGGCCGTCCAGGCCGCCCAGTACGCGGGGGAGAAGCTGCCCGACCCGTCCACCTGGGACCAGCGGGTCACCACCCGCCTCCAGTACATCCCGAACTGGGGCGACTACACCCTCGCCCAGCTCTCCGCCGACGGCTTCACCCTGCGCAAGCGCACGAAGAAGGGGTACGGCTGGATCCCGGCCGGCGGCGGCAAGCGGGCCTCCGGCTTCGGGTACGTCGGCGGGGCGAGCGGCGGATTCTCCTTCGGGCTCCGGGACTTCTGGCAGAAGTTCCCGGCCCAGCTCGACATCCGCGACGCCCACACCGACGAGGCCGAGGTCACCCTCTGGCTCTGGTCGCCCGAGGCGCAGCCGATGGACCTGCGCTTCTACCACGACGGCATGGGCCAGGACACCTACGCCGAGCAGCTCGAAGGCCTCAACATCACCTACGAGGACTACGAGCCGGGATTCGGCACCCCCTACGGCATCGCCCGCACCTCGGAACTGCTGTTCTGGGCCAACGAGACGACACCGACCCCCGAGGCGCTCGCCGACCAGGTCGACGCGGTCCGGGTGCTCCCGCAACTCACCGCCCCGCCGAAGCAGTTGATCAAGGCGAAGGTCTTCGGTCCCGGCCTCTACTCCGAGCCCGACCGCTCCACCGCCGCCAAGGCGAAGATCGAGGACCACCTCGACTTCCTCTTCACCTACTACAAGGACCAGGTGGAGCAACGCCGTTGGTACGGCTTCTGGGACTACGGCGACTTCATGCACACCTACGACACCGTGCGCCACCAGTGGCGGTACGACGTCGGCGGCTACGCCTGGGACAACTCCGAGCTCTCGCCCGACCTCTGGCTCTGGTACGCCTACCTGAGAAGCGGCCGCCCGGACATCTTCCGGTTCGCCGAGGCGCTCACCCGGCACACCGGCGAGGTCGACGTCTACCACATCGGCCAGTGGGCCGGGCTCGGCACCCGGCACGGCATCCAGCACTACGCCGACAGCGCCAAGCAGCAGCGCATCTCCAACACCACGTACCGGCGCTTCTACTACTTCCTCACCGCGGACGAGCGCGTCGGCGACCTGATGGCCGCCAACGTCGACTCCGACGAGACGTTCCTCGTCCTCGACCCGCAGCGCAAGGTCCGGACCGACCCCTACACCCCCGACCGGCACGCCCTCTCCATCGGCTTCGGCACCGACTGGAGCGGCCTGGTCTCGGCCTGGCTCACCGAGTGGGAACGCAAGGGCCCCAAGTGGGAGAAGGCCAAGGCCCGCGTCCTGTCGACCATGGAGGGCATCGCCGCCCAGCCCAACGGCTTCGTCCAGGGCAGCGGCCTCTACGACCTCGACACCGGCCGGTTCGCCACCGCCGCCACCCCGGTGGTCTCGGTCTCCCACCTCTCCGCGGTCTTCGGCCTCAACGAACTCTGCGCGGAACTCATCCACTTGGTCGACATGCCGAAGTTCAACGAGGTCTACTTCGACTACTGCCGCTACTTCAACGCCACCAAGGCGGAACAGGCGGCACGCTACGGCTCCAACTTCGGCACCCTGCTGCTCTTCCAGGGCCACTCGCGGCTCGACGCGTACGCCGCCGTACAGACCGGCGACGCGACGCTCGCCAAGCGCGCGTGGACGAAGTTCTACGGTTCGGACGGCTACCTGGAGTCCTCGCCGTGGCAGACCGAACCGCTCTCCGGCCCGGTCACACTCGTCGCGGGCAGCGAGGCGAGCTGGGTGTCCTCCAACGACACCGCGCTGTACGGGCTCGCCGCCATCGAGAACCTGGCCCTGCTCGGCGACAAGATGCCCTCGTAACGGGGGTGGGGGAGCGCCGTCGCACGGGCGGCGGCGCTCGTACCGGTGAGTGTGGTCCAGGTCACTTCGTGCGGGCATGAGTACGCGTACTCAGATCCGCGCTCTGCGACAGACTGCGGCCATGGACTGGAACCACTACCGTTTCCGCAGCCTGTGGCCCCTCCCGGTACCGCTCACCACCGTGTACGAGGCGCTGCGGGAGGTGGAGGAGTACCCGCGGTGGTGGCCCCAGGTGCGCGCGGTGGAACGACTCGACGACTCCGTCGCCGTCCTCACCATCCGGTCGTTCCTCCCGTACGACCTCACGTTCACCGCACGTGAGGCGCGGCGCGACCCCGAGGCCGGCGTGCTGGAGATCTCGATGACCGGCGACATCGAGGGCTGGGCCCGCTGGACGATCACGGCCGACGGCGCCGGCACCCTCGCCCGCTACGACCAGGTCGTCGACGTCCACAAGCCGCTGCTGCGGCGACTCGCCCTGCTGGGGCGGCCGTTCTTCCGGCTCAACCACCGGCTGATGATGAGCTCCGGACGGCGCGGGCTGCTCGGCCACCTCCAAGCGGTTTGAACGGAACCCGCCGGTACCTGTATCGTTCTCTCCGTTCCCGGGCGATTAGCTCAGTGGGAGAGCGCTTCGTTCACACCGAAGAGGTCACTGGTTCGAACCCAGTATCGCCCACCACCGGGAAGGCCGGTCCGCCGATGCGGACCGGCCTTTTTGCTTCTCGTGATCCGGCCGAACGGTGGACTCGGCGGCCGGCGCCCGCCCGCCCCTCGGCCGGTGGCCGCCGGGCTGTCTAGGCTGGCACCGCCACGGAAGGACGGTGCCATGGACGCTGACTCGCGGATCAGGGCCGCGATCGAGGAGCACTGGCGGGCCTCGGAACGCGGAGACGTCGAAGCCGAGCACGCCGTCTACGCCGTGGACGCGATCCTCGACTACCCGCAGTCCGGCGAGCGTTTCCGGGGGCGTGACACGATCGCGGCGCAACGCGGCGGGCACCCGGCCGACCGGCACTTCACCGTCCTGCGGATCACCGGCCACGCGCGGCTGTGGGTGAGCGAGTGCGTCATCACCTACGACGGCGTGCCGTCGTACTCGGTGAGCATCATGGAGTTCGCCGACGGGCATGTGGCGCACGAGACCCAGTACTTCGCCGGTCCCTTCGGCACACCGGCATGGCGGGCGGCGCTCGCGGAGCCGATGCCGGGGCGGACCGTCACGAGCGCCTGACGGTCAGCCGGCCGCCTCGCGGCCGGTGGCGTCGGCGGTGCGGAAGCGCGCCCGGTAGGCCCCCGGCGTGATGTCCAGGTTCCGTCCGAAGGCCCGGCGCAGAGACTCCGGCGAGCCGAAGCCGGTGCGCCGGGCCACCGTGGCCATGGGGTCGTCGCCGCCTTCCAGCATCGCCTGGGCGGCCTCCATGCGGATCCGCTCGACATAGCGGGCCGGGGTCGTGTTCATCTCGTCGCGGAACAGACGCGTCAGGTGACGGGGGCTCACACCCGCCCTGTGCGCCATGGCGGCCAGGGTGTGCGGGGCGGACGGATCCTCGGCGACCGTGTCCAGGACCCGGCGCAGCATCTCCTGCCGGGCGTGCGGGGTGTGCGTACGGACGCTCAGCTGCGACTGGCCGCCCGGCCGCTGCATGAACACGACCATGTCCCTGGCCGTGGCGCGGGCGGCATCGGCGCCGAGGTGCTCCTCGACCAGGGCGAGTGACAGGTCGATGCCCGAGCTGACGCCCGCGGAGGTCATCATGCGGCCGTCGCGCACGAACAGCGCGTCGGTCGCCACGGTCACCCGGGGGTGGCGCAGCGCGAGCTGGTCGGCGAAGCGCCAGTGCGTGGTCGCGGTGCGTCCGTCGAGCAGCCCGGCGGCGGCGAGGAGGAACGCGCCGGTGCACACGGACGCGGTACGGCGGCTGCGCGCGTCGAGTGCTCGAACGGTGTCCAGCAGCGAGTCGTCCTTGACGAGGGAGGGCCACTCGGGGCCGCCGGGGACGACCACGACGTCGCTGACCTCGCGCACCTGACCGGCCCCCGCGTCGACGCGCAGGCCGGTACCGGACGAGGTGACCACGTCGGCGCCGTCCGGGGAGACCGTGCGTACGCGGTACCGGCCGCCGAACTCGTTGGCCGTCGAGAACACCTCGATCGGACCGGTGACGTCGAGCAGCCGGACGCCAGGGAAGACCAGCACGGTCACCAGCAGCGGCTTCCTGCCTGACGGCCTGTCCTTCATCGTGCGCCTCCCGGCCGGACGGACCTCCCACCGTAGACCTGCTGGGTTGGATTATCAAACTTTCCGTTGTGCCGGGTGCCCCGATGTCCTGGTGTGAGGGCGTCCTGGCGCGTGCTGCTCTGTGGCGCGATCCCCGCCGCGCCATACGTTCGAAGGCGTCGGCCGCCCGACGGCCCCGGCCGCGGTCGGACCGGCGCGCGACAAGATCCGACACCGGAAGAAGGCCCTGCACGCCGTGGCACCCCACACCAGTACCACCCAAGCGGTCCCGCCCGAGGGCGGCCCGGATCCGAGCACTTCCGGACGGGCCCGGGCCCGTCCGGCCGGGGCGGACGGCGCAGGACGACGGCGGCTCGGGCCCGGCTGGTTCGCGGCCGTCATGGGCACCGGGATCGTCGCCGTCGCGGCGGCCACCCTGCCGCGCACCCTTCCCGGGCTCCGCGCGACCGCCACGGTGGTCTGGGCGGCGGCCGGGCTGCTGCTGATCGTGCTGGCCGCCCGCTATCTCGGGCAGCGGACGCTGCGCGTACACGCCGGTGATCCGCTGCTGGCGCAGTTCCTCGGGGCACCGCCGATGGCGCTGCTCACCGTCGGCGCCGGGACGCTGCTGCTCGGCCCGCGGCTGCTGGGGGAGCGGGCGGCGCTGGACGTGGACTGGGCGCTGTGGTCGGCCGGCACGGTGCTCGGTCTCGTCAGCGCCTGCGCGGTGCCGTGCCTGATGGTCACCCGGCACCGGTTCACGCCGGACGCGGCGTCCGGCGGCTGGCTGCTGCCGGTGGTGCCGCCGATCGTCTCCGCCGCGACGGGTGCCCTGCTCGTGCCCCGGGCACCGGCCGGCCAGCCGCGGCTCGCCCTGCTCCTCGGCTGCTACGCGATGCTCGGGCTCGGGCTGGTCGCGGTCCTGCTGGTGCTGGCCATGGTGTACAGCCGTCTGGTGCACCACGAGGCACCCGGCGGTGCGACGGTGCCCACGGTGTGGATCGGAGTGGGGGCGCTGGACCAGGCGGTGACGGCGCTGGGCGCACTGGCCAAGGCCACGCCGAGCACGCTGCCCGCCCCGTACGGTCGCGGCAGCGCGGTCGCGGCGCTCCTCGGCGGCCTCGGGATCTGGGGCTTCGCCATGCTGTGGCTGGTGCTCGCCACGGCGCTGACCGTGCGCGAGGTCCGCAGGGGCCTGCCCTTCGCGCCCACCTGGTGGTCCTTCATCTTCCCGCTGGGCGCCTGCGTCACCGGCACCAGCGCCCTCGCCGCCCGGACCGGCTCCCAGCCGTTCGTCTGGGGTGCCGTCGCCCTGTACGCACTCCTGGTCGCCGCCTGGGCGGTGGTCGCCTGGCACTCCCTGCGGCACGCCGTCGGCCAGTGGCGTCGGACCGGTGCGCGGGCCACGCACAGGCCTTCCTGACCAGGGCGAGCGGTCACCCGAAGGCCGCCGCCACGAGGGCCCGCTGCTCCAGGGCGTGCCTGCGGGCGGAGCCGACCGCGGGTGCGGGCGCCGGGGGCCGGCTGACGCAGGCCACCGGGCGGCCCGCCGGCCGGAGCAGACGCGGCGCGACGAAGGACCACGCACCCTGGTTGCCGTGTTCCTCCTGCACCCAGCGCACCTCCGCGGCAGCGGGGAAGCGGCCGAGCTCCGCCGCGAGCTCGGCCTCGGGGAACGGGTGCAGGCGCTCCACCCGGATGATCGCCGTGTCCGCCGCACCCGACTCGCGCCGGTGTGCGTCCAGGTCCTGGAAGACCTTGCCCGCGCACAACAGGACGCGGGTGACCCGGGCGGGGTCCACCGTGTCGTCCGGCAGGACCGGACGGAAGCGGCCCTGGGTGAACTCCGCCAGAGCGGAGGTGGCCGCCTTCGACCGCAGCATCGACTTCGGGGTGAAGACCACCAGCGGTCGCCTGCGGCCGTCCAGCGCCTGCTCCCGGAGCAGATGGAAGTAGTTGCTCGGCAGGGTCGGCAGCGCGACGGTCATGTTGTCCTGCGCGCACAGCTGGAGGAAGCGCTCGATCCGGGCGGAGGAGTGGTCCGGGCCCTGCCCCTCCAGGCCGTGCGGCAACAGCAGCGTCACCGCGGACCGCCGGCCCCACTTCTGCTCGGACGACGCGATGTACTCGTCGACGACCGTCTGCGCACCGTTGGCGAAGTCCCCGAACTGCGCCTCCCACAGCACCAGGGCCTCCGGGCGGGCCAGCGCGTAGCCGTACTCGAAGGCCAGCGCCGCCAGTTCGGACAGCATCGAGTCGTACGGCGCGAAGCTCGCGGCCCGCGGGCCCAGGGAGCTCAGCGGCGTGTGCTCCGCGCCGGTGTGCCGGTCGATCAGTACGGCATGGCGCTGGCCGAAGGTGCCGCGCCGCGAGTCCTGCCCGGCCAGCCGCACCGGGACGCCCTCCAGCAGCAGTGAACCGATCGCCAGCAGCTCCGCGGTGGCCCAGTCGACCGTCCCGGTCGTGAGCGTCGCCGCACGCCGCCGGAGCTGCGGCAGGACGCGCGGGTGCACGGTGAACCCCGGCGGCAGGTCGGTCTGCGACGCGACGACCCGCCGGACGGTCGACTCGTCGACCGCGGTCACCGCGCGGCGGGCGGGCTCCCGTCCGGTGCCGCGCAGGCCCTCGGCGCCGGGAGCGTCCTCGGCGGGTCCGGACGCGGACAGCCCGCGGGTCTCGGCGAAGGCCCGCTCCAGGTGGTCCCGGTAGGCGCGGCCGGCGCTCTCCACCTGCTGTTCGCCGATGTCCCCGCGGCTCATCAGGGCTTCGGCGTACAGCGCGCGCACCGAGGCCCTGGAGTCGATGCGGTCGTACATCACCGGCTGCGTGACGGACGGGTCGTCGACCTCGCTGTGCCCGTGGCGCCGGTAGCAGACCAGATCGACCACGACGTCCTTGCCGAACGTCCGGCGGTAGTCGAACGCCAGCCGCGCGACGCGGTCGACGGCCTCCGGGTCGTCGCCGTTGACGTGGAAGACCGGCGCCTCCACCATCCGCGCCACATCGGTGGCGTAGGTGCCCGAGCGGCCGCTCGCGGGCGCGGTGGTGAAGCCGACCTGGTTGTTGACGACCACGTGGACCGTCCCGCCCGTGCGGTAGCCGGGCAGCTGCGACATGTTCAGGGTCTCGGCGACCACACCCTGGCCGGCGAAGGCCGCGTCGCCGTGCACGACGACCGGCAGGACCGGCCGGCGCCCGCCGTGCTCCGCGGCCTGGTCCTGCCTGGCGCGCACCACTCCCTGGGCGACCGGGCCCACGACCTCCAGATGCGAGGGGTTCGCCACGACCGAGACGGCGATGGTGCCGCCGTGCAGGTCGTGGTAGGTGCCCTCGGCACCGAGGTGGTACTTCACGTCCCCCGAACCCTGGACGGACCCGATGTCCACGGCGTCCTCGAACTCGCCGAAGATCTGGGCGTAGGACTTGCCGACGATGTTGGCCAGGACGTTGAGCCGGCCGCGGTGCGCCATCCCGATGACGGCCTCCGCGACGCCTTCCTCGATGGCGCGGAGCAGCAGGGCGTCCAGCAGCACGACGGCCGACTCGCCGCCTTCGAGCGAGTACCGCTTGTGGCCCACGTACTTGGTCTGGAGGAACGTCTCGAAGGCTTCCGCCGCTCCCAGCCGGTAGAGGATCCGGAGCTGACCGGCACGGTCCGGCCGGTGCCGCCCGTTCTCGACGCGCCGCTGGATCCAGCGGCGTTCGCCGGGGTCCTGGATGTGCATGTACTCGAACCCCGCGCTGCCGCAGTAGAACTCCCGCAACGCGCCGAGCACGTCGTCGAGCGTCATCGTGGTGTGCCCGGCGAAGCCGTCCACGGCGAACTCCGCCGCCCGGTCCGCCTCGTGCAGCCCGAACGCGGCGATGTCCAGCCCCGGATGCGCCGCGGCGGACCTCGGCCCGAGCGGGTTCGTGTCGGCCGTCAGATGGCCGCGCACCCGGTAGGCGTGGATCAGGGCCGCGACCCGGACGGCCCCGACCGCCGCCTCGGCGCCGTCCCGGCGCTCCGGGACGGCGCGGGGGGCCGGGACGGCAGGGGGCACCGGGACGGCAGGGGGGGCCGGGACGGTCGGGGACGGCGGGGCCGCGAAGAAGTCCCGCCACGTCTCGTCGACCGAGTCCGGGTCGTGCAGGTAGCGCTGTCGCTGCTCGTCCACGACCCATTGGTTGAGTCCGAAGTCCAGCCTGTGCACCGCCGCTGGAGCGGTTTCTGATGGCGACGTCATGGCGCGCACCGCCTTCTTCCCTGTGCGAAGTCGTCGGGCTGTCGACGCTAGAACGCGGGGCGCGGGGAGACGGACGGCCCAGCGGGCCACATTTGCCTCACATCGGGACATCCGGCGACGCGCGCTAGGGGGCCGTGTCCTCATCCGAGGGCCCGCTGTCCATCCGGTGCGCGATCGGGGTCGTACGGAATCCGGTTGTGACCGTCGGGCCGCGCGTCCGCGGCCCGAGCGACGACCTCTGAGGAGCGAAGATGACCGACCGTGATCCGCCGGACACCGCCCGGCCGCAGCCTCCGTCCGTCCTGCGGACCCTGGGTCTCCTGCACGGCGAGCTGCGGGCCCGGCACGGCCTCTCGCTGCACGACTACCTCGTCCTCGGTGCCCTCGCCGAAGCCGAAGCCGAAGCCGAAGCCGAAGCAGACGGCCGGTCCGGGGCGGGGCCCGTGCCCGTGCCCGTGGCCCGGCTCACGGCACTCCTCGGGGAATCGGGAAACCGGATGTCCTTCGTCCTGAAGGGACTGCAGGAGGCCGGACTGATCGAACGCGACCGCCGGGCCGGCGACCGCAGGACGGTCGAGGTCACCCTCACCGACGTGGGACGCGCCGGTTTCACGGACGCGGAGAACTCGGCGCGGGCGCTGCTGCGCCGGCACCCGGTGGCGTCGGGGCGGGGCGCCGGTGCCGGCGCCCCGCCCGTCACGCCGCCGTCGGCAGTTCCGGACGCAGCGGCCAGTCCTGGTTCACCGTCTCCGGTGTGCCGCTGCGGGTGAACCATGCCTGGAGGCCGCGGGCCTGCGCCGCGTGCCAGGTCGTCTGCAGGGTGTGCAGCTCGGCCGGGGTCAGGCGCTCCAGGCGGGCCGCGAAACGGCGGCCCAGCGCCCGTACGAGCTCCAGGGACGCGAGCGCGTCCGCGCCCGCGTCGTGCGCGCCTTCGAGGGTCACCTCGTAGTGCGCGCACAGGTCGGTCAGGGTCCGGCGGCCCTTGCGGTAGCGGTCCAGATGCTTGTCCAGGACCCGGGGGTCGAGGACGAGCAGCGGGCTCGCCTCGAACCAGCGGTCCAGTGCGGACGCCCGGTGCCGGCGCAACTCCCGGTCCAGCAGCGTCAGATCGAACGGCGCGTTCATCACCACCAGCGGGCGGTGCATCGCCGCGTGCTCGGCCAGTTCCTCGGCTATCTCATGCATCACCGGCGCCGGCCAACGGCCGTTGCGCTGGAGGTGCTCGTCCGTCAGCCCGTGCACCGCCGTCGCCGCTTCCGGCACCGGCACACCC
Source organism: Streptomyces sp. NPDC048291 (assembly GCF_043201715.1). NCBI lineage: Bacteria > Bacillati > Actinomycetota > Actinomycetes > Kitasatosporales > Streptomycetaceae > Streptomyces > Streptomyces sp. NPDC048291. Next base: position 344,731 of record NZ_JBICZC010000009.1, read on the forward strand.
GGGTTGACCAGCCAGCGGGTCACCCGGGGTCGGGTGCCCGGGGCGTCCTGGACGACGACCGCGGCGGACACGATGCGGTCGGTCTCCACGTCCACGCCCGTGGTCTCCGTGTCGAAGGCCGCCAGGGGCCCCTCGTACCAGCACGTCATGCCAATACAACTCCTCGTTCACCCACGGCAGGTGACGTTCCGTCTTCTGCCCGTTTGGTGATACCCGGGCCGTTTGCGGCGTACGCCGGAAGGACACAACAGGAGTGCGGGTCTTTGCAGTTCAGCGGCCCGCCACGGGGAAACTCTTTGGCTGGGAAGGCTGTTGGTCATGGCGATAGCGCAGCCCGAACGGGGCGGGCTGCTGCCCGAACGTACGGGCCCCCATCGCGGCACACTCGCGACCACCGCCTGCATGGAGACACTGCAGGTGGGCTATCTGCATGCCGTCGCGGCGGCGGCCGGCTGCTCGCTGTCGCAGCCGTTCCCCGACAACGGCATCGACTGGCACGTCAGCCACGGCTCGCCCGGTCACACCGTCGACGACGAGGTGACGATAAAGGTGCAGCTCAAGTGCACCTACCAGATCGCACCCAACCCGCCGGGACGTTTCTTCTCCTTCACGCTGGACAACGACCACCTGCGCAAGCTCGCCCGCACACCGGTGTCGGTGCACAAGATCCTGGTGGTGATGCTGGTACCGCGCTCCCAGGACGACTGGCTGCGCGCCAGCCACGACCGGCTCGATCTGCGCCACTGCTGCTACTGGGTCAACCTGGCAGGGCACCAGATCACCGGCCGGCACCGGACCACCGTGCGGGTTCCGACCTCGCGCATCTTCGACGACCGGGCGCTCTGCGAGATCATGACGCGGGTCGGGACGGGAGGCAGACCATGAGGCACCGTCCGTACGAGGAGCAGCTGCGGGAGGTCCGGCCGCATCCCGACGATCTCCACGGGCCCCACTGGAACCATCCCCCCGAGCCCGCCGAGGTCGACCCGGCCGTGCTCGGCGCCCTGCTGCGCCGGCACGGCTGGCAGCGGCGCGGGGGCGCACCGGGACGCTACGGCCGCTGGACCCCACCCGGGCCGGGCAACACCGGCACCAGCCTGCTGGTACCCGAGAACCGCGCCTTCCCGGACAGTGACGACCTGCTCGGGGAGGCGCTCACGGCTCTCGTGCGCAGCGGTACGCCCGCCGCGCGTGAGGTGCTGGTCGGGCTCGCCGTGCCCAGCGACGAGATCCGCTGGTGGCGGGACGTGCCCAGCGGACCCGCGGACGCCGCGTCCTGGACGGTCGAGGAACAGTTGCGCACCGCCGCCCGGCAGACCCTGCTGGCCGGCGCGCTGGCCACCCGCGCGCGTGCCGGTTACTACGGCGCCCGGCACAAGCGCGCGGCCGCCGCCATGCTGGAGTCGGTCCTGGTCGGCTCGGCGGACGGCGGGCGCGGCCTGGCCGCGTTCGTGCCCGTCGGCACGGGCCGGCCCCTCGCCGTACGCCTCCACCAGGCCCTGTACGCCGTCCGCGAGGCCATCGACTACCAGCGGGCCACCGGCGGCATGGACGCCTTCGACGGCGCCGTCGAGGCGGGCGTGAGCCGGGAGCTGACCGACGCCCTCGTCACGCTCGTACGCGGCACGGAAGGCGCCCGGGTCTCCGTGGAGTGGGCGCCGGGCGCCGGGGTCCCCGACGACTGCGCGGCCACCACCGAGCCGATCGAGTTCTCGCCCGGCGACCTGCCCGTGCTGCGCGAGGCCGGCGCCCGCTACCTGCGCGACGAACCCTCGGTCGCGGTCCGGGTCACCGGCACCGTCGTGCGGATGCGCCGCTCCGAGCCGCGCGGCGAGGGCGCGGTACGGCTGCGGGTGATCGCCGGGGCCGAGGTGCCGTACGTCCGGGTCACCCTCGACGAGGAGGACTACCGGATCGCCGGGCAGGCGCATCTCGTGGGCCTTCCGGTGCGCGTGCACGGGCGCCTGGAGAGCCGGGGCGGCTTCCGGCGGCTGTCCGGCGCCTTCGGGGTCGCGCCGGTCCAGGTGGACGAGGCCGAGCGGGACCGGCTGATGAAGTCGCTGCAGGAGAACCTCGACTTCTTCGAGGAGGCGTGCACCGGGGACGACTGCGACTGAGCGCGGACTGACGGTAACCGTTTCGCGGACGGAGGGTCGGGGTCGGTACGATCCCCTATTGCGCGCGCTCCTGGTATGGCGCCGCATCCACCTTCAGTCAGGAGAGACCGGTGTCAGACGTCCGTGTGATCATCCAACGCGATTCCGAGCGGGAAGAGCGCGTGGTGACGACGGGCACTACGGCCGCCGAGCTCTTCGCCGGCGAGCGCTCGATCGTCGCCGCCCGGGTGGCCGGTGAGCTCAGGGACCTCGCGTACGAGGTGCGGGACGGCGAGACCGTCGAGGGCGTCGAGATCTCCTCCGAGGACGGCCTCAACATCCTGCGCCACTCCACCGCGCACGTCATGGCCCAGGCCGTGCAGGAGCTCTTCCCCGAGGCCAAGCTGGGCATCGGCCCGCCCGTCAAGGACGGCTTCTACTACGACTTCGACGTCGAGAAGCCCTTCCACCCCGATGACCTCAAGGCCATCGAGAAGAAGATGCAGGAGATCCAGAAGCGCGGGCAGAAGTTCGCCCGCCGTGTCGTCACCGACGAGGCGGCCCGCGAGGAGCTGGCGGACGAGCCGTACAAGCTGGAGCTGATCGGCCTCAAGGGCTCCGCGTCCAGCGACGACGGCGCGGACGTCGAGGTCGGCGCCGGCGAGCTGACGATCTACGACAACCTGGACGCCAAGACCGGCGAGCTGTGCTGGAAGGACCTCTGCCGCGGTCCCCACCTGCCCTCCACCCGCCTCATCCCGGCGTTCAAGCTGATGCGCAACGCCGCCGCCTACTGGCGCGGCAGCGAGAAGAACCCGATGCTCCAGCGCATCTACGGCACCGCCTGGCCGTCCAAGGACGAGCTGAAGGAGTACCTGGACTTCCTCGCCGAGGCCGAGAAGCGCGACCACCGCAAGCTGGGCAGCGAGCTCGACCTGTTCTCCATCCCGGAGCAGATCGGTTCCGGCCTCGCCGTCTTCCACCCCAAGGGCGGCGTCGTCCGCCGCGTGATGGAGGACTACTCGCGCCGCCGGCACGAGGAGGAGGGCTACGAGTTCGTCTACACCCCGCACGCCACCAAGGGGAAGCTCTTCGAGACCTCCGGGCACCTGGACTGGTACGCCGACGGCATGTACCCGCCCATGCAGCTCGACGAGGGCGTGGACTACTACCTCAAGCCCATGAACTGCCCGATGCACAACCTGATCTTCGACGCGCGCGGCCGCTCCTACCGTGAACTGCCGCTGCGCCTCTTCGAGTTCGGGACCGTGTACCGGTACGAGAAGTCGGGCGTCGTGCACGGCCTGACCCGGGCCCGCGGCTTCACCCAGGACGACGCGCACATCTACTGCACCAAGGAGCAGATGGCGGAGGAGCTCGACAAGACGCTCACCTTCGTCCTGAACCTGCTGCGCGACTACGGCCTGACCGACTTCTACCTGGAGCTCTCCACCAAGGACCCGGAGAAGTTCGTCGGCTCCGACGAGGTCTGGGAGGAGGCCACCGAGACGCTCCGCTCGGTCGCCGAGAAGCAGGGCCTCCCGCTCGTCCCCGACCCGGGCGGCGCCGCCTTCTACGGCCCGAAGATCTCCGTGCAGACCAAGGACGCCATCGGCCGCACCTGGCAGATGTCGACCGTCCAGCTGGACTTCAACCTGCCCGAGCGCTTCGACCTGGAGTACACCTCCGCCGACGGCTCCAAGCAGCGTCCGGTGATGATCCACCGCGCCCTGTTCGGCTCCATCGAGCGGTTCTTCGCGGTGCTCCTGGAGCACTACGCGGGCGCGTTCCCGGCGTGGCTGGCGCCGGTGCAGGCGGTGGGCATCCCGATCGGCGACGCGCACGTCGACTACCTGCACAAGTTCGCCGCCGAGGCGAAGAAGAAGGGCCTGCGGGTCGAGGTGGACGCGTCCTCCGACCGCATGCAGAAGAAGATCCGCAACGCCCAGAAGCAGAAGGTGCCCTTCATGGTCATCGCGGGCGACGAGGACATGGCGGCCGGTTCGGTCTCCTTCCGCTACCGCGACGGCTCGCAGGAGAACGGCATCCCGTTCGACGAGGCCATCGCCAAGATCGTGAAGGTGGTCGAGGAGCGGACCCAGGTCTGATCCGCCCCGCCTCCGTCAGGGGCCCTCGGAGATCACTTCTCCGGGGGCCTCCTCTCGTCCTCGTTCAGCGCGAACCGCTGCAGCATCCAGGACGAGAACGACCCCGTGACCGTGCCCAGCAGCGCAAGTCCGCAGGCCATCAGCCCCGCCGCGATGAACCGCCCCAGGGTGGTCACCGGGACGTAGTCGCCGTAGCCGACCGTGGAGAGGGTCGAGCACGTCCACCACAGGGAGTCGCCGAAGGTGCGGATGGTGGCGTTCGGGGCCGAGCGTTCGACCTGGTAGACGGCGAGGGCGCCGGAGAACCCCAGCAGGGAGATCGACAGCGTCGAGTAGAGCGCCACGCGCGCGTGCAACGGGAGCCGGGGTTCCCCGCGCCGGCGCTGGATCGACTCGTAGGTCCGCACGACCCGCACCGGCCGCAGCAGCGGCAGCACCAGGACGACCGTGTCCAGCCAGTGCCGCCGTACGAACCGGGGCCCCTCGCCGCTGAGCCGCCAGCGCACCGCGTAGTCGACGGCGAACAGCGCCCAGGCCGTGTACAGCAGCGACAGGAAGAAGGCGTGCGCGGCGTCCGGCATCCGGGGCAGCAGCACATGCACCGCGTACGAGCCGAGGAAGACCAGCGAGGCGGCGCCGAGCACGAGGTCGGTCCTCCGGTCCCAGCGCTTCAGCCGGCTGTCGTCGTCCATCCGCCCAGCTTCGCCGCCCGGGGCTTTCCCCCGGCCCCGGCGACACGCCGCGAACGGGCGAAGCCATATGCTGCCTAGCATGACGAGTGAGCCGGAGCAGCAGATCGGAGTGGGGACGCAGGACGCGTTCCAGCGCCTGTGGACGCCCCACCGGATGGCCTACATCCAGGGTGAGAACAAGCCGACCGGTCCGGGGGCCGACGACGGCTGCCCCTTCTGCTCGATCCCGGCCAAGTCCGACGAGGACGGGCTGATCGTCCGGCGCGGCGAGCACGTCTACGCGGTGCTCAACCTCTACCCGTACAACGGCGGTCACCTGATGACGGTGCCGTACCGGCACGTCGCCGACTACACGGACCTGACCGGCCCGGAGACCGTCGAGCTGGCCGAGCTGACCAAGCAGGCGATGACCGCGCTGCGCACGGCGTCCGGCGCCCACGGATTCAACATCGGCATGAACCAGGGCACGGTGGCGGGCGCCGGCATCGCGGCCCACCTGCACCAGCACATCGTCCCGCGCTGGGGCGGCGACACGAACTTCATGCCGGTGGTCGGCCACACCCGCGTGCTGCCGCAACTGCTCGCGGACACCCGCAAGATGCTGGCCGAGGCCTGGCCGACGGCACACTGAACAGCAGCGCAGCGCCCCGAAGGGGGCGCTGGGGGCACCCCCGGCCGAAGGCTGGGGGAGGAACTGCGCGACCAGCCACGACGGCGCCGCGGACAGACGACGGCGCAGCGCGCCAGTTCCAGCGGAGCGCTGCCTCACGCGTCGTACGTGTCGGCCTTCTTCGGTGACGCCTCCTGGACCGACCCGCTGAGCGCTCCCGCCCGCGCGTTGAACTTGTCCATGTTGACGTCGTGCTCCTTGAGCACGGTGAACGCGGCCCGGTGCACCGCCCGGAGCACCGGCGTGGCCGCGCGCAGCGCGTCGTCGGCCATGAAGCGGTGCTTCCACGGCTGGTCGGCCCAGGCGTGCCGCAGGCCGAACGGCTCGGGCAGGCCGAGGGAGCCGCCGAGCCACTTCAGCAGCGGCGGATACCAGCTGATCGACGCCCGCGCGGCGAGCCGGACCACCTCGTCCGGGGTGACCAGCGGCAGCTTGATCGTCCGGGTCTCCCAGAACCGGACGGTCTTGGCCACCGTCTTGGTGGGGGCCTCGGGTTTGCCGCTGAACAGGCCGTTGACCGGGCCGAGGGCGTGTCCGGTGACCTCGATCCGCAGGGTCTCCTTCAGCACGGTCACGGTGGCCATCATCGTGATGATCAGGCCGCCGTCCCACAGGTGCGGCCACTGCACGCCCAGGTAGTGCCGTTCGCCCTTGTCGAAGTGGTTGTTGTTGCAGATCCGCTCCACGTCGGCGGGGCCCACCTGGTAGTCCCCCTCGGGCCGGGACACCGCCTTGGCGCCCTCTCCGACATGGGTGACGATCCAGTGCCTGACCTGGGGCGCCGGGAAGCCGCCGGTCTTCAGGTGCTGCCGGTGCAGCACGCTCAGCTCCTTCTCGATCTCCCGGACGACCGTCCAGGCACGGAACTCGTGGACGCCCTTGACCGGATCGAGCGGGACCAGCTCCTCCGCGAGGTGCCAGGAGCCCCAGCGGGTGCCCATGCCGAGTATGCCCTTGGGCCCGGCGTAGAAGACCGAGTTGGACTGCTGCTCGGCGCTGAGCCGGGCCAGGGACTGGCGCAGCTGCTCGGCCGCCGCCTGGTCGGGGCTGGTCGGCACCGCCTCCGGGACCTTCGCGCCGACGCTGCCGCCGGACAGCAGGCCGTCCCAGGCCTCGCGCAGGTCCCGCGCGGTGCGCTCGCAGAGCCGCTTGGCCAGGTACCAGCCGACCACCGGGAGCACGATGCAGCCACGCGCGTACCAGCCCCAGAAGCCGGTGAGGGGCATCCGGATCAGGAAGACGATCGCGACGACGCCGACGGCGGCCAGCAGGGCGCTGCCGAGCCCGGAGACCCGCTTGTTGTCGGCCTTCATCATGGTGGCCCGGAGCTGGAAGACGCCCAGCCAGACGAGGAGTCCGGGCAGGAAGAGCACGCCGCACAGGAACATGACGGCGGTGAGCCGGGTGTCGCGTTCGCGGCGGATGCGGTTGGCCGCGAGGCAGTGCTCGACGACCACCTGGGGTTCGCTGCCGAAGGACTGGACGAGGGGTTTGCGGCCGACGCCCAGCATGCGGTCGATGACCGCCTGGGAGTACGCCTCACCGAAGTTGGGCCGGAATATCTTCGCCCACTTGCGGCCCTCGCTGACCGAGGACTGGTGCCACTCGTTGTCGGCCTTCTTGATCTCCTCCATCGGTGTGTCCCGGTAGGCCGCCGAGGCCAGGGCGTAGGTCGGTGCCTGCGCCTCGCCGCCCGGCCTGGGCACCTGTGGCCCGAAGAAGTCCTCGAAGCTCATTCCCGCCCCCACTTGCCGCCGTCCCGCTTCTGCGGCCTTCCCGACTTCCGTACTCCGCACACCTGTTGATCAAGTACTCAGAGTATCCCCAGCCACCGGCAGCCGTCGGCGGACGGCCGAAGCCGTCCGCCGAACGTTCGCCGCGGCACCGATCAGGAGGTGTCTTTGGCCTGTTCGCGAATCTTCTCGGCGATCTGTGGCGGCATCGGTTCGTGCCGGGCGTAGGAGCGGCTGAAACGCGCCGTGCCGTGCGACAGGGAGCGCAGGTCGACCGCGTACCGCCCGATCTCGAACTCCGGTACCTCCGCCTTGATCAGGGTGCGTCCGCCGCTGGTCTGCTCGGTGCCGAGCACCCGGCCGCGCCGCCCGGACAGGTCGCTCATCACCGCGCCCACGTAGTCGTCGCCGACCAGCACGGACACCTCGGCGACCGGTTCGAGGAGATGGATCCTCGCGTCCGCGGCGGCCTCCCGCAGCGCCAGCGCGCCCGCCGTCTGGAAGGCGGCGTCGGAGGAGTCCACCGAGTGCGCCTTGCCGTCGAGCAGGGTGACCCGCACGTCGACCAACTGGTAGCCGGCGGCGACCCCCTTGACGGCCTGGGCCCTGATGCCCTTCTCGACCGACGGGATGAACTGCCGGGGCACCGCGCCGCCGACCACCTTGTCGACGAACTCGATGCCGGAACCGCCCGGCAGGGGCTCCACCTCGATCTCGCAGATCGCGAACTGCCCGTGCCCGCCGGACTGCTTGACGTGCCGGCCGCGCCCGGCGGACTTCCCGGCGAACGTCTCCCGGAGGGACACCTTGTGCGGTACGACGTCGACCTGGACGCCGTACCGGCTGCGCAGCCGCTCCAGGGCGACGTCCGCGTGCGCCTCGCCGAGGCACCACAGCACCACCTGGTGGGTGTCCTGGTTCTGTTCGAGGCGCATCGTCGGGTCCTCGGCGACCAGGCGGGACAGGCCCTGGGAGAGCTTGTCCTCGTCCGCCTTGCTGTGCGCCTCGATGGCGAGCGGCAGCAGCGGGTCGGGCATCTCCCACGGCTCCATGAGCAGCGGGTCGTCCCGGCCGGAGAGGGTGTCCCCGGTCTCCGCGCGGCCGAGCTTCGCCACGCACGCGAGGTCACCGGCGATGACATGGGTGACCGGCCGCTGCTGTTTGCCGAACGGTGTGGACAGGGCGCCGATCTTCTCGTCGACGTCGTGGTCCTCGTGGCCGCGGTCGGCCAGCCCGTGCCCGGAGACGTGGACCGTCTCGTCGGGGCGCAGGGTGCCGGAGAAGACCCGGACCAGCGAGACCCGGCCGACGTACGGGTCGGAGGCGGTCTTCACGACCTCCGCGACCAGCGGGCCGCCGGTGTCGCACGGCTTGATCTCGCGCGGCTCGCCGTCGAGGGTGGTGACGCCCGGCGTGGGGTGCTCGAACGGCGTCGGGAAGCCGCCGGTGACCAGTTCCAGGAGCTCGACCGTGCCGAGGCCCTGGCGGGCGCCGTCGGCGGCCGGGGCGGCGGCCAGGACGGGGAAGAAGGACCCGCGGGCCACGGCCCGCTCCAGGTCCTCGATCAGCGTCTTGAGATCGATCTCCTCGCCGCCCAGATAGCGGTCCATGAGGGTCTCGTCCTCGCTCTCCGAGATGATCCCCTCGATGAGCCGGTTGCGGGCGTCCTCGATGTCCGGCAGCTGCTCGGGGCCCGGCTCGGACTCCTTGCGCTCGCCGGTGGAGTAGTCGAACAGCTTCTGCGTGAGCAGCCCGACCAGGCCGGTCACGGGCGCGTGCCCGTCCGGACCCTGCGGGCCGTACAGCGGCAGGTAGAGCGGGAGCACGGCGTCGGGGTCGTCGGCCCCGAACGCCTCGGCGCACACCCGGGTCATCTCCTGGAAGTCCGCGCGGGCGGCCTCCAGGTGCGTGACGACGATCGCCCGCGGCATCCCGACGGCGGCGCACTCCTCCCACACCATCCGGGTCGAGCCGTCCACCCCGTCCGAGGCCGAGACGACGAAGAGGGCCGCGTCCGCCGCGCGCAGACCGGCCCTCAGCTCACCGACGAAGTCGGCGTATCCCGGGGTGTCCAGGATGTTGATCTTGATTCCGTTCCATTCGACCGGTACCAGCGACAGCTGTACGGAGCGCTGCTGCCGGTGCTCGATGTCGTCGTAGTCCGAGACGGTCCCGCCGTCCTCCACCCGGCCCGCCCGGTTCACCGCTCCCGCGGTCAGCGCGAGCGCCTCCACCAAGGTGGTCTTTCCCGATCCGGAGTGGCCGACCAGCACCACATTCCGTACAGACGCGGGGTGGTCGGCCGCCCTTGCCCTGCCGGCGGCTCCGGGGTGTTCCTTGACCTTGTCGCCCATGGTTATGCCTCCCGTGCACGGTGAGGTCTCTGTGGGCGCGGGCGAGCATGGCGGGCCGCGTGCGGTGGCGGCTCCGATGACGCCCGCGGTTATTCGAGCTTTCCACTCCCGTCACGGTGCGTCCATACGAACGACGTGATCGTGCCCGCGGGACCCTTCCCGCCGGGCCGCCGGCCCCTCCTGCGAGTGCCCACCCGTCGCACACACGCGCGCGTGGCTACGATGGGCCAGCCGGGGTGGCCAGCAGGGGCCGCACGGCGCTACGACCGTCGGGAAGGCCATGCTGAACAAGTACGCGCGTGCATTCTTCACGCGTGTCCTCACACCGTTCGCCGCGTTTCTCATCCGCAGGGGCGTGAGCCCGGACACGGTCACGCTCCTCGGCACGGCCGGAGTGGTCGCGGGCGCGCTGGTCTTCTTCCCCCGGGGCGAGTTCTTCTGGGGCACGATCGTGATCACGCTGTTCGTGTTCTCGGACCTGGTGGACGGCAACATGGCCCGCCAGCTGGGCCGCACCAGCCGCTGGGGCGCCTTCCTGGACTCCACCCTGGACCGGGTCGCCGACGGCGCGATCTTCGGCGGCTTCGCTCTCTGGTACGCGGGCAACGGGAACGACAACGTCCTGTGCGCGGTCTCCATCTTCTGCCTGGCCAGCGGCCAGGTGGTGTCGTACACCAAGGCGCGCGGCGAGTCGATCGGGCTGCCGGTGGCGGTCAACGGTCTCGTGGAGCGTGCCGAGCGCCTGGTGATCTCGCTGGTGGCGGCCGGTCTGGCCGGCTTCCACAAGTTCGGCGTCCCGCACATCCAGATCCTGCTGCCGATCGCCCTGTGGATCGTCGCCGTGGGCAGCCTGGTCACCCTGGTCCAGCGGGTCGTCACGGTCCGCCGGGAGTCCGCCGAGGCGGAGGCCGCGGCCGAGCGCGAGAATGCCTCGCACGGGAGCGAGGCCTCCCAGTGACCGCCGCCGACCGGCTCACCGACTCTCTGTACGGTCTCGGCTGGAGCACCGTCAGGAAGCTCCCCGAACCGGTCGCCGTGCGCCTCGGCAACTCCGTCGCGGACCTCGCCTGGCGGCAGCGCGGCAAGGGCGTCCAGCGGCTGGAGTCGAACTACGCGCGCGTGCGGCCCGACGCGGGCCCGGAGCGGCTGCGCGAGCTCTCCAGGGCCGGCATGCGCTCGTACCTGCGCTACTGGATGGAGTCCTTCCGGCTGCCGTCCTGGAGCGAGGAGCGGATCCGCGGCGGCTTCGTCCCCAAGGACGTCCACCACCTCACCGACGGCCTCGCCTCCGACCGCGGTGTGATCCTCGCGCTTCCGCACCTGGCCAACTGGGACCTGGCCGGCGCCTGGGTCACCACCGAGCTGAAGACCCCGTTCACCACGGTCGCCGAGCGCCTGAAGCCGGAGACGCTCTACGACCGCTTCGTCGCCTACCGCGAGGGCCTCGGCATGGAGGTCCTGCCGCACAGCGGCGGCTCCGCCTTCGGCACCCTGGCGCGCAGGCTGCGCGACGGCGGCCTGGTCTGCCTGGTCGCCGACCGCGACCTGTCCGCCTCCGGCATCGAGGTCGACTTCTTCGGCGACACCGCGCGGATGCCCGCCGGACCCGCCCTGCTGGCCCAGCAGACCGGCGCGCTCCTGCTGCCCGTCACGCTCTGGTACGACGACAGCCCCGTCATGCAGGGCCGCGTGCACGCCCCGATCGAGGTACCCGAGTCAGGTGACAAAGCGTCGAAGACGTCTGTCATGACACAGGCGCTGGCCGACGCCTTCGCCACCGGGATCGCCGACCATCCGGAGGACTGGCACATGCTCCAGCGCTTGTGGCTCGCCGACCTCGACCCCGCGAAGGGACCGTCGTGAGGATCGGGATCGTCTGCCCCTACTCCTGGGACGTCCCGGGTGGCGTCCAGTTCCACATCCGCGACCTCGCCGAGTACTTCATCCGCCTGGGCCACGAGGTCTCCGTCCTCGCCCCCGCCGACGACGACACCCCGCTGCCGCCCTACGTCGTCTCGGCCGGCCGCGCCGTCCCGGTGCCGTACAACGGCTCGGTGGCCCGTCTCAACTTCGGCTTCCTGTCCGCCGCGCGGGTGCGCCGCTGGCTGCACGACGGCGCGTTCGACGTGGTCCACATCCACGAGCCGACCTCCCCGTCCCTCGGCCTGCTGACCTGCTGGGCGGCCCAGGGCCCGATGGTGGCGACCTTCCACACCTCCAACCCGCGCTCCCGCGCGATGATCGCCGCGTACTCGATCCTCCAGGCCGCCCTGGAGAAGATCAGCGCCCGGATCGCGGTCAGCGAGTACGCCCGCCGCACCCTGGTCGAGCACCTCGGCGGCGACGCCGTCGTGATCCCCAACGGCGTGGACGTCGACTTCTTCGCCAAGGCCGAGCCGCGCCCCGAGTGGCAGGGCGACACCATCGGCTTCATCGGCCGCATCGACGAGCCCCGCAAGGGCCTCCCGGTCCTGATGCGGGCCCTGCCCGAGATCCTCGCCGCCCGCCCGCAGACCCGGCTCCTGGTGGCCGGCCGGGGCGACGAGGAGGCCGCGGTCGAGTCCCTCCCCGCCGATCTGCGCTCCCGCGTCGAGTTCCTCGGCATGATCAGCGACGACGACAAGGCCCGCTTCCTGCGCAGCCTCGACCTGTACATCGCGCCCAACACGGGCGGCGAGAGCTTCGGGATCATCCTGGTCGAAGCCCTGTCGGCGGGTGCCCCCGTCCTCGCCTCCGACCTCGACGCCTTCGCCCAGGTCCTGGACCAGGGGGCGGCGGGCGAGCTCTTCGCCAACGAGGACGCGGGCGCGCTGGCGGAGGCGGCGGTACGGCTCCTGGCGGACCCGGAGCGCCGGGCCGGGCTGAGCGCCCGCGGCAGCGTGCACGTGCGGCGCTTCGACTGGTCCACGGTGGGCGCGGACATCCTGTCCGTCTACGAGACGGTGACGGCGGGCGCGGCGGCGGTGGCGGCGGACGAGCGGTCGGGGCTGCGGGCGCGGTTCGGGTTGGCGCGGGACTAGGCGCTCCGCTGGGAGGGGCGCCGATATCAGGAAGTGCCGCGCTGTGACGTCCGGCGGGTGCGGCGCCGTCGTGGCCGGGCGCGCAGTTCCCCGCGCCCCTGACGGGGCGCTGCCGTGGGCGTCTCCTATAGCGTTCCGCCCGTGAGCGCTTCCCTCGTCTGGACTCTCTGGATTCTTGCCGCCCTCGTGGTGATCGGGCTCTATCTGAGCTGGACCGCCGGTCGGCTGGACCGGCTGCATGCGCGGATCGACGCGGCCCGGGCCGCCCTCGACGCGCAGTTGCTGCGGCGCGCGTCGGTGGCTCAGGAGCTGGCGACCTCGGGGGTGCTGGATCCTGCCTCCTCGATCGTGCTGTACGAGGCCGCGCATGCCGCCCGGCAGGCCGAGGAGGAGCAGCGGGAGGTCGCGGAGAGCGAGCTGAGCCAGGCGCTGCGGGCCGTCTTCGAGCACCCGCAGCAGGTCGAGGAGGTCCGTCAGGCGCCCGGCGGCGACGCCGCCGCGAGGGAGCTGGCCGAGTCCGTGCGCCGGGTCCCGATGGCCCGCCGCTTCCACAACGACGCCGTCGGCGCGGCCCGCCGGCTGCGCGAGCACCGCAAGGTCCGCTGGTTCCGGCTGGCCGGGCACGCCCCCTTCCCGCTGGCCTTCGAGATGGACGACGAACCGCCTGCCGCGCTGGTCGAGCGCACGGCCTGACCGGAAAACGATCCACCGCCTTCCCATTGGCCCTTGCTGTGGACTGGTCCACTCGCGTTTCCTCGGTGTTTGCAGAAACCCTCTTTCAGCGAGTGAGGTCACCCGTGTCCACCAGTGAGAACCAGACCCCCGAGACCGGCACCGCCCGTGTGAAGCGCGGCATGGCCGAGCAGCTCAAGGGCGGCGTGATCATGGACGTCGTCACGCCGGACCAGGCGAAGATCGCCGAGGACGCGGGCGCCGTCGCCGTCATGGCCCTGGAGCGGGTCCCGGCCGACATCCGCAAGGACGGCGGCGTGGCCCGGATGTCCGACCCGGACATGATCGAGGGCATCATCGAGGCCGTGTCCATCCCGGTGATGGCCAAGTCCCGGATCGGCCACTTCGTCGAGGCCCAGGTCCTGCAGTCGCTCGGCGTCGACTACATCGACGAGTCCGAGGTCCTGACCCCGGCCGACGAGGTCAACCACTCCGACAAGTGGGCCTTCACCACCCCCTTCGTCTGCGGCGCCACCAACCTCGGCGAGGCCCTGCGCCGGATCGCCGAGGGCGCGGCCATGATCCGCTCCAAGGGCGAGGCCGGCACCGGCAACGTCGTCGAGGCCGTCCGCCACCTGCGCCAGATCAAGGGCGAGATCGCCAAGCTGCGCGGCTGCGACAACAACGAGCTGTACGCCGCCGCCAAGGAGCTGCGCGCCCCCTACGAGCTGGTCAAGGAGGTCGCCGAGCTCGGCAAGCTGCCGGTCGTGCTGTTCTCCGCCGGCGGTGTCGCCACCCCGGCCGACGCGGCCCTGATGCGCCAGCTCGGCGCCGAGGGCGTCTTCGTCGGCTCCGGCATCTTCAAGTCCGGCGACCCGGCCAAGCGCGCCGCCGCCATCGTCAAGGCGACCACCTTCTACGACGACCCGAAGATCATCGCGGACGCGTCGCGCAACCTCGGCGAGGCCATGGTCGGCATCAACTGCGACACCCTCCCCGAGGCCGAGCGCTACGCCAACCGCGGCTGGTAAGGCCAGAGGTTTCACGCACATGACCGACGCACCTGTCATAGGCGTCCTGGCCCTCCAGGGCGACGTACGGGAGCACCTCATCGCCCTGGCCGCGGCAGACGCCGTGGCCAGGCCGGTCCGGCGCCCCGAGGAACTCGCCGAGGTGGACGGCCTCGTCATCCCCGGCGGCGAGTCCACCACCATCTCCAAGCTCGCCGTCCTGTTCGGCGTGATGGAGCCCCTTCGCGCGCGCGTGCGGGCCGGAATGCCCGTCTACGGCACCTGCGCGGGCATGATCATGCTCGCCGACAAGATCCTCGACCCGCGCTCGGGCCAGGAGACCATCGGCGGCATCGACATGATCGTGCGCCGCAACGCCTTCGGGCGGCAGAACGAGTCGTTCGAGGCGGCGGTCGACGTACGCGGGATCGACGGCGATCCTGTAGAGGGCGTGTTCATCCGCGCCCCCTGGGTCGAGTCGGTCGGCGCCGAGGCCGAGGTGCTCGCCGAGCACGAGGGCCACATCGTCGCGGTCCGCCAGGGCAACGCGCTCGCCACGTCCTTCCATCCGGAACTGACCGGCGACCACCGCGTGCACTCCCTGTTCGTCGACATGGTGCACGCCGACCGGGCGACGGAGTCCTAGTAGGATCTCTGGCGTTCGTTGTTTGGATGGGTTACGCGAAGGAGACAGGCAGATGTCCGGCCACTCTAAATGGGCTACGACGAAGCACAAGAAGGCCGTGATCGATGCCAAGCGCGGCAAGCTCTTCGCGAAGCTGATCAAGAACATCGAGGTCGCGGCCCGGATGGGCGGCGTCGACATCGAGGGCAACCCGACTCTGTACGACGCCATCCAGAAGGCCAAGAAGCAGTCGGTCCCGAACAAGAACATCGACTCCGCGGTCAAGCGCGGCGGCGGCCTGGAGGCCGGCGGCGCCGACTACGAGACGATCATGTACGAGGGCTACGGCCCGAACGGCGTCGCGGTGCTCATCGAGTGCCTCACCGACAACCGCAACCGCGCCGCCTCCGACGTGCGCGTCGCCATGACCCGCAACGGCGGCAACATGGCGGACCCGGGCTCGGTGTCGTACCTCTTCAACCGCAAGGGCGTCGTGATCGTCCCCAAGGGCGAGCTGACCGAGGACGACGTGCTCGACGCCGTCCTGGACGCGGGTGCCGAGGAAGTCAACGACCTGGGCGAGTCCTTCGAGGTGCTCAGCGAGGCCACCGACATGGTCGCCGTCCGCACCGCCCTCCAGGACGCCGGGATCGACTACGACTCCGCCGAGGCCAACTTCGTCCCGACCATGCAGGTCGAGCTGGACGAGGACGGCGCCAAGAAGATCTTCAAGCTGATCGACGCCCTGGAGGACAGCGACGACGTGCAGAACGTCTTCGCCAACTTCGACGTCAGCGACGAGGTCATGGAGAAGGTCGACGCGTAACGCTGCCGCGGGCTGAGCGGAATCGGCGGGCTGGTGGGACACGTCCCACCAGCCCGCCGCCGTTGTCAGTGGCAGCGGCTAGCCTGGCGCCATCCGTAGATCGCCGTCCACGGACCGCAGCCATCAGTCGAGGAACCACGACGGCGCTCGGCCAGGTCCGCGAGAGCGGCGGCGGTTCAGCCGCAAGGAGGGGAGGGGCGCGGTGCGTGTACTGGGGGTGGACCCCGGGTTGACCCGGTGCGGTGTCGGGGTCGTCGAGGGCGTCGCCGGGCGGCCGCTCACCATGGTCGGCGTGGGGGTCGTACGGACTCCGGCGGACGCCGAACTCGGCCTGCGCCTGGTCGCCATCGAGCAGGGCATCGAGCAGTGGCTGGACGAGCACCGGCCCGAATTCGTCGCCGTGGAGCGGGTGTTCAGCCAGCACAACGTACGGACCGTGATGGGCACCGCCCAGGCCAGCGCCGTCGCCATGCTGTGCGCCGCCCGCCGGGGCATCCCCGTCGCCCTGCACACCCCCAGCGAGGTCAAGGCCGCCGTCACCGGCTCCGGACGGGCCGACAAGGCCCAGGTCGGCGCCATGGTGACCCGGCTGCTCCGGCTCAGCGCCCCGCCGAAGCCCGCCGACGCCGCCGACGCCCTCGCGCTCGCCATCTGCCACATCTGGCGCGCCCCCGCGCAGAATCGACTCCAGCAGGCCGTCGCCCTGCACGCAGCCAACGCAACGAAAGGCCGTACGGCATGATCGCCTTCGTCAGCGGCCCGGTCGCCGCCCTCGCCCCGGACTCCGCGGTGGTCGAGGTGGGCGGGATCGGCATCGCCGTCCAGTGCACGCCCAACACCCTGTCCGGGCTGCGCATGGGCCAGCCGGCCAAGCTCGCCACCTCGCTGGTCGTACGCGAGGACTCGCTCACCCTGTACGGCTTCGTCGACGACGACGAGAAGCAGGTCTTCGAGCTGCTCCAGACGGCGAGCGGGGTCGGTCCGCGGCTCGCCCAGGCGATGCTCGCCGTGCACAGCCCGGACGCGCTGCGCCGCGCGGTCGCCACGGGTGACGAGAAGGCGCTGATCGCCGTCCCCGGCATCGGCAAGAAGGGTGCGCAGAAGCTGCTGCTGGAGCTGAAGGACCGGCTCGGCGAGCCCGTCGGCGCCCCCGCGATCGGTGCGCCGGTCAGTCAGGGCTGGCGCGACCAGCTGCACGCCGCCCTCATCGGCCTCGGCTACGCGACCCGGGAGGCCGAGGAGGCCGTCACCGCCGTGACCCCGCAGGCCGAGGCGGCGGGCGGCACCCCGCAGGTCGGCCAGCTGCTGAAGGCCGCCCTCCAGACCCTCAACCGCGCCCGCTGACCCCACCACCGCTGAGGCACATCACTTATGAACTGGGACGACCCGACCGACACCGGCGCCGACGCGGAGCGGCTGGTGGGCGCCGTCGCCGACCGTGAGGACCAGGCCGTCGAGGCCGCCCTGCGCCCCAAGGACCTCGGCGAGTTCATCGGCCAGGAGAAGGTCCGCGAACAGCTCGACCTGGTGCTGCGCGCCGCACGCGCGCGTGGCGCCACCGCCGACCACGTGCTGCTCTCCGGCGCCCCCGGCCTGGGCAAGACCACCCTCTCCATGATCATCGCGGCTGAGATGGGCGCCCCCATCCGCATCACCTCGGGCCCCGCCATCCAGCACGCCGGCGACCTGGCCGCGATCCTCTCCTCCCTCCAGGAGGGCGAGGTCCTCTTCCTCGACGAGATCCACCGCATGTCGCGGCCCGCCGAGGAGATGCTGTACATGGCGATGGAGGACTTCCGGGTCGACGTCATCGTCGGCAAGGGCCCGGGTGCCACCGCCATTCCCCTCGAACTGCCCCCGTTCACCCTGGTCGGCGCCACCACCCGCGCGGGCCTGCTGCCGCCGCCGCTGCGCGACCGCTTCGGCTTCACCGCGCACATGGAGTTCTACGAGCCGCGCGAGCTGGAGCGGGTGGTGCACCGCTCGGCCAACCTGCTGGACGTCGAGATCGAGCCGGCCGGCGCCGCCGAGATCGCCGGCCGCTCGCGCGGTACGCCCCGTATCGCCAACCGGCTGCTGCGCCGGGTCCGGGACTACGCGCAGGTCAAGGCGGACGGACTTGTCACACGTGACATCGCGCACGCGGCCCTCGCCGTCTACGAGGTGGACGAGCGCGGCCTGGACCGGCTGGACCGCGCGGTCCTGCAAGCCCTGCTGAAGCTGTTCGGCGGCGGACCGGTCGGCCTGTCCACCCTCGCCGTCGCGGTGGGGGAGGAGCGGGAGACCGTCGAGGAGGTCGCCGAACCCTTCCTGGTCCGCGAGGGCCTGCTGGCCCGCACCCCTCGCGGCCGAGTCGCCACCCCCGCCGCCTGGGCCCACCTGGGCCTCACCGCCCCCCGCGGCACGACGGGCGGAACAGGCCAGCAGGACCTGTTCGGCACCTGACACGAACGCGGCGGGGGCCCTCCCGGCACCGACCCGGCCGGAGCCCTCCGGCACCGACACGGCAGAGGCCCTGCCGGCACCGACATGGCGGGGGCCCTGCCAGGACCGACGCGGCGGAGGCCCGGCCGCCCCGTGGGCACCTCCGGGCTTCGGGTCTGCGGAAAACCGGCCCACGGCCCCGGAAACCCGGTGACTCGGTGCCCGGACCTGCGCCCGGCCGGTGGCCGGACCTGCGCCCGGCCGGTTCCCGGCCGTAGGCGATGTTCGCGGTGCCCGGGACGTTGCCGGTGAGAACGTCTTGTGCCCGCCGTATCCCCGGACCGGTCCCGGACTCCCGCCCCTCCTCGCCCGGACAGCGCAGCGCCCGCGGACCAGGCTCCCGTCGCAGACGTGATCGCTTCGTGACGGCGGGGCATTGGCGGGCCCAGGAACCCAGGTGCCATGCTGAGCGTTGTTCCATGCGCGCGGACTCGCCTAGACTCCGCCGATGCCGCCTTTGCGGGCGGCGCCGACCACGCCCCCATCATCCAGGCCGCTCACCGCCGCGGCTGCGCGAAGGAAATTCCGTCCCGTGAATAGCTTGCCCATTCTCGTGTTCATCGTCCTCATCGCGGCCATGTTCCTGATGACGCGTTCCACCCGGAAGCGCCAGCAGCAGGCCACGCAGATGCGGAACGAGATCCAGCCCGGCAACGGGGTCCGCACCATCGGGGGCATGTACGCGACGGTCAAGGAAGTCAACGAGGACACCGTCCTCCTCGACGCCGGCCCGGGCGTCGACCTCCTCTTCGCGAAGAACGCGATCGGCGCCATCCTCACGGACGACGAGTACAACCGCATCGTGCACGGCGTCGAGCACGACCTGAAGTCCGACGCCGACGTCGTCCCGGACGACGCCTCCTCCCTCACCGAGACCGACGACGAGCCTGCCGAAGCTGCCGCCGCCTCCGACGACAAGGCCGTCGACCTCGGGAAGAAGGACGCCGCCGAGGACGAGGACACGGAGACCAAGACCGACGGGCCGGCCGAGTCCGCGACCGCCGAGGCGAAGGCTGACGAAGAGCCGAAGAAGACCGACGGCGACTCCGACGCGAAGTAGCCGTGTCCCGGGGAGCGGTGCGCACATCCCACGCGCACCCCGCACCCCGGGAGCGTCTGTTTCCCGCACGGGATCCCGACACCATGTCATGGCCGACCGCACCGACCAGGCGCGCGGCGGCCCGAGAGGGAGTACGAGAAGGTGGCAGCACCTAAGAGGGGCCGGAGCGCGAGCGCCCAGAGCAAGCCAGGGCGCTCGCTGGCCCTCATCCTGATCGCCATCGTGGCGCTCACCGGCGGAATGTTCGCCTCCGGAAACACCACTCCACGTCTCGGTATCGACCTGGCCGGTGGTACGAGCATCACGCTGCAGGCGAGGAACGAGCCGGGCCAGCCCAACGCGATCAACAAGACCAACATGGACACCGCGGTCGAGATCATGAACCGCCGTGTCAACGGTCTGGGCGTGTCCGAGGCGGAGGTCCAGACCCAGGGCACCAGCAACATCATCGTCAACATCCCCAAGGGCACCAACTCCGCAGAGGCCCGCCAGCAGGTCGGCACCACCGCGAAGCTCTACTTCCGCCCGGTCCTGGCCCAGGAGGCCAGCGCCGCCGCCTCGTCGAGCGCCTCCCCGAGCGCGTCCGCCAGCGGCAGCTCCACCTCCTCCCCGAGCGCCTCCCCGTCGAGCAGCGCGTCCGGGACCCAGAAGGCGACCGGCTCGTCCGCCTCGCCGTCCTCCTCGGCCACCTCGCAGGGCCGCGCGGTCACCGACGCCCTGAAGGCCGGCTCCACGCCGTCGTCCTCGGCGTCCGCCTCCTCCTCGGCGAGCCCCTCCGCCACCTCCTCGGCCGACGCGAGCGCCTCTGCCAGCGCCTCCGCCGCGGCCTCGAAGCTGGAGGCCGAGTACACCGCACTGGACTGCACCAAGGCCGCGCAGCGCGCCACCGCGGGCAAGAGCGCCAAGCCGACCGACACCACCGTGGCCTGCGGCCAGATCGGTGGCGCCTGGTACAAGTACGTGCTCGGCCCGGCCCGCGTGGACGGCACCGATGTCAAGAAGGCCCAGGCCGTCTTCGACACGCAGGGCGCCTCCGGCTGGCAGGTCCAGATGTCCTTCACCTCCGGTGGAGCCAAGAAGTTCGCGGACGTCACCGCCGAGCTCGCCAAGAACGCCTCCCAGCCGACGAACGAGTTCGGCATCGTCCTCGACGGCGAGGTCGTCTCCAGCCCGACCGTGAGCCAGTCGATCACCGGCGGCCAGGCGGAGATCTCCGGCAGCTTCACCCAGGAAGAGGCCCAGAGCCTCTCCAACATGCTGTCCTACGGCGCGCTCCCGCTCTCCTTCAGGACCGAGAGCGTCACCACGGTGACCGCCGCCCTCGGCGGCCAGCAGCTGCACGCCGGTCTGATCGCGGGCGCCATCGGCCTCGCGCTGGTCATCATCTACCTGCTGGCCTTCTACCGCGGCCTGTCGCTGATCGCGATCCCCTCGCTGCTGGTCTCCGCGGCTCTCACCTACACGATCATGTCGCTGCTCGGCCCCACGATCCACTTCGCGCTGAACCTGCCCGCCGTCTGCGGTGCGATCGTCGCGATCGGTATCACGGCGGACTCGTTCATCGTGTTCTTCGAACGCATCCGGGACGAGATCCGCGAGGGCCGCACGCTGCGCCCCGCCGTCGAGCGGGCCTGGCCGCGCGCCCGGCGCACCATCCTGGTCTCCGACTTCGTGTCGTTCCTGGCCGCCGCCGTGCTGTTCATCGTGACCGTCGGCAAGGTCCAGGGCTTCGCGTTCACCCTCGGTCTGACCACGGTGCTCGACGTGGTCGTCGTCTTCTTCTTCACCAAGCCGCTGATGACGATCCTCGCCCGGCGTAAGTTCTTCGCGAACGGCCACAAGTGGTCGGGCCTCGACCCGAAGGGCCTGGGCGCCAAGGCCCCGCTGCGCCGCACCCGCCGTCCCGCCGGCCCCGTCGCCGGCCCTGCCGACCCGAAGGAAGCGTGAGCGATGTCGAAACTCGGCAACCTCGGCGCCCGACTGCACCGCGGCGAGATCAGCTACGACTTCGTCGGCAAGCGCAAGATCTGGTACGGCGTCTCCATCCTGATCACCATCACGGCCATCGTCGGCCTGGCGGTGCGCGGCCTGAACATGGGCATCGACTTCCAGGGCGGCGCCGTCTTCACCACCTCGAAGACCAGCGTCTCGGTGTCCCAGGCGGAGACCTACGCGCAGCAGGCCTCCGGCCACGAGGCGGTCGTACAGAAGCTCGGCACGGGCGGTCTGCGCATCCAGATCGCCGGTATGGACACCGAGAAGTCGGACGCGACCAAGGCCGCGCTCGCCAAGGACATGAACGTGGACCCCGAGTCCATCAACTCCGACCTGGTCGGCCCCAGCTGGGGTGACGAGATCGCCAACAAGGCCTGGGAAGGCCTCGCCATCTTCATGGTCCTCGTGGTGATCTACCTGGCGATCGCCTTCGAGTGGCGGATGGCGGTCGCGGCCCTGGTCGCGCTGATCCACGACATCACCATCACGACCGGTATCTACGCCCTGGTCGGCTTCGAGGTCACGCCCGGCACGGTCATCGGTCTGCTGACCATCCTCGGTTACTCGCTCTACGACACGGTCGTCGTCTTCGACAGCCTCAAGGAGCAGACGAAGGACATCACCAAGCAGACCCGCTTCACCTACAGCGACATCGCCAACCACTCGATCAACGGCACCCTGGTCCGTTCGATCAACACCACGGTGGTCGCGCTGCTGCCGGTCGCGGGCCTGCTGTTCATCGGCGGCGGCTTCCTCGGCGCGGGCACGCTCAACGACATCTCGCTGTCGCTGTTCGTCGGTCTCGCCGCCGGTGCCTACTCGTCGATCTTCATCGCCACGCCGCTCGTCGCCGACCTCAAGGAGGCCGAGCCGCAGATGAAGGCCCTGAAGAAGCGCGTCCTCGCCAAGCGTGCCCAGGCCGCGGCCGAGGAGGAGATGGCCGAGGCCCGGGTGGACGGCTCCGAGGACCCCGAGGACGCCGCTCCGGCCGTCGTCGGCCCGCGCAACCAGCCCGCGTCCCGCAACCGGGGCGGCCGTGGCCGACCGTCGGGGAAGCGCCGGTGACCGACATCGAGGAACTGCTGCTCAGCCGTATCCGGGACGTCGAGGACTACCCGGAGCAGGGCGTGATGTTCAAGGACATCACCCCGCTGCTGGCGGACCCGGCCGCGTTCACCGCGCTCACCGACGCCCTCGCGGAGATCGCCGAGCGCACCGGCGCCACCAAGATCGTCGGCCTGGAGGCCCGGGGCTTCATCCTGGGCGCCCCGGTCGCCGTCCGCGCCGGACTCGGCTTCATCCCGGTCCGCAAGGCGGGCAAGCTCCCCGGAGCCACCCTGCGCCAGGCCTACGAGCTGGAGTACGGCTCGGCCGAGATCGAGGTGCACGCCGAGGACCTCGGGGCGGACGACCGGATCCTGATCGTCGACGACGTGCTCGCCACCGGCGGCACCGCCGAGGCCGCGATCCGGCTGATCCACCGCGCCGGTGCCGAGGTCTCGGGCGTCGCGGTCCTGATGGAGCTGGGCTTCCTGGGCGGCCGGAGCCGCCTGGAGCCGGCCCTGCGGGGAGCGCCGCTGGAGGCCCTCCTCCAGGTCTGAGCGCCCTACGACCGACCGAACGGCCGCCCCTTCGGGGGCGGCCGTTCGCGTTCCGCGGGGGCCGTGGCCACCCGCACGACACCCCTGTGGAATCCCACGGCAGCCTCCGGTGTTTCTCCCGTATACGGTCCACCGTCCGGCCTGCAGGCGATGACATGGCCCAGGATCGCTACCATGGGCACTCCGGAGCCTGACCGGGGGACCCGGATCGCGCACGAGGAGCCCTCTTGCCAGACGAGGCCCAGCCACTGACAGCCGCCAAGCCCGAGCCTGCCTCGGCGCCCGCGGCCAAGCCCGCGCCGAACGTGTCGCAGACGAAGAACGACACCCGTGGGCCGGTCGAGCACGCCCAGTCCGCGCCGGTCGAGAAGTCGGCGGAGACCTCGCGTCCCAAGCCGGCCCCGCCCGAACGCCCCGCGACCCGCCCCAACAGCGGCCAGCCCGCCCGGTCCGGCTCCTCCAACCGCGTCCGCGCCCGCCTGGCCCGCCTCGGCGTGCAGCGCGCGAACCCGTACAACCCGGTCCTGGAGCCGTTGCTGCGCATAGTCCGTAGCAACGATCCCAAGATCGAGAACGCCACGCTGCGCCAGATCGAGCGCGCCTACCAGGTCGCCGAGCGCTGGCACCGCGGCCAGAAGCGCAAGAGCGGCGACCCGTACATCACGCACCCGCTCGCGGTCACCACCATCCTCGCCGAGCTGGGCATGGACCCGGCGACCCTGATGGCGGGCCTGCTGCACGACACCGTCGAGGACACCGAGTACGGCCTGGAGGACCTGCGCCGCGACTTCGGCGACGTCGTCGCGCTGCTCGTCGACGGCGTCACCAAGCTGGACAAGGTCAAGTTCGGCGAGGCCGCGCAGGCCGAGACCGTGCGCAAGATGGTCGTCGCCATGGCCAAGGACCCGCGCGTCCTGGTCATCAAGCTCGCCGACCGCCTGCACAACATGCGCACCATGCGCTACCTCAAGCGCGAGAAGCAGGAGAAGAAGGCGCGCGAGACCCTGGAGATCTACGCGCCGCTCGCCCACCGGCTGGGCATGAACACCATCAAGTGGGAGCTGGAGGACCTCGCGTTCGCGATCCTCTACCCCAAGATGTACGACGAGATCGTGCGGCTGGTCGCCGAACGGGCGCCCAAGCGGGACGAGTACCTCGCCATAGTGACCGACGAGGTCCAGGCCGACCTGCGCGCCGCCCGGATCAAGGCGACCGTCACCGGCCGCCCGAAGCACTACTACAGCGTCTACCAGAAGATGATCGTCCGCGGCCGGGACTTCGCGGAGATCTACGACCTGGTGGGCATCCGCGTCCTGGTGGACACCGTCCGCGACTGCTACGCGGCCCTGGGCACCGTCCACGCGCGCTGGAACCCGGTTCCGGGGCGCTTCAAGGACTACATCGCGATGCCCAAGTTCAACATGTACCAGTCGCTGCACACGACGGTCATCGGACCCAACGGCAAGCCCGTCGAACTCCAGATCCGCACGTTCGACATGCACCGCCGCGCCGAGTACGGCATCGCCGCGCACTGGAAGTACAAGCAGGAAGCGGTCGCCGGCGCCTCCAAGGTCCGCACCGACGTGCCCAAGTCGTCCGGCAAGGGCAAGGACGACCACCTCAACGACATGGCCTGGCTGCGGCAGTTGCTCGACTGGCAGAAGGAGACGGAGGACCCCGGCGAGTTCCTGGAGTCCCTGCGCTTCGACCTGTCCCGCAACGAGGTCTTCGTCTTCACGCCCAAGGGCGACGTCATAGCGCTCCCGGCCGGGGCCACCCCGGTCGACTTCGCGTACGCGGTCCACACCGAGGTCGGCCACCGCACGATAGGGGCCAGGGTCAACGGCCGCCTGGTGCCGCTGGAATCGACGCTGGACAACGGCGACCTGGTAGAGGTCTTCACCTCCAAGGCGACCGGCGCCGGACCGTCCCGCGACTGGCTCGGCTTCGTCAAGTCCCCGCGCGCCCGCAACAAGATCCGCGGCTGGTTCTCCAAGGAGCGCCGGGACGAGGCGATCGAGCAGGGCAAGGACGCCATCGTCCGCGCGATGCGCAAGCAGAACCTGCCGATCCAGCGCATCCTCACCGGCGACTCGCTGGTCACGCTGGCGCACGAGATGCGCTACCCGGACATCTCCTCGCTGTACGCGGCGATCGGCGAGGGCCATGTGGCCGCGCAGAACGTCGTGCAGAAGCTGGTGCAGGCGCTCGGCGGCGAGGAGGCGGCCACCGAGGAGATCGACGAGGCGGTCCCGCCGACCCGCGGCCGCCGCAACAAGCGGCGCAGCAGCCAGGACCCCGGCGTGGTCGTCAAGGGCGTCGACGACGTCTGGGTCAAGCTGGCCCGCTGCTGCACCCCCGTGCCCGGCGACCCGATCATCGGCTTCGTCACGCGCGGCAGCGGGGTCTCGGTGCACCGCAGCGACTGCGTCAACGTCGAGTCACTGTCCCGCGAGCCCGAGCGCATCCTCGACGTCGAGTGGGCGCCCACCCAGTCCTCGGTCTTCCTGGTCGCCATCCAGGTCGAGGCCCTGGACCGGTCCCGGCTCCTGTCGGACGTCACCCGCGTCCTGTCCGACCAGCACGTCAACATCCTCTCCGCGGCCGTCCAGACCTCCCGCGACCGGGTGGCCACCTCCCGCTTCACCTTCGAGATGGGCGACCCGAAGCACCTGGGCCACGTCCTGAAGGCCGTACGGGGCGTGGAGGGCGTGTACGACGTCTACCGGGTCACCTCGGCGCGCAACCGGTCGTAGCGGCGGACGGACATACGACGAGGGGCCCCGTACGCGGTGTACGGGGCCCCTCGTCGAACCGTGCGTGCGCGGGGACTCAGCCGCCGAACTCGTGGAGGCCCTTCAGGGCCTGGTCCAGGAGTGCCTGGCGGCCCTCCAGCTCACGCTCCAGCTTGTCCGCCTTCGACGTGTTGCCCTGGGCGCGGGCCTGCTCGATCTGCGACCGCAGCTTGTCCACGGCGGCCTGCAGCTGGCCGGTCAGACCCGCGGCACGCGCGCGTGCCTCCGGGTTGGTCCGGCGCCACTCGGCCTCCTCGGCCTCCTGGATGGCCCGGTCGACCGTGTGCATCCGGCCCTCGACCTTCGGACGCGCGTCGCGCGGCACGTGGCCGATGGCCTCCCACCGCTCGTTGATCGAGCGGAAGGCGGACCGCGCGGTCCGCAGGTCCGTGATCGGCAGGAGCTTCTCGGCCTCGGCGGCCAGCTCCTCCTTCAGCTTCAGGTTCTCCGTCTGCTCCGCGTCCCGCTCCGCGAAGGCGGAGCCGCGTGCGGCGAAGAACACGTCCTGGGCGCCGCGGAAGCGGTTCCACAGGTCGTCCTCGTGCTCGCGCTGGGCGCGGCCGGCGGCCTTCCACTCGGCCATCAGCTCGCGGTAGCGCGCGGCCGTGGGACCCCAGTCCGTCGAGTCGGAGAGCGACTCCGCCTCGGCGACCAGCTTCTCCTTGGCCTTGCGGGCGTCCTCGCGCTGGGCGTCGAGCTGCGCGAAGTGCGCCTTGCGGCGCTTGGAGAACGCCGACCGGGCGTGCGAGAAGCGGTGCCACAGCTCGTCGTCCGACTTGCGGTCCAGCCGCGGCAGGCCCTTCCAGGTGTCCACCAGGGACCGCAGCCGCTCGCCGGCCGCCCGCCACTGGTCGGACTGCGCCAGCTGCTCCGCCTCGACGACCAGGTCCTCCTTGGCCTGACGGGCCTCGTCGGACTGCTTGGCGCGCTGCGCCTTGCGCTCCTCGCGGCGCGAGTCCACGGTCTTCACCAGCTCGCCCAGCCGGGTCCGCAGCGCCGCCAGGTCACCGACCGCGTGGTGCGCCTCCACCTGCTCGCGCAGGTGGTCGATGGCGACCTGGGCGTCCTTCGTGGACAGGTCGGTGGTCTGTACTCGCTTTTCGAGGAGGCCGATCTCGACAACCAGGCCCTCGTACTTGCGCTCGAAGTAGGCCAGCGCCTCCTCGGGGGAGCCGGCCTGCCAGGACCCGACGACCTGCTCGCCGTCGGCCGTACGCACGTACACGGTCCCCGTCTCGTCGACGCGGCCCCACGGGTCGCTGCTCACAGCGCCTCCTCCACATGATGCCCGCGAGGGGCCTCAGCGCCCCCGGGCATCGTCCACAGTTTCGTCACGGCCAACATAGGCGACCGGCGGGTTGCCTGTCCGCATCCCGCGCGACCGAAATTTCGCAGTTCGTGGTCAGGATTTCGCGACCGTGGCCTTGTTGATGACGACCGTCGCGTTCGGGGCTCCGTCACCCTGTCCGGTGTTCTCACCCGCGGCGGCGATTTTCTTCAGGACCTTCATTCCGGCCGCGTCGACGGTGCCGAACGGGGTGTAGCTGGCCGGCAACTGGCTGTCCTGGTAGACCAGGAAGAACTGGCTGCCACCGGTGTGCTTCTGGCCCGTGTTGGCCATCGCGACCGTACCCGCCGGATAGACACCGCCCTTCAGGCTCGTGTCCTTCAGGTTCTCGTCGGGGATCGTGTACCCGGGGCCGCCGCTCCCGGTGCCCGTCGGGTCGCCGCACTGCAGCACGTAGATGCCGTTGGTGGTGAGCCGGTGGCACTTGGTGTGGTCGAAGTAGCCCTTCGACGCGAGGAAGTCGAACGAGTTCGCGGTGTGCGGGGCCGCCGACGTCTTCAGCGCGACGCCGATGTCGCCGCAGGTCGTCGACAGCGTCATCGTGTACTTCGCCGACGTGTCGATCGTCATCGCCGGCTCCTTCTTCCAGCTCAGCTTCTTCACCGAGCCGGCCGCGGCCTTCTCGCACGGGTCCGGGGCCTTGCTGGGCGAGGCGGAGGCGCTGGGCGTCGTCTCCGAGCTGGCGTTCGCCTTGTCGTCGTTGCCCTTCAGCGCACCGGTCATGTACAGCGTGACGCTGCCGATCACGACCACGCCGAGCACCGACGCGATCACGGAGTTGCGCGTGCGTGTCTTGCGCCGTGCGCTGGTGCGCCGCTGCTGCTGCCGCAAGAACTTCTCCCGGGCGAGCTGACGCCGCCGCTGCTCCTGGCTGACCACCGGGTTCTCTCCTCATGCGTGTCGTGTGTCGACCGGTACGCGTGCGTCCTGTGCGCTGTGTGAGCCGACTGCTGCGTGTAGCCCCGTACCGTATATGGGTTCGCTGAGGAAACGGCAGCGCCGGTAGGCTCTGGACCACAGCTTGCAGCCACCCGAACCGACACAACGAAGGACGATCGTGCTCATTGCCGGGTTCCCCGCCGGGGCCTGGGGGACGAACTGTTATCTCGTCGCCCCCGCCGCAGGCGCGGAGTGCGTGATCATCGACCCCGGCCACCAGGCCGCCGAAGGCGTCGAGGAAGCACTGCGGAAGCATCGGCTCAAGCCCGTCGCCGTCGTCCTCACCCACGGCCACATCGACCACGTGGCCTCGGTCGTCCCCGTCTGCGGAGCGCACGACGTACCGGCCTGGATCCACCCCGAGGACCGGTACATGATGAGCGACCCCGAGAAGGCGCTCGGCCGGTCCATCGGCATGCCGCTGATGGGCGAGCTGACCGTGGGGGAGCCGGACGACGTCCGCGAACTGACCGACGGCGCGCGGCTGGAGCTGGCCGGACTCGAGTTCTCCGTCGCGCACGCGCCGGGCCATACCAAGGGGTCGGTGACCTTCCGGATGCCCGAGACGGCCGAGATCCCCTCGGTCTTCTTCTCGGGCGATCTGCTCTTCGCCGGCTCCATCGGACGCACGGACCTGCCGGGCGGCTCCATGGACGACATGCTGGCCTCGCTGGCCCGTGTCTGCCTGCCGCTCGACGACTCCACCGTGGTCCTGTCCGGCCACGGCCCCCAGACGACCATCGGCCAGGAGCGCGCCACCAACGCCCATCTGCGGCAAGCGGCCGCAGGCCGCCGAGGTCACAGTGCGCAGGCCGACGCTCCCCGACGAGGAATGTGACGAGAACTTCCGTGAGCACCTTTCAGGCCCCCAAGGGCACGTACGACCTGATCCCGCCGGACAGCGCCAAGTACCTGGCCGTCCGCGAGGCGATCGCCGCTCCGCTGCGCAACTCCGGCTACGGCTACATCGAGACCCCGGGCTTCGAGAACGTCGAGCTCTTCGCGCGCGGTGTCGGCGAGTCCACCGACATCGTCACCAAGGAGATGTACGCGTTCGAGACGAAGGGCGGCGACAAGCTGGCCCTGCGCCCCGAAGGCACGGCCTCCGTGCTGCGCGCCGCCCTGGAGGCGAACCTCCACAAGACCGGCAACCTCCCCGTCAAGCTCTGGTACTCCGGCTCGTACTACCGCTACGAGCGTCCGCAGAAGGGCCGTTACCGCCACTTCTCGCAGGTCGGTGCCGAGGCGATCGGTGCCGAGGACCCGGCCCTCGACGCCGAGCTGATCATCCTGGCCGACCAGGCCTACCGCTCGCTGGGCCTGCGCGACTTCCGCATCCTGCTGAACAGCCTGGGCGACAAGGAGTGCCGCCCGGTCTACCGCGCCGCGCTCCAGGACTTCCTGCGCGGCCTGGACCTGGACGAGGACACGCTGCGCCGCGCGGAGATCAACCCGCTCCGCGTCCTGGACGACAAGCGCGAGTCTGTCCAGAAGCAGCTCGGCGACGCCCCTCTCCTGCGGGACTACCTCTGCGACGCCTGCAAGGCGTACCACGAGGAGGTCCGCGAGCTGATCACGGCGGCGGGCGTGGCCTTCGAGGACGACCCGAAGCTGGTCCGCGGCCTGGACTACTACACCCGCACCACCTTCGAGTTCGTCCACGACGGCCTGGGCTCCCAGTCCGCGGTGGGCGGCGGCGGCCGGTACGACGGCCTTTCCGAGATGATCGGCGGCCCCGCGCTGCCGTCCGTCGGCTGGGCCCTGGGCGTCGACCGCACGGTGCTGGCGCTGGAGGCCGAGGGCGTCGATCTCGACATCCCGTCCGCCACCAGCGTCTTCGCGGTACCGCTCGGCGAGGAGGCGCGGCGCGTCCTCTTCGCGAAGGTCACGGAGCTGCGCAAGGTCGGCATCGCGGCGGACTTCTCCTACGGCGCCAAGGGGCTCAAGGGCGCCATGAAGAGCGCCAACCGCAGCGGCGCCCGCTTCACGATCGTGGCCGGCGAGCGGGACCTCGCCGAGGGCGTCGTCCAGCTGAAGGACATGGAGTCCGGCGAGCAGACGGCGGTGGGCGTCAACGAGATCGTGGCGGAGCTGGAGTCGAGGCTCGGCTGACGGGGCCGGGAGGCCGGCCCGCCTGCCATCGGCCGGTCAACTCACCGAAGAATCGGCTCGGTTGACCGGCACGGTAAACCCTCGGCGATGTCTCCGAACGGGTGCGCGCGGCATGTCTACGCTGCGCGCATGAGATTCTTCCGGTCGCGCGACCGCGTGGACACCCGGCCCCCGGCGAACTCTCCCCTGCACCTGGCGCACGCCCACTTCCGGGCCGGGCGGTACGCCGAGGCGGCGGCCGAGGCACGGGCGGTGGCCGCCCTCGACGCCCGGTACGCTCCGGCGGCTCTCAGCCTCGTCGCGACGGCCCTGGGCGCCCAGGGCCGTCATGCCGAGGCCGTCGCCGAGTACGACGCGCTGCTGCCGGTCTTCGGCAGGAACCACGGCGCCGAACACCCGTTCACGCTGCAACTGCGCTCGAACCGCGCCCAGGCGCTGATCGCGCTCGACCGGTACGCCGAGTGCGAGATGGAGTGCGCCGCCGTCGCCAGGGCGGCGGACCGCGGCACGGGACCGGAGATGACGGTCCTCGCGGTGGCCGCCCGCAACGGACAGGTCTACGCCGTCAACGCGCAGGGCCGCCACGAGGAGGCCGAGGCGCTCGCCCGTGCCGCCCTGGCCGCCCGTGACTCGCCCGACCGGCTCACCCTCGTCCTGCGGCTCGGCCTGGCCCGCAGCCTCAACGGCCAGGCCCGCCACGACGAGGCCTTCGCGGAGGCGCTGGACGCCGAAGACCTGTACCGGAGCCTGTCCGAGGACCAGCGCCGCCC
Source organism: Streptomyces sp. NPDC048291 (assembly GCF_043201715.1). Lineage (NCBI taxonomy): Bacteria > Bacillati > Actinomycetota > Actinomycetes > Kitasatosporales > Streptomycetaceae > Streptomyces > Streptomyces sp. NPDC048291. The sequence continues at coordinate 375,641 of NZ_JBICZC010000009.1, forward strand.
GGAGACCGGTACCGCCGAACTGGCCAAGGCCACCGCCCTCGTGGGGCTGGGCCGCGGCGCCGAGGCCCGCCCGCTGGTCACGGCCGCCCGCGACGCGTGCGTGGCCGCCTTCGGGCCGGACCACTACCGCGTCGCCGAGGCCCGGGCCCTGCTCGACCGCGTCGACGGAGCCTGACCGGAGGTGCGCGGCACCGGCGCGCACCGGGTCGACCGCCGCCCGCCGCCGGCATCCGTCGCGCGCGGACCGTCAACTCGGCGGGCGCCGGTTCGTCCTGCCGGACGATGCCCGTCCGGGACCGTCACGCGTATCCGTGTGCTGTCATGGCCCCGGGCATCGGCCGGAACCGAGCTGTCCGGGACGACCGTGCGTACTTCCTTATGTCCACCGAACGGTGGACAGGGCGCCTCGTGCGGCACAATGGCCCCTGCCCGAAGAAGTTCCAACTCTCAAACAGACGGAATCGGCGTGATGAGCAAGACGACAGTCAAGGACGTCTCCACCGAGCCCGAGCCCGAGCACGCCCCCGCGGCACCGCGCACGGAGGGCGGCAGCGTCGCCTTCGCGCTGCTGCTGATCATCACGGGTGCCGCCGGCCTGCTGGCCGCCTGGGTCATCACGATCGACAAGTTCAAGCTGCTGGAAGCCAAGGTCGAGGGCAAGACGTTCACCCCCGGGTGCAGCCTCAACCCGGTGGTCTCCTGCGGCAGCGTCATGGAGTCCAAGCAGGCCGCCGCCTTCGGCTTCCCGAACCCGATGCTCGGCCTGGTCTGCTACGGCATCGTCATCTGCGTCGGCATGAGCCTGCTGGGCCGTGCCCGGTTCCCGCGCTGGTACTGGCTGACCTTCAACTTCGGCACGCTCTTCGGCGTGGGCTTCTGCACCTGGCTGCAGTTCCAGTCCCTGTACCGGATCAACGCGCTGTGCCTGTGGTGCTCGCTGGCCTGGGTCGCCACCATCACCATGTTCTGGTACGTGACCTCCTTCAACATCCGCAAGGGCTTCCTGCCGGCGCCGAACTGGCTGAAGTCGTTCTTCGGCGAGTTCACCTGGGTGCTGCCGGTCCTGCACATCGGCATCATCGGCATGCTGATCCTGACCCGCTGGTGGGACTTCTGGACCAGCTGACGACCGGGGCCACCGACGGCCCCGGCGGGATTGTCAGTGCCGTGACTTAGGGTTTCAGCGTGGAACCCGACCTGTTCACCGCCGCCGCAGAAGAACGCCAGGAGAAGGACCCCGCCGGGAGCCCCCTGGCGGTGCGGATGCGCCCGCGCACCCTCGACGAGGTGGTGGGCCAGCAGCATCTGCTCAAGCCGGGATCCCCGCTGCGCAGACTGGTCGGCGCGGGCTCCGGCGGCCCGGCCGGCCCCTCGTCCGTGGTCCTCTGGGGGCCGCCCGGCACCGGTAAGACCACCCTCGCGTACGTCGTCTCCAAGGCCACCGACAAGCGGTTCGTGGAGCTCTCCGCGATCACCGCGGGCGTCAAGGAGGTCCGCGCGGTCATCGACGGCGCCCGCCGCGCCACCGGGGGCTACGGCAAGGAGACCGTCCTCTTCCTCGACGAGATCCACCGCTTCAGCAAGGCCCAGCAGGACTCCCTGCTCCCGGCCGTCGAGAACCGCTGGGTCACCCTGATCGCCGCCACCACCGAGAACCCGTACTTCTCGGTGATCTCCCCGCTCCTGTCCCGCTCCCTGCTCCTCACCCTCGAACCGCTCACCGACGACGACGTCCGGGGCCTGCTGCGCCGGGCGCTCACCGACGAGCGGGGCCTCAAGGAGGCCGTCACCCTCCCCGAGGACACCGAGGAGCACCTGCTGCGCATCGCCGGCGGCGACGCCCGCCGCGCCCTGACCGCCCTGGAGGCCGCCGCCGGGGCCGCCCTCGACAAGGGCGAGACGGAGATCGGCCTCGCCACCCTGGAGGAGGTCGTCGACCGGGCAGCGGTCAAGTACGACCGCGACGGCGACCAGCACTACGACGTCGCCAGCGCCCTCATCAAGTCCATCAGGGGCTCCGACGTCGACGCGGCCCTGCACTACCTCGCCCGCATGATCGAGGCCGGCGAGGACCCCCGCTTCATCGCCCGCCGCCTGATGATCTCGGCGAGCGAGGACATCGGCCTCGCCGACCCGAACGCCCTGCCCATAGCCGTGGCCGCCGCCCAGGCCGTCGCCATGATCGGCTTCCCCGAGGCCGCCCTCACCCTCAGCCACGCCACCATCGCCCTCGCCCTGGCCCCCAAGTCCAACTCCGCGACCACCGCGATCGGCGCCGCCCTGGAGGACGTCCGCAAGGGCCTGGCCGGACAGGTGCCCCCGCACCTGCGCGACGGCCACTACAAGGGCGCCGCCAAGCTCGGCCACGCGCAGGGATACGTCTACCCGCACGACCTGCCCGAGGGCATCGCCGAGCAGCAGTACGCCCCGGACACCGTCCGGGACCGCGAGTACTACACCCCGACCCGGCACGGCTCCGAGGCGCGGTACGCCGACGCCGTCGAGTGGACCAGGAAGCACCTCGGTCGCAGGCGGTCCTGAGCAGCCTGTAGACTTCCCCGAGCGCCGAGTCCCGCGCAGTCAGAGCGGGACAGCCGGCCGGAACCCCCGTCAGGGGGATCCAGGAGCGTCGCGCACCGTCGATCGGTGTCGCGGGCAGCCCACCACCATCCGTCGGGCTCACAGACGACGGGACCGGTCGGTGGGCCACTCGCGTGCTGCACGTATGTGCCCAGACCAGGGGAGCGGCTGCCCACCAGACCCGGCAACGGGATCCGGAGGGTTTCCCCGGCTGCGGATTGCGACCTCCCTCAACCCTGACAAGCCGAATATCAGAAGGAAGAAAGAGACAGTGGCGAACCAGTCCCGCCCCAAGGTCAAGAAGTCGCGTGCCCTCGGCATCGCGCTGACCCCGAAGGCCGTCAAGTACTTCGAGGCCCGCCCCTACCCGCCGGGTGAGCACGGCCGTGGCCGCAAGCAGAACTCGGACTACAAGGTCCGTCTGCTGGAGAAGCAGCGTCTGCGCGCGCAGTACGACATCTCCGAGCGCCAGCTGGTCCGCGCCTACGAGCGTGCCTCCAAGGTGCAGGGCAAGACCGGTGAGGCCCTGATCGTCGAGCTGGAGCGCCGCCTCGACGCGCTGGTCCTGCGTTCGGGCATCGCCCGCACGATCTACCAGGCCCGCCAGATGGTCGTCCACGGCCACATCCAGGTCAACGGCCAGAAGACCGACAAGCCGTCCTTCCGGGTCCGCCCGGACGACGTCGTGCAGGTCCGCGACCGTTCCAAGGACAAGACGCTCTTCCAGGTCGCCCGTGAGGGTGGCTTCGCCCCCGACGGCGAGACCCCCCGCTACCTGCAGGTGAACCTCAAGGCCCTGGCGTTCCGCCTGGACCGCGAGCCGAACCGCAAGGAAGTTCCGGTCATCTGCGACGAGCAGCTCGTCGTCGAGTACTACGCCCGCTGATCACCAGCCGGGTGTAGCACCTCAGCGTCAGCCCGCCGTCTCCCCGCCCTTCCGGGTGGGCGAGGCGGCGGGCTTCCGCATGTCGGTGCCCTCCCGCCGCTGCCGCACCGGCCCGCGCGGCGCGGGCAGCACCTCCGGCGCCCGTACCCCGAAGTACTCCAGCGCCCGGGCCACCGCCGCCTCCCGGTCCAGCAGGGCCCCCTGCCGTACGCACTCCGCGTACCGCTCCTCGCCCAGCGCCCGCCGGGCCGTCGCCGCGCACAGCTCGTGCGGGGCGTTGTAGTGCGCCGAGCCGAACAGCGGCAGCCCCACCGACGGCCACATCCGCCCGGCCGCGCCCTGCAGCACCGCCGCCTCCGCCGGATCGCCCTGCGCCACCGTCACCAGGGCGAGCAGCTCGATCGACAGGACCGAGCCGAGCAGGTCCCGGAAACCGTGTGCGTGGCCCAGGCAGTCGGTCAGCAGCTCCCGGGCCACCGCGTGGTCGCCGTCCTGCCAGGCCGCGTACGCCAGCACGTACAGCGCGTACGAACGGGCCCAGCGCTCGCCGTGGTCCTCGCACACCCGGCGCACGTCCTCGCACAGCCGTACCGCGTCCGCCAGATCACCGCGGAACGCCCTGGTCATCGCCAGCTCCACCTGCGCCATCAGGACGTTGCTGTTGAGCTCGCCGATCTCCTGATAGCGGTGGAGGGCCGAACGCAGCAGCGTCTCCGCCCGCGCCATGTCGTCCGTGACCAGCGCCAGACAGCCGGTCCGGTGCTCCGCGTACGCCGCCGCCGTCGGGTCGGCGGCCAGCTCGGCCTCCGCACGGCACTCCTGGAGCGCGGACAGCGCGGGCACCGCGTCGCCCTGGAGGATCGCCACGTAGCCGAGCACCCACAGCGCCTTCAGCCGGGACTGCGGATACTCCGAGTCCAGCTCCAGGCTCCGCTCCAGCCAGCGCCGCCCCTCTGAGAGCCGCCCGCAGCCCGCCCAGTGGAACCACAGCGAACCCGCCAGGTACTGGCCCAGATGCGCCTCGTCCGGCTCGGTCAGGCAGTGGTCGAGGGCCGCCCGCAGATTCGGCAGTTCGCTCTCGACCCGCGCGGCCACCTCACCCTGCCGCGGCGAGAACCACTCCAGTTCGCACCAGGTCGCCAGCCCCATGAACCAGTCCCGGTGCCGGCGCCGCAGCCGCCCCGCGTCCCCGGTCGCCGCCAGCCAGTCCGCGCCGTACGCCCGCACGGTGTCCAGCATCCGGTAGCGCACGCCCGACGGCGTCTCCGCACGGCAGACCACCGACTGGGCGAGCAGCTCCGCCAGGACGTCCAGGACCTCCTCGGCCGCCAGCCCGTCCCCGCTGCACACGTACTCGGCGGCCTCCAGGTCGAAGGTCCCCGCGAACACCGACAGCCGCGCCCACAGCAACCGCTCGGCGGGCGTGCACAGTTCGTGGCTCCAGCCGATCGCCGTGCGCAGCGTCCGGTGCCGGGGGAGCGCGTCCTGCCCGCCGCCGGTCAGCAGCCGGAACCGGTCGTCCAGCCGCTCCAGCAACTGCCCCGGCGACAGCGCCCGCAGCCGCCCCGCCGCCAGCTCGACCGCCAGCGGGATCCCGTCCAGACGCCGGCACACCTCCCGTACCTCCGCGCAGTCCCGCACCTGCAGCCCCTGCCGCCCGGCGCGCTCGGCGAACAGCTCCACCGCCTCGTCCTCGCCGAGCGGACCCACCGGGAACAGCAGCTCGCCCGCCACCCCGAGCGGCCGCCGGCCCACCGCCAGCACGGCCAGGTCCGGCAGCCGCCGCAGCAACTCGGCCACCAGCTCCGCACACGCGTCGACCAGATGCTCGAACCCGTCGAGCAGCAGCAGGACCCGCCGGCCGGCCAGCTGCTCCAACAGCGTCTCGCGCGGCAGCCGGGTGGTGTGGTCGGTCAGGCCGAGCGCCTCCGCGACCGCGTACTCCACGAACTCCGGATCGCGCACCGGCGCCAGCTCCACCCGCCACACCCCGTCCCGGGGCGCCACGCCGGCCGCCGCCCGCGCCGCCAGCCGGGACTTGCCCACCCCGCCTGCCCCGGTCACCGTCACCAGCCGGCCGGACCCCAGGACCCGGGACAGCTCGCCGAGTTCGGCCGACCGGCCCACGAATGCGGTCAGTTCCAGGGGCAGATTGCCGTCCGCCGAAGGGCCGGGGCGCTGAGGACCTCGCATGGGACACGGAGCGTACTTAACCGTGTTCATTCCGTACAATCGCTTCCCGCAACTCCGCCGCTCGCGCGCGGTAATCCGGTACGGAGCCCGACGTCCCGCGCGATAGGCTCGGAGCCCAGTAGATTTCGCGGAAGAGCGGGAAGCAGGTGCGCACGGTGTCCGGTGGAGAGGTGGCCGGGATCCTGGTGGCCGTCTTCTGGGCGATCCTGGTCTCCTTCCTCGCGGTGGCTCTCGTGAGGCTGGCCCAGACGCTCAGGGCGACCACCAAGCTGGTGGCGGACGTGACCGACCAGGCCGTCCCGCTGCTCGCCGACGCCTCCGCGGCCGTACGCTCCGCGCAGACCCAGATCGACCGGGTCGACGCGATCGCCTCCGACGTCCAGGAGGTCACCTCCAACGCCTCCGCGCTGTCCACCACGGTCGCCTCCACCTTCGGCGGCCCGCTGGTCAAGGTCGCGGCCTTCGGCTACGGCGTGCGCCGGGCGCTGGCCGGACGCAAGGCGGACGTGCCCGTGAAGGAACCCGGGCGCACGGTGATCGTGGGCCGGACCGTCCCCGCCGCACGGCGCAAGAACCGGGGAAAGTAGGAGCCAGGCCACATGTTCCGCCGTACGTTCTGGTTCACCACCGGTGTCGCCGCCGGAGTGTGGGCCACCACCAAGGTCAACCGCAAGCTGAAGCAGCTGACCCCCGAGAGCCTCGCCGCCACCGCCGCGAACAAGGCCCTGGAGACCGGTCACCGGATCAAGGACCGGGCGATCGGCTTCGCGCTCGACGTACGCGACAACATGGCCCAGCGGGAGGAAGAGCTGGGCGACGCGCTCGGTATCAACGCGGACCCCGAACTCCCCGCGCCCCGGCGGTTCGCCGCCATCGAGAACCGCAGCAACCCGAAGTACGCCGATGACAGGACGACGTACTCGTACAACCGGAATGAGGACCACTGATGGAGTCGGCCGAGATCCGCCGCCGCTGGCTGAGCTTCTACGAGGAGCGCGGTCACACCGTCGTCCCTTCGGCGTCGCTCATCGCGGACGACCCGACTCTGCTCCTCGTCCCGGCCGGCATGGTGCCCTTCAAGCCGTACTTCCTCGGTGAGGTCAAGCCGCCGTGGGCGCGCGCCACCAGCGTGCAGAAGTGCGTGCGCACCCCCGACATCGAAGAGGTCGGCAAGACCACCCGGCACGGCACCTTCTTCCAGATGTGCGGCAACTTCTCCTTCGGCGACTACTTCAAGGAAGGCGCCATCAAGTACGCCTGGGAGCTGCTCACCAGCCCCCAGGACAAGGGCGGTTACGGCCTTGAGCCGGAGAAGCTCTGGATCACCGTCTACAAGGACGACGACGAGGCCGAGCGCATCTGGCACGACGTCATCGGCGTGCCGAAGGAGCGCATCCAGCGCCTCGGCATGAAGGACAACTACTGGTCCATGGGCGTCCCCGGCCCGTGCGGCCCGTGTTCCGAGATCAACTACGACCGCGGCCCCGAGTTCGGCGTCGAGGGCGGCCCCGCCGTCAACGACGAGCGGTACGTGGAGATCTGGAACCTGGTCTTCATGCAGTACGAGCGCGGCGAGGGCATCGGCAAGGACAACTTCGAGATCCTCGGCGAGCTGCCCAGCAAGAACATCGACACGGGCCTCGGCCTGGAGCGTCTCGCCATGATTCTGCAGGGCGTGCAGAACATGTACGAGATCGACACCTCGATGGCCGTCATCAAGAAGGCCACCGAGCTGACCGGTGTCCACTACGGCGAGGCCCACGCCTCGGACGTCTCGCTGCGGGTCGTCACCGACCACATGCGTACGTCGGTCATGCTCATCGGCGACGGCGTCACCCCCGGCAACGAGGGCCGCGGTTACGTGCTGCGCCGCATCATGCGCCGTGCCATCCGCAACATGCGGCTGCTCGGTGCCACCGGACCGGTCGTCCTCGACCTGATCGACACCGTGATCGCCATGATGGGCCGGCAGTACCCGGAGCTGGTCACCGACCGCGAGCGCATCGAGAAGGTCGCCGTCGCCGAGGAGAACGCCTTCCTCAAGACGCTGAGGGCCGGTACGAACATCCTCGACACCGCCGTCACCGAGACCAAGGAGTCCGGCGGCACGGTCCTCGCCGGCGACAAGGCGTTCCTGCTCCACGACACCTGGGGCTTCCCGATCGACCTCACCCTCGAGATGGCCTCCGAGCAGGGCCTTTCCGTGGACGAGGAGGGCTTCCGCCGCCTGATGAAGGAGCAGCGGGAGCGCGCCAAGGCCGACGCCCAGGCCAAGAAGACCGGCCACGCCGGGGCCGGCGCCTACCGCGAGATCGCCGACAAGACCGGCGAGACCGACTTCATCGGCTACAGCGACACCGAGGGCGAGACCACGATCGTCGGCATCCTCGTCGACGGCGTCTCCTCCCCGGCCGCCACCGAGGGCGACGAGGTCGAGATCGTCCTGGACCGCACCCCGTTCTACGCCGAGGGCGGCGGCCAGATCGGCGACACCGGCCGGATCAAGGTCGACACCGGTGCCGTCATCGAGATCCGCGACACCCAGAAGCCGGTCCCGGGCGTCTACGTCCACAAGGGCGTGGTGCAGGTCGGCGAGGTGACCGTCGGCGCCAAGGCCCACGCCTCGATCGACTCCCGTCGCCGGACCGCCATCGCCCGCGCCCACTCGGCCACCCACCTCACCCACCAGGCGCTGCGCGACGCCCTCGGCCCGACGGCCGCCCAGGCCGGTTCCGAGAACCAGCCGGGCCGCTTCCGCTTCGACTTCGGCTCGCCGTCCGCCGTTCCGACGGCCGTGATGACCGACGTCGAGCAGAAGATCAACGAGGTGCTCGCCCGCGACCTCGACGTGCGCGCCGACATCATGGGCATCGACGAGGCCAAGAAGCAGGGCGCCATCGCCGAGTTCGGCGAGAAGTACGGCGAGCGGGTCCGCGTGGTGACCATCGGCGACTTCTCCAAGGAGCTGTGCGGCGGCACCCACGTGCACAACACCTCCCAGCTGGGGCTGGTGAAGCTGCTCGGCGAGTCGTCGATCGGCTCGGGTGTGCGCCGTATCGAGGCCCTCGTCGGCGTCGACGCCTACAACTTCCTGGCCCGTGAGCACACGGTCGTCGCCCAGCTCCAGGAGCTGATCAAGGGCCGCCCGGAGGAGCTCCCGGAGAAGGTCTCCGCCATGCTCGGCAAGCTGAAGGACGCCGAGAAGGAGATCGAGAAGTTCCGCGCGGAGAAGGTGCTGCAGGCCGCCGGCGGTCTCGCCGAGTCCGCCAAGGACGTCCGCGGCATCGCCGTGGTGACCGGGCAGGTCCCGGGCGGCACCACCCCGGACGACCTGCGCAGGCTGGTCCTCGACGTGCGCGGCCGCATCCAGGGCGGACGCGCCGCCGTGGTCGCCCTGTTCACGGTCAACAACGGCAAGCCGCTCACGGTCATCGCCACCAACGACGCCGCCCGCGACCGCGGTCTCAAGGCCGGTGACCTGGTCCGCACCGCCGCCAAGACGCTCGGCGGCGGCGGTGGCGGCAAGCCGGACGTCGCCCAGGGCGGCGGCCAGAACCCGGCCGCGATCGGTGAGGCCATCGACGCCGTCGAACGTCTCGTGACCGAGACCGCCAAGTAAGGAAACGGTCGGAAATGCGCAGAGGACGTCGACTCGCGATCGACGTCGGGGACGCCCGGATCGGGGTCGCCTCGTGCGATCCCGACGGGATCCTCGCCACCCCGGTCGAGACGGTTCCCGGCCGGGACATCCCGGCGGCCCACCGCCGGCTGCGGCAACTGGTCGAGGAGTACGAACCGATCGAGATCGTCGTCGGGCTCCCGCGCTCCCTCAAGGGGGGCGAGGGCCCGGCGGCCGTGAAGGTCAGGGCCTTCGCCCAGGAGCTGGCCAAGGGCGTCAAGCCGGTGCCCGTCCGGCTGGTCGACGAGCGGATGACGACCGTGACGGCCAGTCAGGGGCTACGGGCCTCGGGGGTGAAGTCCAGGAAGGGGCGCTCGGTCATCGACCAGGCCGCCGCTGTGATCATCCTCCAGCAGGCACTGGAATCCGAACGGGTGTCAGGTAAACCACCCGGCGAGGGCGTCGAAGTAGTCATCTGATCGCGATACGGTAACGTTCCGCGCGATGCGATGGTTTTCGAACAGCCACCGCACAGCAAGAGGCGGAACGGTCAGTCGGCCCACCAGCCGCGTGACGCGCCGCCTCGCGGCTCTAGGGGATCGATGACTGAGTATGGCCGGGGCCCAGGCTCCGAACCGTGGCATCCGGAGGACCCGTTGTACGGGGACGACGGGTGGGGAGGACAGCAGGCCCACGTCGGCCAGCAGTCCCCCTACGGCGGCCAGCCGCAGCACTACCCGCAGCAGCCGCAGCAGCAGTACGGCGACTGGAGCCAGCACCAGCAGGGCGGGTACGACCAGCAGCAGTACTCGTACTACGACGAACAGGGCCAACTCCACTACGTCGACGGGCAGGGCCAGCACACCCACGGGCAAGGCCAGCCGCAGTACGACCAGCAGTACGTCGGACATGCCCCGCAGCAGTACCACCAGGGCACCTGGGACGCGACCGGCACCCACGGCCACGTCCCCTATGCCGCCGACCCGGGCGACCCCTACGGCCAGCAGCCCGTGGCCTACGGCGCGGAGCAGCCCGACTTCTACGGCACCGAGGACGCCTACCCGCCCCCGGAGCCGCCCGGCCGCAGGCGCCCCGAGCCGGAACCGCAGCCGGAGCCCGCGGTCGAGGAGGAGGAAGAGGAGCAGCACCCCTTCTTCACGGGCGCAGGCGACGATGACGACGACGGGGACGACGACCCGAAAGGGCGCCGCGGTGGTGGCCGCGGCAAGGAGGCCAAAGGCGGCAAGGGCGCCAAGAAGCGCCGCAGCGGCTGCGCCTGCCTGGTGGTCTGCCTGGTCTTCGGCGGCGGCGCGGCCACCGTCGGCTACTTCGGCTGGCACTTCTACCAAAATCGTTTCGGCGCGGCCCCGGACTACGCCGGTAGTGGCAGCAGCGAGACCGTGACCGTCCAGATCCCCAAGGGCGCGGGCGGGTACGAGATCGGCCGTCGGCTGAAGGACGCGGGTGTCGTCAAGAGCGTCGACGCGTTCGTCCACGCGCAGACGCAGAACTCCAAGGGCGACACGATCCAGGCGGGCGCCTACACCCTCAAGAAGGAGATGTCCGCCGCCAGCTGCGTGCTGTTGATGCTCGACCCGAAGAGCCAGGCGAATGTGGTAGTCACCCCGGGTGAGCGCGCGGCGGCCGTATACGTGTCCCTGGACAAGAAACTCGGCCTTTCCGCCGGCTCCTCCAGGAAGATCGCCAAGGCCGAATACAAGAGCCTCGGCCTGCCGAGCTACGCGAACACCAACAGCAAGATCATGGATCCGCTGGAAGGATTCCTCTACCCGGGTACCTATCCCGCGGCCAAGGGCATGAAGCCCGACGCGATCCTGAAACAGATGGTCGCCGCGGCCAAGGAGCAGTACGCCGGCTACGACCTGGAGGCGGAGGCCAAGAAGTATGATCTGGACAGCCCGTTGCAGGTCATCACGGTCGCGAGCCTCGTCCAGGCCGAAGGGAAGACGCACGACGACTTCCGCAAGATGGCGGAAGTGGTCTACAACCGTCTCAAGTCCACGAACACCGAGACGAACCAGTTGCTGCAATTCGACTCGACCTTCAACTACCTGAAGGGCACCAGCAACATCCACATCAGCGAGTCGGAGATCAACAGCAACAGGGACCCCTACAACACGTACACCCAGAAGGGGCTTCCGCCCGGTCCGATCGGCAACCCCGGCGAGGAAGCGCTGAAGGCGGCGCTGAATCCGACCGACGACGGCTGGATGTATTTCGTGGCGACCGACGGCGTGAACAATACCGAATTCGCCAAGACCAACGCCGAATTCGAAAAGCTCAAGGAAAAATTCAATGCCAACTCGGGCAACTGACGCCCGCCGTGCCGCCGTGCTCGGTAAGCCCATCGCCCACTCCCTCTCCCCGGTGCTGCACCGGGCCGCGTACGACGAACTCGGCCTCGCCGACTGGTCGTACGAGCGCTTCGAGGTCGACGAGGCCGCGCTGCCCGGCTTCCTCGGGACGCTGGGACCGGAGTGGGCGGGGCTGTCGCTGACCATGCCGCTGAAGCGGGCGGTCATCCCGCTGGTCGACGAGATCAGCGAGACGGCCGCCTCGGTCGACGCGGTCAACACCGTCGTCTTCACCGAGGACGGACGCCGGATCGGGGACAACACCGACATCCCCGGCATGGTCGCCGCGCTCCGCGAGCACGGCATCGAACAGGTCGGCTCCGCCGCGATCCTCGGCGCCGGTGCCACCGCCTCCTCCGCGCTGGCCGCCCTGGCCCGGATCTGCACCGGCGAGGTCGTCGCCTACGTCCGCAGCGAGGAGCGCGCCGCCGAGATGCGGCACTGGGGCGAGCGGCTCGACGTCGAGGTCCGCACCGCCGACTGGGCCGACGCCGCGCAGGCCCTGCAGGCCCCGCTGGTGATCGCCACCACCCCCGCCGGGACCACCGACGCCCTCGCCGCCGCCGTACCCGAGCGCCCCACCACCCTGTTCGACGTCCTCTACCACCCCTGGCCCACCGCCCTGGCCGCCCGCTGGTCCATGTTCGGCGGCGCCGTCGTCAGCGGCCTCGACCTCCTGGTGCACCAGGCCGTCCTCCAGGTCGAACAGATGACCGGCCGCACCCCGGCGCCGCTGGAGGCCATGCGCCGGGCCGGCGAGAAGGCGCTCGCCGAGCGCTGACGGCTCCGCCGGTGCCGACCTGGCACATCCGCGTCCGTCTGCTGGACCGGCGGCCGGGTTGGCCGCCCGGACGTGGGAGGATCGGGGGTGGCGGACCGGGGCCGCGCACCCGGTCGGGCCGTCGCCGTACGCGAGGACGTGCGTACGCAGGGCAGTACCAGGGCGCGAGCACTGAGGAGCACCGTTGAGCAGGCTGCGTTGGCTGACCGCGGGGGAGTCCCACGGTCCCGCACTTGTCGCGACGCTGGAGGGCCTTCCCGCCGGCGTGCCGATCACGACCGAGATGGTCGCCGACCACCTGGCGCGGCGGCGACTCGGCTACGGCCGCGGTGCGCGCATGAAGTTCGAGCGCGACGAGGTCACCTTCCTCGGCGGCGTCCGGCACGGCCTGACCCTCGGCTCGCCCGTCGCGATCATGGTGGGCAACAGTGAGTGGCCCAAGTGGGAGCAGGTCATGGCGGCCGACCCGGTCGACCCCGAGATCCTCGCGGGACTGGCCCGCAACGCCCCGCTGACCCGGCCCCGTCCCGGCCACGCCGACCTCGCCGGCATGCAGAAGTACGGCTTCGACGAGGCCCGCCCGGTCCTGGAGCGCGCCTCCGCCCGGGAGACCGCGGCCCGCGTCGCGCTCGGCGCCGTCGCCCGCTCCTACCTCAAGGAGACGGCCGGCATCGAGATCGTCTCGCACGTCGTCGAGCTGTGCTCCGTGAAGGCCCCGCAGGGCACCTACCCGACCCCGGCCGACGTCGAGAAGCTGGACGCCGACCCGCTGCGCTGCCTGGACGCCGACGCCTCGAAGGCGATGGTCGCGGAGGTCGACCAGGCCCACAAGGACGGCGACACCCTCGGCGGCGTGGTCGAGGTGCTGGCCTACGGCGTCCCGGTCGGTCTCGGCTCCCACGTCCACTGGGACCGCAAGCTGGACGCCCGGCTCGCCGGGGCCCTCATGGGCATCCAGGCGATCAAGGGCGTCGAGATCGGCGACGGCTTCGAACTGGCCCGGGTGCCCGGCTCCAAGGCCCACGACGAGATCGTGAACACGCCCGACGGCATCCGCCGCGTCTCCGGCCGCGCCGGCGGCACCGAGGGCGGGCTCTCCACCGGTGAGCTGCTCCGGGTCCGCGCCGCGATGAAGCCCATCGCGACCGTCCCGCGCGCCCTGCAGACCGTCGACGTCACCACCGGCGAGGCCACCCAGGCCCACCACCAGCGCTCCGACGTCTCCGCCGTGCCGGCCGCCGGCATCGTCGCCGAGGCGATGGTCGCGCTCGTCCTCGCCGACGCCGTCGCGGAGAAGTTCGGCGGCGACTCGGTCGCCGAGACCCGCCGGAACGTGCGGTCCTACCTCGAGAACCTGGCCATTCGGTGAGCGGCACGCCGAGGGTGGTCCTGGTCGGGCCGATGGGCGTCGGCAAGTCCACGGTCGGGCAGCTGCTCGCCGAGCGGCTCGGCTGCGGCTACCGGGACACCGACGAGGACATCGTCGCCACCGAGGGCCGCGCCATCGCGGACATCTTCGTGACCGAGGGCGAGCCGGTGTTCCGGGAGATCGAGAAGCGGGCGGTGCGGGTGGCGCTGGCCGAGCACGAGGGTGTCCTCGCGCTCGGCGGGGGCGCCGTCCTCGACGCGGAGACCCGCGACCTGCTCGCCGGCCGCACGGTGGTCTACCTCTCGATGGACGTCGAGGAGGCCGTCAAGCGCACCGGGCTGAACGCCGCCCGGCCGCTGCTCGCCGTCAACCCGCGCAAGCAGTGGCGCGAGCTCATGGAGGCGCGGCGGCACCTGTACGAGGGGATCGCCACGGCCGTCGTCGCGACCGACGGCCGTACGCCCGAAGAGGTCACCCAAGCAGCCCTGGACGCACTGGAGTTGAAGGAAGCATGAGCGAGGCAGTCACCCGGATCCAGGTCGGCGGCACGGCGGGCACCGAGCCGTACGAGGTCCTGGTGGGCCGTCAACTGCTGGGCGAGCTGGGCAGCCTGATCGGCGACAAGGCCAAGCGGGTCGCGGTGGTCCACCCCGAGGCGCTCGCCGAGACCGGCGACGCGCTCCGCGCCGACCTGGCCGGGCAGGGCTACGAGGCCGTCGCCATCCAGGTGCCCAACGCCGAGGAGGCCAAGACCGCCGAGGTCGCCGCCTACTGCTGGAAGGCGCTCGGCCGGTCCGGCTTCACCCGCTCCGACGTGATCGTCGGCGTGGGCGGCGGCGCCACCACCGACCTGGCCGGTTTCGTGGCGGCGACCTGGCTGCGGGGCGTCCGCTGGATCGCCGTCCCGACCACCGTCCTCGCCATGGTGGACGCGGCCGTCGGCGGCAAGACCGGCATCAACACGGCCGAGGGCAAGAACCTGGTCGGCGCCTTCCACCCGCCGGCGGGCGTCCTCTGCGACCTCGCCGCCCTGGACTCCCTCCCGGTCAACGACTACGTCTCCGGGCTCGCCGAGATCATCAAGGCCGGCTTCATCGCCGACCCGGTGATCCTGGAGCTCATCGAGTCCGACCCCGAGGCCGCGCGCACCCCGGCCGGCCCGCACACGGCCGAGCTGATCGAGCGCTCCATCCGGGTGAAGGCGGAGGTCGTCTCCTCCGACCTCAAGGAAGCGGGCCTGCGCGAGATCCTCAACTACGGCCACACGCTCGGCCACGCCATCGAGAAGAACGAGCGCTACAAGTGGCGGCACGGCGCCGCGGTCGCCGTCGGCATGCACTTCGCCGCCGAGCTGGGCCGGCTGGCCGGCCGCCTGGACGACGCGACGGCCGACCGCCACCGCACGGTCCTGGAATCCGTCGGCCTCCCGCTGCACTACCGCTACGACCAGTGGCCCAAGCTGGTCGAGACGATGAAGGTCGACAAGAAGTCCCGTGGCGACCTGCTCCGCTTCATCGTCCTGGACGGCCTCGCCAAGCCGACCGTCATGGAGGGCCCGGACCCGGCCGTGCTGCTCGCCGCGTACGGCGAGGTCGGGCAGTAAGTACGCCGCTGTTCCTTCCGCCCGATTCGCCGTGTGGAACGGGCACTTCGGACCGCCCCCGGCCGTTTCACCAAACGACCACCGGGGGCGGTACCGTTCGGTAACGAGCGCAGCCGAACATGACGAGACGGAGTGGCACCGGATGCAGCACGCAGTGGGATCTCCGCTGCCGCCGCCCCATCAGCCGGGGCAGGGACCGACCGGCTGGCAGCCGGCCGCACAGCACCCGGGAGCGCCGCAGGGCCCCGCGCCCGTGCCGCCGCCACCGCCCGCGCCCCCGCAGCCGCCGCTCCCTCCGCTGCCGCCCGACACCACGGGCCACGTCCCGCTGCCGCCGGGCGCCCCGGTGGGCATGCCGAGCGCGCCCCCGGCCGCCACGGCCCCCGATCCGACGATCACCACCCTGGCGGTCCTCCTGATCGGTCCGGCCGGCGCGGGCAAGACCAGCGTGGCGAAGTACTGGGCCGACCACCGCCGGGCCCCCACCGCCCACATCAGCCTCGACGACGTCCGCGAATGGGTCCGCTCCGGCTTCGCCGACCCCCAGTCCGGGTGGAACGACCACTCCGAGGCGCAGTACCGTCTCGCCCGCCGCACCTGCGGCTTCGCCGCGCGCAACTTCCTCGCCAACGGCATCTCGTGCATCCTCGACGACGCGGTCTTCCCGGACCGCCCGGTCGTCGGCCTCGGCGGCTGGAAGCGTCACGTGGGCCCCGGCCTCCTCCCGGTCGTCCTCCTCCCGGGCCTCGACATCGTCCTTGAGCGCAACGCGGAACGCACGGGCAACCGCCGCCTCACCGACGAGGAGGTGGCCCGCATCCACGGCCGCATGGCGGGCTGGTACGGCTCAGGCCTCCCGATCATCGACAACTCCCAACTCGACGTCCCCACCACAGCAAGAGTCCTCGACGAGGTCCTGACCCGAGCAATAGCCAGCCCCCCGACCTGGTAACCAGGGACCAGCGGCCCCACCCAGGGGCGCGGGGAACTGCGCGAAAGCCCCCACCGGCGCACAGCCGAAAGACGACCGGTCCTCCGAGGGGCGCGGGGAACTGCGCGAGCACCTCCCACCGACCGGCAGCCGACGGACGGCCTGGTTCTTGAGGGGCGCGGGGAACTGCGCGAAAACCCCACGGACCCGCACCCTAAAACGGCGCCCAGCCACCCCACTCGGCCCCCCTCAACCGGCACAAACCGCCCACCCCTCCTACGCTCGACTCATGTCAGACGTGTACGCGGCCCGCCGGACCCGGCTGAGGGAACGCTGCCACGCGGCCGGCAGCCAGTCCGCCGTCATCTCGCGCCCGGCCAACGTGAGGTACCTCGCCGGCGCCGCACCCCACGGCTCCGTCCTGCTCCTCGGCAGACGCGAGGACCTCCTCGTCTGCCCCGGCCCGCTGGACGACCGCCCCGGCGAGGCCCGCCCCGACGAGTCCCTGCGGCCGCACCTCCTGGCAGGGCCGGGCGGCGGCGACCCCGCCGTCGCCGCCGCCGACCTCGCCGCCGCCCAGGACGCCGACGCCCTCGCCGTCGAGGAGCACCACCTCACCGTGGCCCGGCACCGCGCCATCGCCTCCGTCGCCCCCCACCTCCGCCTGACCGACCTCGGCAGCTCCGTCGAGCAGCTCAGGGTCGTCAAGGACGAGGAGGAGATCTCCTGCCTCCGGATCGGCGCCGAGATCGCCGACCAGGCCCTCGGCGAACTCCTGGAGTCGATCCTCGTCGGCCGTACCGAACGGCACCTCGCCCTGGAGCTGGAGCGCCGCCTGGTCGACCACGGCGCCGACGGCCCGGCCTTCCCCACCTCCGTGGCCACCGGCCCGAACTCGGGCCGCCGCGGCCACCGCCCCACCGACCGGCGGGTCGAGGAGGGCGACTTCCTCTCCGTCTGCCTCGGTGCCACCTACCGCGGCTACCGCTGCGAGATCGGCCGTACCTTCGTCATCGGCACCTCGCCCGCCGACTGGCAGATCGAGCTCTACGACCTGGTCTTCGCCGCCCAGCGGGCCGGCCGGGAGAGCCTCGTGCCCGGCGCCGCCTACCGCGACGTCGACCGCGCCGCCCGCCAGGTACTGGACTCCGCGGGCTACGCCGAGGGCCTGCAGCCCCTCACCGGACACGGTGTCGGACTCGAAATCGCCGAGGACCCGCAGCTCGCCCCTTCAGCCATGGGTAAACTGGACGCTTGCGTGCCGGTCACCGTCGAACCGGGGGTCCACCTCCCGGGCCGGGGCGGCGTCCGGATCGATGACACGCTCGTCGTACGCCCCGAGGCGGACGGCGGACCCGAGCTACTCACCATCACGACCAAGGAGCTGCTCGCACTCTAGGCAAGGTGCGCGCCCCGGGGTCGTCCACGTCAGTCCAGGAGATTCCGCAACCGTGGCTTCCACGAACGACCTCAAGAACGGCCTGGTGCTCAAGCTCGAAGGCGGCCAGCTCTGGTCCGTCGTCGAGTTCCAGCACGTCAAGCCCGGCAAGGGCCCGGCATTCGTGCGCACCAAGCTCAAGAACGTGCTGTCCGGCAAGGTGGTCGACAAGACCTTCAACGCCGGCGTCAAGGTCGAGACGGCCACTGTCGACAAGCGCGACATGCAGTTCTCGTACATGGACGGCGAGTACTTCGTCTTCATGGACATGGACACGTACGACCAGCTGCACATCGACCGGAAGACCGTCGGCGACGCCGCGAACTTCCTGATCGAGGGCTTCACGGCCGTCGTCGCCCAGCACGAGGGCGAGGTGCTCTTCGTCGAGCTCCCGGCCGCCGTCGAGCTGGTCATCCAGGAGACCGAGCCGGGTGTCCAGGGCGACCGCTCCACCGGTGGCACCAAGCCCGCGACCCTGGAGACCGGTCACCAGATCCAGGTCCCGCTCTTCATCACCACCGGTGAGAAGATCAAGGTCGACACCCGCACGAGCGACTACCTCGGCCGGGTGAACAGCTAACCGTGGCTGCCCGCAACACGGCCCGCAAGCGTGCCTTCCAGATCCTCTTCGAGGGCGACCAGCGCGGGGCCGACGTCCTGACCGTGCTCGCGGACTGGATCCGGCTGTCCCGGGACGACACCCGGCAGCCGCCGGTGAGCGAGTACACGATGCAGCTGGTCGAGGGCTACGCCGTGCACGCGAAGCGGATCGACGAGCTGATCGCCCAGTACGCGGTGGGCTGGACGCTGGACCGGATGCCGGTCGTCGACCGCAACATCCTGCGCCTCGGCGCGTACGAGCTGATCTGGGTCGACGAGACGCCGGACGCCGTCGTCCTCGACGAGATGGTGCAGCTCGCGAAGGAGTTCTCCACGGACGAGTCGCCCTCGTTCGTGAACGGGCTTCTGGGGCGTCTCAAGGAGCTGAAGCCGTCGCTGCGCCGCGAGGCGTGAGCCGACAGAACGCCGGAGGGCCTGCAGCGTGCCTCGCTGCAGGCCCTCCGGCGTTCTGTGTGCCCAATGGGGTGGGTGGTGCGGTTGTAGGGCGGCTGCGGGCCGTGTGTGGCTTGTCGCGCAGTTCCCCGCGCCCCTTAGGGGTCGCACTTACGTCGCTCAAGACGTGAGCCGCCGGGTCAGCCCGAACCGTCAGGTTCCGGCCACCCCGGCGGCACGTTTCTGCTCAGTCGTTGTACGGGTCAGGCCTCTTCGTGGGTGGCCACCGCGCGGCGGGCGTCCGCGTCCAGGACGCCCCAGCTGATCAGCTGCTCGGTGAGGACCGAGGGGGACTGGTCGTAGATGACGGCCAGTGTGCGCAGGTCGTCCTGGCGGATCGACAGCACCTTGCCGTTGTAGTCACCGCGCTGGGACTGGATCGTCGCCGCGTAGCGCTGCAGCGGTCCCGCCTTCTCGGCCGGCACGTTGGCCAGCCGCTCCAGGTCGAGGACCAGCTTCGGCGGGGGCTCGGCGGCACCGCCGGGAGTCGTGCCGGGCAGCAGCTCCTGCACCGGGACCCCGTAGAAATCCGCCAACTCTGCAAGGCGCTGTACGGTCACGGCACGGTCGCCGCGCTCGTACGAACCGACCACCACGGCCTTCCAGCGACCCTGGGACTTCTCCTCGACACCGTGGAGGGAAAGGCCCTGCTGGGTGCGGATGGCCCGGAGCTTGGCCCCGAGCTGTTTGGCGTATTCGCTGGACATATAGCTCCCCGGACACTGTGTCGACGCGGCCGGCCTTGGTTCCCGCCGCGCGGCTGGTAACTCACTGTGAGGTTACGCAGCGTTACTCTGCTGCGTCAAGCCGAATGGTCCGCACCGACTCTTCCGTGCCAGCGATGGCCGGTTAGGCCAGGGGGGTGATCAGGGCCCTCTCCGCCACCTGCTACCGTGGATGGCGCAAATCCGACGTCCTTTAAAGTCCGTCCCGTGAGGCGGAGAAGGGGGTCCGTTTCGTATGGACAAGCAGGAAAAGCTCGACAGCCCGGAGAAGCCCGGCGCCGCGGCGCAGGCTTCCGATGCGCGGCCCGTTCTCGAGGGCCCCGACATCGCGCGGGTGCTGACCCGCATCGCCCACGAGATCGTCGAGCGCGCCAAGGGCGCCGACGACGTGGTGCTCCTCGGCATCCCGACCCGCGGCGTCTTCCTCGCCCAGCGGCTCGCCGCCAAGCTGGAGCAGATCACCGACCGCAAGATGCCCGTCGGTTCGCTCGACATCACCATGTACCGCGACGACCTGCGCATGCACCCGCCGCGTGCGCTGGCCCGCACCGACATCCCCGGTGACGGCATCGACGGCAGGCTGGTGATCCTCGTCGACGACGTGCTCTTCTCCGGCCGCACCATCCGCGCCGCCCTCGACGCCCTGAACGACATCGGGCGCCCCCGCGCGGTCCAGCTCGCGGTCCTCGTCGACCGCGGCCACCGCGAACTGCCCATCCGCGCCGACTACGTCGGCAAGAACCTCCCCACGTCGCTGCGGGAGACGGTCAAGGTCCTGCTCGCCGAGGAGGACGGTCGCGACACCGTGCTGCTCGGCGCCAAGCCGACCCAGTAGCGAGCCGAGGAGGACGCGCCACTCAGGCACGTCCACGTCTGCCCGCAATCTCCCGATATGTGAACTGCCCTACGGAGCCTGACAGATGCAGCGTCATCTCATCTCGGCCGCCGACCTCACCCGCGACGACGCCGTCCTGATCCTCGACACCGCCGAGGAGATGGCCCGGGTCGCCGACCGGCCGATCAAGAAGCTGCCGACCCTGCGCGGCCGCACCGTCGTCAACCTCTTCTTCGAGGACTCGACCCGGACCCGGATCTCCTTCGAGGCCGCCGAGAAGCGCCTCTCCGCCGACGTCATCAACTTCACCGCCAAGGGGTCCAGCGTCTCCAAGGGCGAGTCCCTGAAGGACACCGCCCAGACCCTGGAGGCGATGGGCGTCGACGCCGTCGTCATCCGGCACGGCGCCTCCGGCGCCCCGTACCGGCTCGCCAACTCCGGCTGGATCGACGCGGCCGTCATCAACGCGGGCGACGGCACCCACCAGCACCCCACCCAGGCACTGCTCGACGCCTTCACCATGCGCCGCCGGCTCGTCGGCCGGGACGCCGGGATAGGGCAGGACCTGGCCGGCAAGCGCATCACCCTCGTCGGCGACGTCCTGCACAGCCGGGTCGCCCGCTCCAACGTCGACCTGCTGCACACCCTCGGCGCCGAGGTCACCCTGGTCGCCCCGCCCACCCTGGTGCCGGTCGGCGTCGAGCGCTGGCCCTGCGAGGTGTCGTACGACCTCGACGCCGTCCTGCCCAAGTCCGACGCGGTGATGATGCTGCGCGTGCAGCGCGAGCGCATGAACGCGGCCTTCTTCCCGACCGAGCGCGAGTACTCGCGGCGCTACGGCCTCGACGGCGAGCGCATGGCGAGGATGCCCGAGCACGCCATCGTGATGCACCCCGGCCCGATGGTCCGCGGCATGGAGATCACCGCCGAGGTCGCCGACTCCGAGCGCTGCACCGTAGTCGAGCAGGTCGCAAACGGAGTCTCCATCCGGATGGCCGTTCTGTACCTCCTGCTCGGCGGCAACGAACCCGCCGTCAGCCACGCCCGCACCACCACCGAGGAGAAGTAAGACCCATGAGCAAGATCCTGATCCGTGGTGCGAAGGTGCTCGGCGGTGAGCCGCAGGACGTACTGATCGACGGCGAGACGATCGCCGAGGTGGGCTCCGGTCTGTCCGCCGAGGGCGCCGAGGTCGTCGAGGCGGCCGGCAAGGTGCTGCTGCCGGGCCTCGTCGACCTCCACACCCACCTGCGCGAGCCCGGGCGCGAGGACTCCGAGACCGTGCTGACCGGCACGCGCGCGGCGGCCTCCGGCGGCTACACGGCCGTCTTCGCCATGGCCAACACCTTCCCGGTCGCCGACACCGCCGGCGTCGTCGAGCAGGTCTACCGGCTCGGCCAGGAGCACGGCTACTGCGACGTGCAGCCGATCGGCGCCGTCACCGTCGGCCTGGAGGGCCGGAAGCTCGCCGAGCTGGGCGCCATGCACGAGTCGGCCGCCGGGGTCACCGTCTTCTCCGACGACGGCAAGTGCGTCGACGACGCCGTGATCATGCGCCGCGCCCTGGAGTACGTGAAGGCCTTCGGCGGGGTCGTCGCCCAGCACGCCCAGGAGCCCCGGCTGACCGAGGGCGCCCAGATGAACGAGGGCGTCGTCTCCGCCGAGCTGGGGCTGGGCGGCTGGCCGGCCGTCGCCGAGGAGTCGGTCATCGCGCGCGACGTGCTGCTCGCCGAGCACGTGGGGTCGCGGGTGCACATCTGCCACCTGTCGACCGCCGGGTCCGTCGAGATCGTGCGCTGGGCCAAGTCCCGGGGCATCGACGTCACCGCCGAGGTCACCCCGCACCACCTGCTCCTCACCGACGAGCTGGTGCGGTCGTACAACCCGGTCTACAAGGTCAACCCGCCGCTGCGCACCGAGCGCGACGTGCTGGCCCTGCGCGAGGCCCTCGCCGACGGCACGATCGACATCGTCGCCACCGACCACGCCCCGCACCCGCACGAGGACAAGGACTGCGAGTGGGCCGCCGCCGCCATGGGGATGGTGGGCCTGGAGACCGCGCTGTCGGTGGTCCAGGAGACCATGGTGGACACAGGCCTGCTGACCTGGGCCGGCGTCGCCGACCGCATGTCCTTCAAGCCCGCGCGGATCGGACAGGCCGCCGGTCACGGCCGTCCCGTCTCGGCAGGCGAGCCCGCCAACCTCGCCCTCGTCGACACGGAATACCGTGGCCTGGTGGACCCCGCGGGCTTCGCCTCGCGCAGCCGCAACACCCCGTACGAGGGACGCGAGCTGCCGGGCCGTGTCACCCACACGTGGCTGCGGGGCAAGGCGACGCTCGTGGACGGGAAGCTGACGTGACACCTCTGATCCTGCTGGCCGACGAGAAGAAGTCGGCCACGGTCACCGACTGGTCCGCCCGCATCGGCTGGCTGGTCGGCCTCGCCCTGTTCGTCGCGCTCGTCTACTGGCTGATGCGCGAGGGCTGGAAGTGGCGCGGCACCCTCCAGGGCGACCTCCCGGAGCTGCCCACCGCGCCGGACGACCCCGGCGAGGCGAAACTGACCATGAGAGGCCGCTACCACGGCTCCACCACCGCCGGGCAGTGGCTGGACCGCATCGTGGCCCGCGGCCTCGGCTCCCGCAGCCGGGCCGAGCTCACCCTGACCGACGCGGGCCTGGACGTCGTACGCCCGGGCGCGACCGACTTCTTCATCCCCGCCGCCGCGCTCCGCGAGGCCCTGCTCGGCAAGGGCATCGCGGGCAAGGTCCTCACCGAGGGCGGACTCCTCGTGGTGACCTGGGCGCACGGCGACAAGCTGATCGACTCCGGTTTCCGCTCCGACCACGCGGCCGAGCACACCGAGTGGGTCGACGCCATCAACTCCATGATCAAGACACCCAGCACGGAAGGCGCCGAACGATGACGACCTCCACAAGGGGAACCGGCAAGGTTCCCGCGGTACTCGTCCTGGAGGACGGCCGGATCTTCCGCGGCCGCGCCTACGGGGCCGTGGGGGAGACCTTCGGCGAAGCCGTGTTCTCCACCGGCATGACCGGCTACCAGGAGACCCTGACCGACCCGTCGTACGACCGCCAGATCGTGGTCGCCACCGCCCCGCAGATCGGCAACACGGGGTGGAACGACGAGGACGACGAGTCCAGCCGCATCTGGGTCTCCGGCTACGTCGTGCGCGACCCCGCGCGCGTGCCCTCCAACTGGCGCGCCAAGCGTTCGCTCGACGCGGAACTGGTGGCGCAGGGCGTGGTCGGCATCTCCGGGATCGACACCCGCGCCCTCACCCGCCACCTCCGCGAGCGCGGCTCGATGCGCGCCGGCGTCTTCTCCGGCGAGGCGATGGCCACCGACGCCGAGCTCCTCGCGCGCGTGCAGGACCAGCCGCACATGAAGGGCGCCTCGCTGTACGAGGAGGTCGCCACCAAGGAGGCGTACGTCGTCCCCGCGGTCGGCGAGAAGCGGTTCACCGTCGCCGCGATCGACCTCGGCATCAAGGGCATGACCCCGCAGCGGATGGCCGAGCGCGGCATCGAGGTGCACGTGCTGCCCGCGACCGCCACCGAGGACGACGTGTACGCCGTCTCCCCGGACGGCGTGTTCTTCTCCAACGGCCCCGGCGACCCGGCCACGGCCGACGGCCCGGTGGCCCTGATGTCCGCCGTCCTGGCGCGGAGGACCCCGCTCTTCGGCATCTGCTTCGGCAACCAGATCCTCGGCCGCGCGCTCGGCTTCGGCACCTACAAGCTGAAGTACGGCCACCGGGGCATCAACCAGCCGGTCCAGGACCGTACGACCGGCAAGGTCGAGGTCACCGCGCACAACCACGGCTTCGCCGTCGACGCGCCGCTCGACCAGGTCAGCGAGACGAAGTTCGGCCGCGCCGAGGTCTCGCACGTCTGCCTCAACGACGACGTCGTGGAGGGGCTGCAGCTGCTCGACCAGCCGGCCTTCTCCGTCCAGTACCACCCCGAAGCGGCAGCAGGCCCGCACGACGCCGCCTACCTGTTCGACCGCTTCGTTTCCCTGATGGAGGGCCAGCGTGCCTAAGCGCACCGATATCCAGTCCGTCCTGGTCATCGGCTCCGGCCCGATCGTCATCGGCCAGGCCGCCGAGTTCGACTACTCAGGCACCCAGGCCTGCCGCGTGCTGCGGGCCGAGGGCCTCCGGGTCATCCTGGTCAACTCCAACCCGGCGACGATCATGACCGACCCGGAGATCGCCGACGCCACCTACGTCGAGCCGATCACCCCCGAGTTCGTCGAGAAGATCATCGCCAAGGAGCGCCCGGACGCGCTGCTGCCGACCCTGGGCGGCCAGACGGCCCTCAACACGGCCATCTCGCTCGACGAGAACGGTGTCCTCGCCAAGTACGGCGTCGAACTGATCGGCGCCAACGTCGAGGCCATCAACAAGGGCGAGGACCGCGACCTCTTCAAGGAAGTCGTGGAGGAGGTCCGCCGCAAGATCGGGTACGGCGAGTCCGCCCGGTCCGTCATCTGCCACACCATGGACGAGGTCGTCGCCGGCGTCGAGACGCTCGGCGGCGGCTACCCGGTCGTCGTCCGCCCCTCCTTCACCATGGGCGGCGCCGGCTCCGGCTTCGCGCACGACGAGGAGGAACTGCGCCGCATCGCGGGCCAGGGCCTCACGCTCTCCCCGACCACCGAGGTGCTCCTGGAGGAGTCCATCCTCGGCTGGAAGGAGTACGAGCTGGAGCTGATGCGCGACAAGCACGACAACGTCGTGGTCGTCTGCTCCATCGAGAACTTCGACCCGATGGGCGTGCACACCGGCGACTCCATCACCGTGGCGCCCTCGATGACGCTGACCGACCGCGAGTACCAGATCCTCCGCGACATCGGCATCGCCGTCATCCGCGAGGTCGGCGTCGACACAGGCGGCTGCAACATCCAGTTCGCGGTCAACCCCGAGGACGGTCGCGTGATCGTCATCGAGATGAACCCGCGCGTGTCGCGGTCCTCCGCGCTCGCCTCCAAGGCGACCGGATTCCCGATCGCGAAGATCGCCGCCAAGCTGGCCGTCGGCTACACGCTCGACGAGATCCCCAACGACATCACGCAGGAGACCCCGGCCTCCTTCGAGCCCACGCTCGACTACGTGGTCGTCAAGGCTCCGCGATTCGCGTTCGAGAAGTTCCCGTCCGCCGACTCCACGCTGACCACCACCATGAAGTCGGTCGGCGAGGCGATGGCCATCGGCCGCAACTTCCCGGAGGCCTTCCAGAAGGCGCTGCGCTCGCTGGAGAAGAAGGGCAGCCAGTTCACCTTCGTCGGCGACCCCGGCGACAAGGAAGCGCTGCTGCACGAGGCGGTACGGCCCACCGACGGCCGGATCAACACCGTCATGCAGGCCATCCGCGCGGGCGCCACGCCCGAGGAGGTCTTCGAGTTCACGAAGATCGACCCCTGGTTCGTCGACCAGCTCTTCCTGATCAAGGAGATCGCCGACGAACTGGCCGAGGCGCCGGAGCTGAGCGCCGAGCTGATCGCCGACGCCAAGCGGCACGGCTTCTCCGACCAGCAGATCGCCGAGATCCGCGGCCTGCGCGAGGACGTCGTCCGCGAGGTCCGGCACGCGCTGGGGGTCCGCCCGATCTACAAGACGGTCGACACCTGCGCCGCCGAGTTCGCCGCGAAGACGCCGTACTTCTACTCCTCCTACGACGAGGAGACCGAGGTCGCGCCGCGCGAGAAGCCAGCCGTCATCATCCTGGGCTCCGGGCCCAACCGCATCGGCCAGGGCATCGAGTTCGACTACTCGTGCGTGCACGCGTCCTTCGCGCTGAGCGACGCGGGCTACGAGACGGTGATGGTCAACTGCAACCCGGAGACCGTCTCCACCGACTACGACACCTCCGACCGGCTGTACTTCGAGCCGCTCACGCTGGAGGACGTGCTGGAGATCGTGCACGCCGAGCAGCAGGCCGGTCCGGTCGCGGGCGTGGTCGTGCAGCTGGGCGGCCAGACCCCGCTGGGCCTGTCCCAGGCGCTCAAGGACAACGGCGTGCCGATCGTGGGTACGTCCCCCGAGGCGATCCACGCGGCCGAGGACCGGGGCGCCTTCGGGCGGGTCCTCGCCGAGGCGGGCCTGCCGGCCCCCAAGCACGGCACGGCCACCACCTTCGCCGAGGCCAAGGCCATCGCCGACGAGATCGGCTACCCGGTGCTCGTCCGGCCGTCGTACGTCCTCGGCGGGCGCGGCATGGAGATCGTCTACGACGAGACCCGCCTCGCCTCCTACATCGCCGAGTCGACCGAGATCAGCCCCACCCGGCCGGTCCTCGTCGACCGGTTCCTGGACGACGCGATCGAGATCGACGTCGACGCGCTCTACGACGGCCAGGAGCTCTACCTCGGCGGCGTCATGGAGCACATCGAGGAGGCCGGCATCCACTCCGGCGACTCGGCGTGCGCCCTGCCGCCGATCACCCTGGGCGGCTTCGACATCAAGCGGCTGCGGGCCTCGACCGAGGCCATCGCGCGCGGGGTCGGCGTACGCGGTCTGATCAACATCCAGTTCGCGATGGCCGGGGACATCCTCTACGTCCTCGAAGCCAACCCGCGCGCGTCCCGCACGGTTCCCTTCACCTCGAAGGCGACCGCGGTGCCGCTGGCGAAGGCCGCCGCCCGGATCTCGCTGGGCGCGACCGTCGCCGAACTGCGCGCCGAGGGCCTGCTCCCGGCCCGTGGCGACGGCGGTGAACTGCCGTTCGACGCGCCGATCTCCGTCAAGGAGGCCGTCATGCCGTGGTCGCGGTTCCGCGACATCCACGGGCGGGGCGTGGACACGGTCCTCGGCCCGGAGATGCGCTCCACGGGCGAGGTCATGGGCATCGACTCGGTCTTCGGCACGGCGTACGCCAAGTCGCAGGCCGGGGCGTACGGGCCGCTGCCCACCAAGGGCCGCGCGTTCATCTCCGTCGCCAACCGCGACAAGCGCTCCATGATCTTCCCGGCGCGCGAGCTGGTCGCCCACGGCTTCGAGCTGCTGGCCACCTCCGGCACGGCCGAGGTGCTCAAGCGCAACGGCATCAACGCGACCGTCGTCCGCAAGCAGTCGGAGGGGGTCGGCCCCAACGGCGAGAGGACGATCGTGCAGCTCGTCCACGACGGCGAGGTGGACCTCATCGTCAACACGCCGTACGGGACGGGGGGTCGCCTGGACGGGTACGAGATCCGGACGGCCGCGGTGGCCCGGTCGGTGCCGTGTCTGACGACCGTGCAGGCGCTGGCCGCGGCCGTGCAGGGTATTGACGCGCTGAACCACGGGGACGTGGGGGTGCGGTCGCTTCAGGAGCATGCGGAGCGATTGACTGCGGCGCGGGACTGAAAGGTCGTACTGAGGCTGCGGGCCGGTTGTGGCCGGTCGCGCAGTTCCCCGCGCCCCTGGAGGGGCGCTTGCCCAGCTGTCCGTGAGGGGGGCACCGGAGATCGGTGTCCCCCTTGGCATGAGGACGTCATGTACAAGATCTTTTTCCAGCTCGTCTTCCGGCGGATGGATCCCGAGGCCGCGCACCACCTAGCCTTCCGGTGGATCCGGCTCGCCGCCCGTATCCCCGTGCTGCGCACGTTCGTCGCTGCCGCGCTCGCGCCCCGCTACAAGGAGCTGCGCACCGAGGCCTTCGGGCTGCGGATGCACGGGCCGTTCGGGCTGGCCGCCGGGTTCGACAAGAACGCGGTCGCCGTCGACGGCATGTCGATGCTCGGGTTCGACCATGTCGAGATCGGGACCGTGACCGGGGAGGCGCAGCCGGGCAATCCTCGGAAGCGGCTGTTCCGGCTCGTCGGCGACCGGGCGCTGATCAACCGGATGGGGTTCAACAACGACGGCTCGCTGACCGTCGCCGCGCGGCTGGCGACCCGTGAGGCCGTGTTCAGGACCGTCGTGGGCGTCAACATCGGCAAGACCAAGGTGGTACCGGAGGCCGAGGCCGTCGGCGACTACGTGAAGTCCGCCGAGCGGCTCGCGCCGTACGCCGACTACCTGGTCGTGAACGTGTCGTCGCCGAACACACCGGGGCTGCGCAACCTTCAGGCCACCGAGGCGCTCAGGCCGCTGCTCAGCGCCGTGCGCGAGGCCGCCGACCGCGTGGCGGCCAACCGCCGGGTGCCGCTGCTGGTGAAGATCGCGCCGGACCTCGCCGACGAGGACGTCGACGCCGTCGCCGACCTGGCTGTGGAGCTGGGTCTGGACGGGATCATCGCGACCAACACCACCGTCGCGCGGGAGCGGCTGGGGCTGCGGTCCGACCCCGCCCTGGTGAAGGAGACCGGAGGACTCTCCGGGGCGCCGCTCAAGGCGCGCTCCCTGGAGGTGCTGCGGCGGCTGTACGCGCGCGTGGGCGACCGGATCACCCTGGTGGGCGTCGGCGGCATCGAGAACGCCGAGGACGCCTGGCAGCGGATCCTGGCCGGTGCCACGCTGGTGCAGGGCTACAGCGCCTTCATCTACGAGGGGCCCTTCTGGGCCCGCGCCGTCCACAAGGGCCTCGCGGCACGCCTGCGCACCAGCCCGTACGCCACCCTCGCCGACGCGGTCGGCGCCGACGTGAGGAAGACCGTATGAGCCCGTTGGAGCCCTTCGGCGCGCGGCTGCGCCGCGTCATGGACGAGCGCGGTCCGCTGTGCGTCGGTATCGACCCGCACGCCTCACTGCTCACCGAGTGGGGTCTGAACGACGACGTGGCGGGCCTGGAGCGGTTCAGCCGTACCGTCGTGGAGGCGGTGGCCGACCGGGTCGCCGTGATGAAGCCGCAGAGCGCGTTCTTCGAGCGGTTCGGCTCGCGAGGGATCGCCGTCCTGGAACGGGTGGTGGAGGAGGCGCGGGCGGCCGGGACGCTGGTCGTGATGGACGCCAAGCGCGGCGACATCGGCTCGACCATGGCCGGGTACGCGGAGGCCTTCCTGAGCAAGGACGCCCCGCTGTTCTCGGACGCCCTGACCGTCTCCCCGTACCTCGGCTACGGCTCGCTCAGCCCGGCCGTCGCGCTGGCCCGGGAGACCGGGGCCGGCCTGTTCGTGCTGGCGCTCACCTCCAACCCGGAGGGGCCCGAGGTGCAGCACGCGGTGCGTGCCGACGGGCGCACGGTCGGCGCCACCGTGCTGGCCCATCTGGCCGCCGAGAACGCGGGGGAGGAGCCGCTTGGTTCCTTCGGCGCCGTCGTCGGCGCCACGGTCGGCGACCTGTCGTCGTACGACCTCGACATCAACGGTCCGCTCCTCGCGCCGGGCGTCGGCGCGCAAGGGGCGACTGCGGCCGATCTTCCCGCGGTCTTCGGGGCTTCGGTGCGCAACGTGGTTCCAAACGTGAGCCGAGGTGTTTTGCGTCACGGTCCCGATGTCGGGGCCCTGCGGGCGGCCGCGGACCGGTTCGCGGGCGAGATCCGGGATGTCGTCGCAGGTCGGTGAGGGCTCCGACGGGACTCCGGAGACTGCTCCGGCGAGCACTTCGGCGACCGCCCGATCGTGAATACATCCTCAAATCCGGGGCAATATGTCTGAAATGTCTGGCCTGACGGAGGCTGACCAGGACTTTTCCGCTGTTCTCGCTGACTCCGGCGGACTTGCCCGCTAGTCTCCGAGCAGAGTCAACGGGCAAGCGTGTTGCTCGTAGCTCCCCAGGTGTGGGGCGACTAGGTTCCTCACCGGTCCGTATCCGACAGTTCGACATCCGAGGTGACGTAGGCGTGGCTCTTCCGCCCCTTACCCCTGAACAGCGCGCAGCCGCGCTCGAAAAGGCCGCCGCGGCTCGCCGGGAGCGGGCCGAGGTCAAGAATCGACTCAAGCACTCCGGCGCCTCTCTCCACGAGGTCATCAAGCAGGGCCAGGAAAACGACGTCATCGGCAAGATGAAGGTCTCCGCCCTGCTCGAGTCCCTGCCGGGCGTGGGCAAGGTCCGCGCCAAGCAGATCATGGAGCGACTCGGGATCTCCGAGAGCCGCCGCGTGCGTGGCCTCGGTTCCAACCAGATCGCATCCCTGGAGCGCGAGTTCGGCAGCACCGGCTCCTGATCACGGGGCCGTCCGGGAGGGCCGTCCCGGACGGCCTGCGATTGCTGGAATAATCGCTGCATGGCTGCAACATTCCGGGGGACGACCCCCGAGCCCCCGGACGAACGTCCGCGGCTGACCGTGCTCTCCGGCCCCTCCGGGGTCGGCAAGAGCACGGTCGTCGCCCATATGCGCAAGGAGCACCCCGAGGTCTGGCTCTCGGTGTCGGCTACCACGCGCAAGCCTCGCCCCGGCGAGAAGCACGGCGTCCACTACTTCTTCGTCTCCGACGAGGAGATGGACAAACTGATCGCCAACGGCGAACTCCTGGAGTGGGCCGAATTCGCCGGCAACCGCTACGGCACCCCGCGACAGGCGGTCCTTGAGCACCTGGAGTCCGGTGTCCCGGTCCTCCTGGAGATCGACCTCCAGGGCGCCCGGCAGGTCCGCGAGACCATGCCGGAGGGCCGGCTGGTCTTCCTGGCCCCTCCCTCCTGGGAGGAGCTGGTGCGCAGGCTCACCGGGCGCGGCACCGAGGCGCCCGAGGTGATCGAGCGGCGGCTGGACGCGGCCAAGGTCGAGCTCGCGGCCGAGCCGGAGTTCGACGAAACCCTGGTCAATACCTCTGTCAAGGACGTGGCGCGCGAGCTGCTAGCCTTGATGGACGTTGTGTGATCGTTGCTGATCATTCAGACTGAATCTTTCCCACCCATCGGAAGGCAGAGCGTGTCCTCTTCCATCACCGCGCCCGAGGGCATCATCAACCCTCCGATCGACGAGCTCCTCGAGGCCACCGACTCGAAGTACAGCCTCGTGATCTACGCGGCCAAGCGTGCCCGTCAGATCAACGCGTACTACTCGCAGCTCGGCGAGGGCCTCCTCGAGTACGTCGGTCCGCTCGTCGACACCCACGTCCACGAGAAGCCGCTCTCCATCGCCCTGCGCGAGATCAACGCGGGTCTGCTGACGTCCGAGGCCATCGAGGGCCCGGCGCAGTAGCACTGCGGTGCAACCGCGACTGGTCGCGGTAGTACTTTCGTATTGCGGTTGACTTATCCACAGGCCCGGCAGCCGACTGCCGGGCCTGTGGTGTGTGATGGCGTCATGGATTCGACGAGTGGAGGCCCGGTGGGCAAGCCGAAGGTCGTGCTGGGGGTCAGCGGCGGCATCGCCGCGTACAAGGCCTGTGAGCTGCTGAGGAGGTTCACCGAGTCGGGCCACGACGTCCGGGTCGTGCCCACCGCCTCCGCGCTGCACTTCGTCGGCGCCGCGACCTGGTCCGCCCTCTCCGGCAACCCGGTCTCCACCGAGGTCTGGGACCACGTCGAGGAGGTCCCGCACGTCCGTATCGGCCAGCACGCCGATCTGGTCGTCGTCGCCCCCGCCACCGCCGACATGCTCGCCAAGGCGGCCCACGGCCTCGCCGACGACCTGCTCACCAACACCCTCCTCACCGCCCGCTGCCCGGTCGTCTTCGCCCCGGCGATGCACACGGAGATGTGGGAGCACCCGGCCACCCAGGAGAACGTGGCCACGCTGCGCCGCCGCGGCGCCGTCGTGATCGAGCCGGCGGTCGGCCGCCTCACCGGCGTCGACACCGGAAAGGGCCGCTTCCCCGACCCGGCGGAGATCTTCGAGGCCTGCCGCCGTGTCCTCGCGAGAGGAGCGGCGGAGCCCGACCTGGCCGGCCGCCACGTCGTCGTCTCCGCCGGCGGCACCCGCGAGCCCCTCGACCCGGTCCGCTTCCTCGGCAACCGTTCCTCCGGCAAGCAGGGCTACGCCCTCGCCCGCACGGCCGCCGCCCGGGGAGCCAGGGTGACCCTGGTCGCCGCGAACACCACAGCGCTGCCCGAACCGGCCGGCGTGGACGTCGTCCCGGTCGGTACGGCCGTACAGCTGCGGGAGGCCGTGCTGAAGGCGGCGGCCGACGCCGACGCCGTGGTGATGGCCGCCGCCGTCGCCGACTTCCGCCCCGCGGTCTACGCGGCCGGGAAGATCAAGAAGAAGGACGGCCAGGAACCCGAGCCGATCGTCCTGGTGCGGAATCCGGACATCCTCGCGGAGATCTCGGCCGACCGGGCGCGGTCCGGACAGGTGATCGTCGGCTTCGCCGCGGAGACCGACGACGTCCTCGCCAACGGGCGGACCAAGCTGGCGCGCAAGGGCTGCGACCTGCTGGTGGTGAACGAGGTGGGGGAGCGGAAGACCTTCGGCTCCGAGGAGAACGAGGCCGTGGTGCTCGGCGCCGACGGCAGCGAGACGCCCGTGCCACACGGGCCGAAGGAGGCTCTCGCCGACATCGTGTGGGATCTGGTGGCGGCCCGTCTGCGTTGACTTATTTCAGCCATATGTCAACTTTCCCGGACGCGACATTGCGGTGCGGGGACTCTGGTCAAGGCCGCCGACCATTGGGCAGAATGCCCGTGCCGCAGGTCACAGCACTTCCGAGTGTCGAGACAGGTAGGCCGGCGGCCGAGTGCGACCGATAAACTGTTCTCGGACGGTGCCCGGGTGCAGCCCCCGTGTCGTCCGCCAATGATCAGACAGCAGCCGCTGCAACCCCAGGGAGCGTTGTGTCCCGTCGCCTGTTCACCTCGGAGTCCGTGACCGAGGGTCACCCCGACAAGATCGCTGACCAGATCAGCGACACCATTCTCGACGCGCTTCTGCGCGAGGACCCGACCTCCCGGGTCGCCGTCGAGACGCTGATCACCACCGGCCTGGTGCACGTGGCCGGCGAGGTCACGACCAAGACGTACGCGGACATCGCGACGCTGGTCCGCAACAAGATCCTGGAGATCGGCTACGACTCCTCGAAGAAGGGCTTCGACGGCGCCTCCTGCGGCGTCTCGGTCTCCATCGGCGCGCAGTCCCCGGACATCGCCCAGGGCGTGGACACGGCGTACGAGAACCGGGTCGAGGGCGACGAGGACGAGCTCGACAAGCAGGGCGCCGGCGACCAGGGCCTGATGTTCGGCTACGCCACGGACGAGACGCCGACCCTGATGCCGCTCCCGATCTTCCTGGCGCACCGCCTCTCCAAGCGCCTCTCCGAGGTCCGCAAGAACGGCACCATCCCCTACCTGCGCCCCGACGGCAAGACGCAGGTCACCATCGAGTACGACGGCGACAAGGCCGTCCGCCTCGACACGGTCGTGGTCTCCAGCCAGCACGCCTCCGACATCGACCTGGAGTCGCTGCTCGCCCCCGACATCCGCGAGTTCGTCGTGGAGCCGGAGCTGAAGGCGCTGCTGGACGACGGCATCAAGCTCGACACCGAGAACTACCGCCTGCTGGTCAACCCGACCGGCCGCTTCGAGATCGGCGGCCCGATGGGCGACGCCGGCCTCACCGGCCGCAAGATCATCATCGACACCTACGGCGGCATGGCCCGCCACGGCGGCGGTGCCTTCTCCGGCAAGGACCCGTCCAAGGTCGACCGCTCGGCCGCCTACGCCATGCGCTGGGTCGCCAAGAACGTCGTCGCCGCCGGCCTGGCGGCCCGCTGCGAGGTCCAGGTCGCCTACGCGATCGGCAAGGCCGAGCCGGTGGGTCTCTTCGTCGAGACCTTCGGCACCGCCAAGATCGACCACGAGAAGATCGAGAAGGCGATCGACGAGGTCTTCGACCTGCGTCCGGCCGCGATCATCCGCGACCTCGACCTGCTCCGCCCGATCTACGCCCAGACCGCCGCGTACGGCCACTTCGGCCGCGAGCTTCCCGACTTCACCTGGGAGCGCACGGACCGCGTGGACGCCCTGCGCACGGCCGCGGGCCTGTAACCCCCGGAAACCCGCCGCCGAGGCCCGGCTTCCCCACGGTGGAGCCGGGCCT
Source organism: Streptomyces sp. NPDC048291 (assembly GCF_043201715.1). Taxonomy (NCBI): domain Bacteria; kingdom Bacillati; phylum Actinomycetota; class Actinomycetes; order Kitasatosporales; family Streptomycetaceae; genus Streptomyces; species Streptomyces sp. NPDC048291. The sequence continues at coordinate 409,892 of NZ_JBICZC010000009.1, forward strand.
CGGCGCGTCCGGGGAGACCGGGGGAATCGTCGCGTCCCGGGTGCCGCGGAAATCGGCTGGCCGCCGGGAAGGCGTGATCGGTACGGTGAGGCCCTCCCGGTGCGATGGCCGCGGTTACTTCCGTGGAGTGCGCCCGTGGCGCGCGGTGAAGCTGGTGTTCCGACCGCTGCCGGACTGATCTCGGGAGACCTGGGCCGCCCGTCCGAGTGCGCTCGGGCGGCGTCGGCTGTCAGTGGTGTTTGGTAAGAATGCAAGGGTGAGCAGCGAGAACGGGCAGGGGGGCGGCGGCGCCGGAGGGGCGCCGCCGGAGCAGCTCGCGCTCATCCGGGAGAGCATGCGGGAGGCCAGGGCGCCGCGGGCCAAGCCGCGGACCTGGCGGGGGGCCGCGCTGGCCGAGCGGTTGCCGGTCGCGCGGGTGCTCGTGGACAAGGGCGTGCTCCATCTAGACCGGTACTTCGACTACGCCGTCCCCGCCGAGCTGGACGCCGAGGCGCAGCCGGGGGTGCGGGTCCGGGTCCGGTTCGGGGCCGGGCGGCACCGGGTGCGGGACGGGCGCCGCGAGGGCGGAGGGCTCATCGACGGGTTCCTGGTCGAGCGGCTCGCCGAGTCCGACTACTCGGGACCGCTGGCCGCCCTGGCCCAGGTGGTGTCGCCCGAGCCGGTGCTGAGCGAGGAACTGCTGCGGCTCGCAAGGGCGGTAGCCGACCGGTATGCCGGGAGCCTCGCCGACGTCCTGCAGCTGGCCGTGCCGCCGCGCAGTGCGCGGGCCGAGAAGCGCCCGTCGCCCGAGCCGCTGCCGCCCCCTCCCGTGCCGGGCGCCGGAAGCTGGTCGCGGTACGAGCACGGGCCCGCCTTCGTCGAGTCGCTGGCCTCCGGCGGCGCGCCCCGCGCGGTGTGGAACGCGCTGCCGGGACCCGGGTGGAGCGACGAGATCGCCCGCGCCGTCGCCGCCACGCTCGCCTCGGGACGCGGCGCGCTCGTCGTCGTACCGGACGGGCGGGCCGCCGCGCGGGTCGATGCCGCGCTGACCGAGGTACTGGGCGAAGGGCGGCACGCGCTGCTCACGGCCGACGCCGGGCCCGAGAAGCGGTACGCGCAGTGGCTCGCGGTCAGCCGTGGGTCGGTGCGGGCCGTCGTCGGGACGCGGGCGGCCATGTTCGCGCCCGTGCGGGACCTCGGGCTCGTCGCGATCTGGGACGACGGGGACGACAGCCACAGCGAGCAGCACGCGCCGCAGCCGCATGCGCGGGATGTGCTGCTCCTGCGGGCGGCGCTGGACAAGTGCGCCTTTCTGCTCGGGAGTTGGAGCTGCACGGTGGAGGCCGCGCAGCTCGTGGAGAACGGCTGGGCGCGGCCCCTGGTGGCGGGGCGGGAACAGGTGCGCGGGGCCGCGCCGCTGGTGCGGACGGTCGGGGACGGGGACCTGGCCCGGGACGAGGCCGCACGGGCCGCGCGGCTGCCGACACTCGCCTGGCAGGCCGTCCGGGACGGGCTGCGGCACGGGCCGGTGCTGGTGCAGGTGCCCCGACGGGGGTATGTGCCGCGGATGGCCTGCGCCCAGTGCCGGGCGCCGGCGCGCTGCCGGCACTGCGCCGGTCCGCTGGAGGCGCGGGACGCCGGAGCACTGGAGTGCGGGTGGTGCGGGCGGGCGGAGAGCGACTGGCACTGCCCCGAGTGCGGCGGTTTCCGGCTGCGGGCCCAGGTGGTCGGGGCCCGGCGGACCGCCGAGGAGCTGGGGCGGGCGTTTCCCGCCGTACCCGTACGGACCTCGGGGCGCGAGCAGGTGCTGGACACCGTGCCGGGGACGCCCGCGCTGGTGGTGAGCACTCCGGGTGCGGAGCCGGTGGCCGAGGGCGGCTATGCGGCGGCCCTGCTGCTGGACGGCTGGGCGATGCTCGGCCGGCCCGACCTGCGGGCCGGTGAGGACGCGCTGCGCCGGTGGATCGCGGCCGGGGCGCTGGTGCGGCCGCAGGCGGACGGGGGGACCGTGGTCGTCGTCGCGGAGCCGACGCTGCGCCCCGTGCAGGCGTTGGTGCGGTGGGATCCCGTCGGGCACGCGGTGCGGGAGCTGGCCGAGCGGGCGGAGCTGGGGTTTCCGCCGGTGTCGCGGATGGCGGCGGTGTCGGGGACGGCGGAGGCACTCGCCGAGTTCCTCGGTACGGCCGAACTGCCGTCGGATGCGGAGCTGTTGGGGCCGGTTCCGGTGCCCGTGACACGGGCCGGGGCGCCTCGGCGGGCGGGTGCGCCGCCGCCCGGCGAGCACTGGGAGCGGGCGCTGGTACGGGTACCGCCGGGGAGCGGGGCGGCGCTGGCCGCCGCGCTGAAGTCGGCTCAGGCCGCGCGGATGGCGCGGGGGAGCGGGAGCGGCGGGAGTGGGAACGGGGAGGCGGTTCGGGTGCGGATCGATCCGCCGGACATCGGGTGAGCCCGCAGACGGCTGCCCTCCCGGACGCTTGCCGGGAGGGCAGGAGCGGGCGGGTCGGCCCTTGAGGTCAGCCGTGGTGTCGGCCGGTCCTTGCGGACGTCGGCCGTTGCGTGTGTCAGCGGTTGCGCGTGACAGCCGTTGCCTGGGACCGCTGGTTCGGGTGTCAGCCGTTGTGTGTCAGTCGTGCCGTGTCAGCCGTTGCGCGTCAGCCGTTCCGCGGGCCGGGGAAGGCCGTCGGCCTGGCCTCGTCGCGGAGGGTGGGGCTGCCTGCGGTCGGCTGGGTCGGCATGGAGCGGGCGGCCGGGACCGTGGGTACCGTGGGCAGGCCGCCGCCCACGTTGATCGTGCGGGTGCCCGACGCTTCCGTGGACCGGTCGGGATCGGCGGTGGCCGTGGTCTGGGCCGTGGTGCGGCGGGCGCCGTAACGGCGGTGCACCGCCTGCTTGGTGACTCCGAGCGCGGAGCCCACCGCGTCCCACGAGAAGCCGAGCGAACGGTCGAAGTCCACGGCGGCCGTGACCAGGGTTTCGACACTGTCCCGGAGTTCCTGGGCGAGCCGGACCGTCGGGGCGGGGGCACGTCCGTAGACGACGAAGCCCGTGGACGGGCCGGAGCGGCGCGGGCGGTATACGTTGCCCAACTGGGCGGTGAGCGTGCGTAGTGCGTCCACCTGGCGGCGGACCCGCTCGATGTCCCGCACCAGCAAGTGCAGGCTGGCCCGGGCCTGGGCGTCGTGGGTTGCGTGGTCGGCCATGAACAAGCCTCTCGAACCGGCGTTGAAAGGAATGGGCCGCGTATGCGGCCCGTTGTGGTCAACTCTCTCTTGACCAACGCGTGGGCGCTCCGCTGGTCACGGTGTGGGGGCGTATGGGCATATGCGTACGCCGTGCGGCGGGGGTTGCACCACCGGGGAGCTCTCCCACCCGCGCACCACCCGCCCCGGTCGGCAGAGAGGTCGAGCGACCTGTGGGGGTACTCGCCGTCGGCGGTTTGCGGCTTCGTCGGCTGTTGCCGGTCGCCTCTCCGCACCGCGCTTTCCGGTTGGGAGGGAGGTCGAGCGACCTGTGGGGGTACTCGCCGTCGGCGGTTTGCGGCTTCGTCGGCTGTTGCCGGTCGCCTCTCCGCACCGCGCTTTCCGGTTGGGAGGGAGGACGCGCGGACTGTGGGGTGTTCGCCGTTGGCCGGTTGTGGGCCGCGGGCGGGGGCTGGTTGTTCCGGCATAGACTTGTTTGTTGCCCGTGTTGATGCCGTTCGAGAGGCTCTCAGTCGCCCATGAAGCTTGTCTTCGCCGGTACCCCCGAAGTCGCCGTTCCTGCTCTGGACGCTCTCATCTCGTCCGGACGGCACGAGGTGGCCGCCGTGGTCACGCGGCCCGACGCGCCGGCCGGGCGGGGACGCAGGCTGGTCGCTTCGCCCGTGGCCGAGCGGGCGATGGAGGCCGGGATCGAGGTGCTGAGGCCGCTCAAGCCGCGCGAGCCGGAGTTCCTGGAGCGGCTGAAGGAGATCGGGCCGGACTGCTGCCCGGTGGTGGCCTACGGTGCCCTGCTGCCCCGGGTCGCGCTCGACGTGCCCGTCCACGGCTGGGTCAACCTGCACTTCTCGCTGCTTCCCGCCTGGCGCGGGGCGGCTCCCGTGCAGCACTCCATCATGGCGGGCGACGAGATCACGGGTGCCTCCACCTTCCTCATCGAGGAGGGGCTCGACTCCGGGCCCGTCTACGGGACCGTCACCGAGGAGATCCGGCCCACCGACACCAGCGGTGACCTGCTGACCCGGCTCGCCTTCGCCGGGTCCGGACTGCTCGCCGCGACCATGGACGGCATCGAGGACGGCACGCTCAAGGCCGTACCGCAGCCCGCCGAGGGGATCACCCTCGCGCCGAAGATCACCGTCGAGGACGCGAAAATCGAGTGGTCGACGCCTGCGATGAGGGTCGACCGGGTGGTGCGGGGCTGCACCCCGGCCCCCGGTGCCTGGACCACCTTCCGCGGCGAGCGGCTCAAGCTCATCCACGTCACGCCGGTGCCCGACCGGACCGACCTCGCCCCCGCCGAGGTCGCCGTCGGGAAGAACAGCGTGCACGTCGGGACGGGGTCGTACGCCGTGGAACTGCTCTGGGTACAGGCCCAGGGCAAGAAGCCGATGCGGGCCGCCGACTGGGCACGTGGCGTGCGCATCGGCGCCGGGGAGACCCTCGGCGCCTGAGCCCCTTTCCTGGCCGACTTCCCCACCAGCGGCTTTCCGGCGTACGCGGCGTACGCTGGTAGTCGCCTCATTCCCATACCCGGAGCACCTTTTTCGTGAGCGAGCAGTCCCGGCGGCCGCGCAGGCCCGCCAAGCCATACCGCCGTCCTCAGAAGGACCCCGTCCGCATCCTCGCCTTCGAGGCGCTGCGCGCCGTGGACGAGCGGGACGCGTACGCCAACCTCGTGCTGCCGCCGCTGCTGCGCAAGGCCCGGGAGCAGGGCGACTTCGACGGGCGGGACGCCGCGCTCGCGACCGAGCTGGTGTACGGGACGCTGCGCCGGCAGGGGACGTACGACGCGATCATCGCCGAGTGCGTCGACCGGCCGTTGCGCGAGGTGGACCCGCCGGTGCTGGACGTGCTCAGTCTGGGTGTGCACCAGCTGCTCGGGACCCGGATTCCCAGCCACGCCGCCGTCTCCGCCTCCGTCGAGCTGGCCAGGGTGGTGCTGGGCGACGGGCGGGCCAAGTTCGTCAACGCCGTGCTCCGCAAGGTCGCGCAGGACGATCTCGACGGTTGGATCGCGAAGGTCGCGCCCCCGTACGACCAGGACCCCGAGGACCATCTCGCCGTCGTGCACTCGCACCCCCGGTGGGTCGTCTCCGCGCTCTGGGACTCCCTGGGGGGCGGACGCGCGGGGATCGAGGAACTGCTGGCCGCCGACAACGAGCGGCCCGAGGTGACGCTGGTCGCCCGGCCGGGCCGGGCCACCACCGAGGAACTTCTCGGTGAGGAGGCCGCCGTGGCGGGGCGCTGGTCGCCGTATGCCGTGCGGCTCGCCGAGGGCGGTGAGCCCGGTGCCATCACGGCCGTGCGGGAGGGCCGGGCCGGGGTGCAGGACGAGGGCAGCCAGCTGGTCGCGCTCGCGCTCGCCAACGCGCCGGTCGAGGGGCCGGACGCGAAGTGGCTCGACGGCTGCGCCGGACCCGGCGGCAAGGCCGCGCTGCTCGCCGCGCTCGCCGCCGAGCGGGGCGCGGTGCTGCTCGCCTCCGAGAAGCAGCCGCACCGGGCCGGGCTGGTCGAGAAGGCGCTGCACGGCAACCCGGGGCAGTACCAGGTCATCGCCGCCGACGGCACCCGGCCGCCGTGGCGCGCAGGCACCTTCGACCGGGTCCTGATGGACGTCCCCTGCACGGGCCTGGGCGCGCTGCGGCGCCGCCCGGAGGCACGGTGGCGGCGCCGTCCCGAGGACCTCGACAACTTCGGTCCGCTGCAGCGGGCCTTGTTGCGTACCGCGATCGACTCGGTGCGGGTGGGCGGGGTGGTCGGGTACGCCACGTGTTCCCCGCATCTGGCGGAGACGCGGGCGGTGGTCCAGGACGTGCTGAAGCAGCGGCCGGAGACGGAGCTGGTGGACGCGCGGCCGTTGCTGCCGGGGGTGCCGGAGCTGGGCGACGGGCCGGACGTGCAGCTGTGGCCGCACGTGCACGGCACGGATGCGATGTATCTGGCGCTGATCCGGAGGACTGGCTGAGGCGGGGGGTGGGGACGCTCACCGGCGCTTGCCGGGTGCCGCCGCGCCCACCCGTGCCGCCCCAGCGGCACGACTGCCCGCAGCTGGGTATTCAGGGGCGCGGGGAACTGCGCGACGAGCCCCCACCGGCCCGCGGCCGGCACTCATCCGCACCCACCCCGAACCCCACTCGGCCCACCCCGCCAGGGCATGGCACGCTTGGGGCATGGCCGTGCAGATCAACCCCAGCATCCTGTCCGCCGACTTCGCCCGCCTCGCGGACGAGGCGAAGGCGGTCGAAGGCGCCGACTGGCTCCACGTCGACGTCATGGACAACCACTTCGTCCCGAACCTCACGCTCGGCGTGCCGGTCGTAGAGTCTCTGGCCCGTGCTACGGACACCCCGCTGGACTGCCATCTGATGATCGAGGCCCCCGACCGGTGGGCGCCGCAGTACGTCGAAGCGGGTGCCTCCTCCGTCACCTTCCACGTGGAGGCCGCCGCCGCGCCCGTGCGGCTCGCGCGGGAGATCCGGGCCAAGGGCGCCCGCGCCTCCATGGCGCTCAAGCCCGCCACGCCCATCGAGCCGTACGAGGACCTGCTCCCCGAGCTGGACATGCTGCTGATCATGACGGTGGAGCCGGGATTCGGAGGTCAGGCGTTCCTCGACATCATGCTGCCGAAGATCCGCCGCACCCGGGAGCTGATCAGCAAGCACGGACTGGAGCTGTGGCTCCAGGTCGACGGTGGAGTTTCCGCGTCGACGATCGAACGGTGCGCGGACGCCGGAGCCGACGTTTTTGTGGCAGGTTCGGCGGTGTACGGGGCAAACGACCCGGCAGAGGCGGTACGTGCACTACGCACCCAGGCGGAGACGGCGACGGGCGCGGCGTCGTGGGCGTGCGACCACTGAGGTACGGGAACGTGAACGGCTCCGATCAGGGCTGATCAACTGCGCCGGATCTGCAAGGATGAACGGCGTATCCAGAGTGTGAACAGCAGTGAGGAGATGGCCGTGTCGGGTATGTCGGCGGGCCGGTCAGCCATGCGGATGGGACCCGCAGAGCTGGTGCAGGCGGCGGCCATGGCCCGCCGCTTCTACCTCGAAGGCAAGTCCAAGATCCAGATCGCCGAGGAGTTCGGCGTCAGCCGCTTCAAGGTGGCCCGGGTACTGGAGACTGCCCTCGAAAGGGATCTCGTACGCATCGAGATCCGCGTACCGGCCGAACTGGACGCCGAGCGCTCGGACGCGCTCCGTGCCCGGTACGGCCTGCGGCATGCCGTCGTGGTCGAGTCCCCGGCCGAGGCGGAGGAGACCCCGGACCCGGAGAACCTGGGTGAGGTGGCCGCGGACCTGCTCGGCGAGCTCGTCAACGAGGGGGATGTGCTCGGCCTGGCCTGGGGCCGGTCCACCATCCACATGGCGGCGGCGCTCGACCGGCTGCCGCCCTGCACGGTGGTGCAGCTGACCGGTGTGTACGACGCCGGGACCTCCGAGCGCGGCTCGGTCGAGGCCGTCCGGCGCGCCGCCCAGGTGTCGGGCGGCGACGCCCACCCGATCTACGCGCCGATGCTGCTGCCGGACGCGGCCACCGCGGCGGCGCTGCGCAACCAGACCGGGATCGCCCGGGCCTTCGAGTACTTCGACAAGGTCACGGTCGCCTGCGTCTCCATCGGCTCCTGGGAGCCCGGCATCTCCACGGTGCACGACATGCTCAGCGACGAGGAGCGCGCGCACTACGCCACGCTGGGCGTCGCCGCCGAGATGGCCGCGCACCTCTTCGACGCCGAGGGTCGCCGGGTCGGACGCGACCTGGGGGAGCGCTGCATCACGGTCAAGGCCGACCAGTTGCGCCGTGTCCCGGAGGTCGTCGCGATCGCGGGCGGACAGCGCAAGGCCGCCGCGATCGACGCGGTGCTGCGGTCGGGGCTGGTCACCAGCCTCGTCACCGACACCTCGGCTGCCGACTACCTGATGACGGCGGGCACCACTCCCAAGCCCGCGCTGAACCGCGCGGACCCGGACGGTCCCTGACCGGTGGCACGGCAGCGCCGCGGCAGCTCGGGTGACAACGCTGCCGCGGCGCTTCTGTCTTTCGGATCCGCAGAACCGCTTCGGCCGTCGGGTCCTCAGGGCCGCTTCGGCCGTCCGGTCCTCAGGGCCGCTTCGGAAGTGCCGCGTCGATCAGCACGGCGGCCGCCTCCCGGGCGACCGTGCCCGCCGACGGGTCGCGGTCCATCCGTGCGGACACCCCGCTCCCGTCGTACAGCAGGTGGAGCTGGTGGGCGAGCGCCTCGGGATGCGGGGCGCCGGCGTCCCGGGCGAGGCCGGTGAACAGCGCGCGGATCCAGGAGCGGGCGGTGTCGGAGGCCTCCTCGATGGCGCTGCCGTGCTTGGCCTCCGCGCTCGCCGCCACGAAGGCGCAGCCGTGGTAGCTCTGCTGGGCGAGCAGCTCGGCCTGTGCGTCGAAGACCGCCAGCAGCCGCTCGCGCGGGGTGCCGGCGGCGTCGACAGCGCGCAGCAGCCGCTCGGTCAGCTTGGTGTGCCGGGCGTCGAGGTAGGCGCGGATGAGCTGTTCCTTGCCGCCGAAGGTGTTGTACAGCGACGCCTTGGCGACCCCGGCGTGCTCGATGATCCGGTCGATCCCGACCGTCTGCACGCCCTCGGCGTAGAACAGCTCGTTCGCGGCCGAGAGCAGCCGCTCCCGGGCCGTGGGAGCCGCCTTGGCGCTCAACGTCTTCGTCATGCCACTCACCTTCTCGACTTCTCGCCTTCTCGACTCTACGGCTGACCAGACCGGTCTACTCAGTGGTCGGGACGGCGGTCACCGGGACGCGTCCGCGTGCTCGGCGTGGACGGCCGGGGTACCGCCGGAGGCCACCAGCACACCCGGCGCGCTCTGCGGCTTGCCGCGCAGCAGCAGGGCGGCGAGGGCCAGCAGGGCCAGGGCGATGACCACCGCGCCGTACTCCTCGGAGGTCGGGACCAGCCCGCCGCCGTGCACCACCAGCACACCGGCGAGCACGGAGGGGACCCCCATGCCGAGGTAGGAGACGACGAAGAGCAGGGACAGCACGCCCGAGCTCTCGTGCGGCCTGGTCAGCGGCATCACGGTGCGGATGCCGCCCTGGAAACCGCTGCCGAAGCCGAGGCCGGCCACGGCCGTGCCGACGAAGAACAGCACCGCGGTGCCGCGGTCCACGGCCACCAGGGTGAGTGCCACCCCGGCGACCAGCGCGGCGATGCCGGTGTACGTCACGGTGGTCGCCGAGGCGCCGCGCAGGGCGAGGACCGAGCTTGCCGCCACGAACGCCAGGACGAAGAGGCCGAGGCCGCCCCAGACGGCGGAGGTGGAGCCGACCAGGGTGCGGACCAGGGCCGGGCCGAGGGAGCCGTAGAACCCGGCCAGTGCCCAGACGGCGAACATGACCGGGGCCGTCGCCAGGACGGCGCCGCGGACGGTGCGCGGGAGCCTGATCTCGGGCACCAGGCTGGCCAGTGCGCCCGGCTTGCGGGTGACGGTCTCGTCGATCAGGGCGATGGCGACGGCCTGGGCCGCGAACACGACGAGCAGGCCGAGGTAGATCGTGTGGGTCGGGGCGGGCAGGTACTGCACGACGAATCCGCTGACCAGGGCGCCCGTCGCGGTGCCCAGACCGGGTACGAAGGCGTTCGCGAGCGTGCCGCGGGAGCGGTTGATGTCCATCATCCCGGCACCGATCGCGCCGAGCGCGGCGCCGGTGGACAGGCCCTGCACGACGCGGGCGGCGAGCAGTTCGCCGACGCCCCCGGCGGTGGAGAAGAGCAGCATCGCGGCGGCCTGGGCGGCGATCGCGGTGATCAGGACCGGGCGGCGGCCGACGTGGTCGGACAGCTTGCCGAGGACCAGCAGGCCGGAGAGGACGGCGATGGCGTAGACGCCGAAGACGACCGTGGTGGTGATCGGGGTGAATCCCCATTCGGCCTGGTAGGTCGCGTAGAGCGGGGTGGGCGCGCTGGAGGCGGCCAGGAAGGAGACGACGACGGAGGCGAGCACGTAGAACGCCGCGCGCGGCGGGATCGGCCTGCGTGCTGCCGTCGTGTGCGCGGCGCGCACAGTGCGCTCGGTTCGCTCGTGCGGTGCGAGGTGGTTCATCGGAGATCCTTCGCGAGGGCGTGGGCCGAAGAGCGTCGGTTCGGGGACCGTGGTGAGTAGACCGGTCTGTCTAACTGACCTGGTCAACATCATAGACAGGTCTGTCTATTCCGTTTGGCGAAGGAAATTTCCTGGAGAGTTTCCGGGCGATGGACCGGTGCGCCCCTGACGGTCTCGGTACCGCTGTTTGGAGCGTCTTCGTCCGATGGACGCCGTCAACCCCGAGTATGTGTACGACAGGCCGTGTGCCGATCGCATCGGGAGGACGCGTTGACCACTGAACCCCAGGCCGTGCCGGGAACCGAACCGCAGCCGGTGCTCGGTCCGTTGACCAGCGCCGCGATCTTCCTGGTGCTCACCGTCCGCCCCGGCGGCGAGGGCACGGCGCGGGAGGTGCTGGGGGATGTCCGGGCACTGCAGCGCAGTTTCGGGTTCGGGTCGCCGGACGCCGCGCTGAGCTGTGTGGTGGGGGTCGGCTCGGCTGCCTGGGACCGTCTGTTCGACCATGCGCGCCCGGCGGGACTGCACCCCTTCCGGCCGCTGGAGGGATCCCGGCACACCGCGGTCGCCACCCCCGGCGACCTCCTCCTGCACATCAGGGCCACCCGGTTCGACCTGTGCTTCGGGCTCGCCGCCGAGATCATGCACCGGCTGCGCGACGTGGTGACCGTCGAGGACGAGGTGCCGGGCTTCAGGTACCTGGACGCGCGCGACCTGCTGGGCTTCGTCGACGGCACCGAGAACCCGGTCGGCGCCGCCGCCCGCAGGGCCGTCCTGATCGGCGCCGAGGACCCCGGCCATGCCGGCGGCAGCTACGTGGTCGTGCAGAAGTACCTCCACGACCTCGACGCCTGGAACGCGCTGCCCGTCGAGACGCAGGAGCGGATCATCGGCCGGACGAAGGCCGCCAACGTCGAACTGGACGAGCCGGCCTCCCACAAGGGCCTGAACACGGTCACCGGACCGGACGGCGAGGAGCAGAAGATCCTGCGGGACAACATGCCCTTCGGCACTCCCGGCGGCGGCGAGTTCGGCACCTACTTCATCGGGTACGCCCGGACGCCCGACGTCATCGAGCAGATGCTGCGCAACATGTTCCTCGGCACCGGGGACGCCACCCACGACCGGATCCTCGACTTCTCCACCGCGGTCACCGGCACCCTCTTCTTCGTGCCCTCCGACGACTTCCTGGACGACCTGCCCGCGCTCCCCGGCACCACGACCCCGCTTGGAAGCCGCTGAGATGGCGACGAGCCCGCATCTGGTCACGCTCGACCTCGACGGGGTCGCCGACAAGGCCGGCCTGATGGACCGGATCGCCGCCGCCCTGGAGCTGCCCGGCTGGTTCGGGCGCAACTGGGACGCCCTGACCGACAGCCTCCGCGACCCCTCGGTGTGGCCGCCGGAGGCCGTCGACCGCGGGCTCCTGATCGTCGTCACCGGCTGGCAGGGATACGCGCGGAGCAGACCGGACGAGTGGGAGACCGCCCGGCAGGTGTTCGCCGACGCGTCCGCCGACGAGCCCGCGCTGACCGTCGCCCTTGCCCTCCGCTGACCTCACCGCAGCCCCTGTAGTTTCGTCCAAGCGGGCTCTGACCTGCCTGGACGTTCGTCCCGGGCATGGCGCGCCGGTCGGCATGGGAGAATGAAGTACGTGCTTTTCCCTCTGGCCGGCCGGTCCGGGGGTCACCTCTGATCGACTGGGATGTGCGGCACGTGCGATTCCTCAATGACCTCCAGCCCGCGTACGACCTGACGTACGACGACGTCTTCATGGTGCCGAGCCGCTCCGCGGTCGGTTCGCGTCAGGGCGTGGACCTCGGCTCGCCGGACGGCACGGGCACCACCATCCCGCTGGTCGTCGCCAACATGACGGCGATCGCGGGCCGCCGGATGGCCGAGACGGTGGCCCGGCGGGGCGGACTCGTCGTGATCCCGCAGGACATTCCGATCGACGTGGTCACCGATGTCATCACCTGGGTCAAGAGCCGCCACCTGGTCCTCGACACCCCGATCGTGCTGGCCCCGCACCAGACCGTCGCCGACGCGCTGGCCCTGCTGCCGAAGCGGGCGCACAACGCCGGTGTCGTCGTCGACGAGGACGGCCGCCCCGTCGGCGTCGTCACCGACCGGGACCTCACCGGCGTCGACCGGTTCACCCAGCTCGCCGAGGTCATGTCCCGCGACCTGCTGCTCCTCGACGCGGACATCGACCCCCGCGAGGCCTTCAACAAGCTGGACGGTGCCAACCGCCGCTACGCCCCGGCGGTCGACCGGGACGGCAAGCTCGCCGGCATCCTCACCCGCAAGGGCGCCCTGCGCGCCACCCTGTACAGCCCGGCGACCGACGCGCACGGCCGGCTGCGCGTCGCCGCCGCCGTCGGCATCAACGGCGACTTCGCGGACAAGGCCAAGCAGCTGCTCGACGCGGGCGTCGACACGCTCGTCATCGACACGGCGCACGGCCACCAGGAGTCGATGATCAACGCGATCAGGCTGGTCCGAGGCCTCGACCCGCAGGTCCCGATCGCGGCCGGCAACATCGTCTCCGCCGAGGGCGTCAAGGACCTCGTCGACGCGGGCGCGGACATCATCAAGGTCGGCGTGGGCCCCGGCGCCATGTGCACCACCCGCATGATGACCGGCGTCGGCCGGCCGCAGTTCTCGGCGGTCCTGGAGTGCGCCGCCGAGGCGCGGAAGTACGGCAAGCACGTGTGGGCCGACGGCGGTGTCCGGCACCCCCGTGACGTCGCCATGGCGCTGGCCGCCGGGGCGTCCAACGTGATGGTCGGCTCCTGGTTCGCGGGCACCTACGAGTCCCCGGGCGACCTCCAGCAGGACGCCGACGGGCGGCTGTACAAGGAGTCGTTCGGCATGGCCTCCGCGCGGGCGGTGCGCAACCGCACGTCCGAGGAGTCGGCCTACGACCGGGCCCGCAAGGCGCTCTTCGAGGAGGGCATCTCCACCTCCCGGATGTTCCTCGACCCGGCCCGGCCGGGGGTGGAGGACCTGATCGACTCGATCATCGCGGGGGTCCGCTCGTCCTGCACGTACGCCGGCGCGGGGTCGCTGGAGGAGTTCGCCGAGAAGGCGATCGTCGGGATCCAGAGCGCGGCTGGGTACGCGGAGGGCAAGCCGCTGCACGCGAGCTGGAGCTAGGCGCGTCCAGCCGGGCGCCGGTCCCGGGTTCGGGTCCGTGTTCTACTTCGTGTACGGCTGTCGCCGGTCCCGTCCTGCACCACCTGAAAGCTGAACGACCCCTTGCTGAACGATCTCGACGAACGCATCGTGCACGCCCTCGCCGAGGACGCCCGCCGCTCCTACGCGGACATCGGGCAACTGGTCGGCCTGTCCGCGCCCGCCGTCAAACGGCGGGTGGACCGGCTGCGCGCCACCGGAGCGATCACCGGATTCACCGTACGGGTCGACCCGGCGGCCCTCGGCTGGGAGACCGAGGGGTTCGTCGAGATCTACTGCCGGCGCAACACGTCCCCGGAGACCATCCAGCGGGGCCTGGAGCGCTACCAGGAGGTGGTGGCCGCGTCGACGGTCACCGGTGAGGCCGACGCGGTCGTGCAGGTCTTCGCCTCCGACATGCGGCACTTCGAGAGGGTGCTGGAGCGGATCGCGGGGGAGCCGTTCGTGGAGCGCACCAAGTCGGTGCTGGTGCTGTCGCCGCTGCTGCGCCGTTTCTCTTCCGGCGCGCCGGGGTGAGAGCGGCGGAGGGCTCGGGGGGTGCGGTCGTACGCCGGGTGCGGGTGGTCCGTGGCTGATCGCGCAGTTCCCCGCGCCCCTTCAGGGCGCGGTTCGGCCGCCGGCCCAGGGGCGCGGGGAACTGCGCGAACGACCCCCACCGGCCCGCACCCGCCGCCCTACTCCGCGGTCTTCCTCGCCAACGCGTTGTTCCCGATGGAGTTGTGCACACTGAAGCTCACCGCGTCCGACCGGTAGCGGTCGTCGGACCACTCCACCGGCCGCCCCTCCCGCGTCGTCGTCACGCGCCGCACCCGCAGCAGCGGGCTCGTCCGGCGGATGCCGAGCAGTTCGGCGTCCTGCGCCCCCGCCGCCACCGCGTCGATGACGTGCTCGCCGTATGCGAAGACCAACCCCTTGTCCTCGTAAAGGCGTTGCGTGACCGACGGGCAGTCGGGCTCTATCGCCTCGACTGCCGGGGAAATCCAGTCCGCGTAGACCGTGCGCTCCAGCAACACCGGCTCGCCGTCCAGTCCGCGGACCCGCAGCACATGCAACACGGGCGTACCGACGGCCAGTTGGAGGCGTACGGCGTCCTCCTGGGTGGCCGACCGGTACTCCTGGGACACCACGTGTCCCGTCGCCTCGCGGCCCATCGCCCTCGCCCACTGCGCGAAGCTGCGCAGCTCCGCGAAGCTCTGGCTGCGGCGGCTGGCCAGGACCACCCGGCGGGCGCCCTGGCGGGAACCGATCAGCCCCTCGGCGGTGAGCGCGGCGACCGCCTGGCGGACCGTGCCGCGGGAGACCCCGTACTCCGCGGCGAGCTCCGTCTCCGAGGGCAGTCGACTGCCGACGGTGTACTCCTCGCGGTCGATGGCCTGCCGCAGCTCGTCGGCGATCTCCTCGTGTCGCGCCGTCATGCTTCCCCTCTGAGTCGGCAGCTGTGCACAGCGTGATCAGCCTAATCGACGCTCCCGGGTGATTCGTGTCAGCCCGCGACCGACCAGGAGTGTGCAGGGAATTAGGGGCCAGGGTTTTTCCGCAGTTCACAGTCCCGACATCCGCAGCGGGCGTACTGTGAGCCAACTTGTTCAGACAAGTTCGCCCGGCGCCGCCCACAGCGCCACCCACCCTCGTGCGTACTCCCTGGAGAGACCGTGACCGTGTCCCTGCCGAGAACCGCCCTCCTCGGCGGCTCCCTCGCCGCCGTAGCCGCGCTTGCCCTGAGCGCCTGCGGCGCCGCCCCCGACAACGCGTCGTCCACCACCTCCGACGGCAAGAACGCCGCCACCGCCACCTCCGCCGCCGACCTCGGCGGCATGGACAAGCTGGTCGCCGCCGCCAAGAAGGAGGGCACGCTGCACATCATCGCGGTGCCCCGCGACTGGGCGAACTACGGCGCCATCATCGACGGCTTCAAGAAGAAGTACGGCATCAAGATCGAGGACGAGAGCCCCGACGGCTCCAGCCAGGACGAGATCAACGCCGTGACCTCGCGCAAGGGCCAGGACCGGGCGCCGGACGTCCTCGACCTCGGCTCCTCGTTCGCGCTGAGCGCCGCCCAGCAGGGGCTGCTCGCGCCCTACAAGGTGACCTCGTACGACGACATCGCCACCGGGCAGAAGGACCCGCAGGCCCGCTGGTACAACGACTACGGCGGCTACATCTCCATCGGCTGCGACGCGAAGCGGGTCAAGACCTGCCCGACCACCTTCGCCGACCTGCTCAAGCCGCAGTACAAGGGCCAGGTCGCCCTCAACGGCAACCCGACCAAGTCCGGTTCCGCGTTCGGCGGCGTGTACGCGGCGGCGCTCGCCAACAAGGGCTCCTTCGACGACATCCAGCCCGGCCTCGACTTCTTCGCCAAGCTGAAGAAGAACGGCAACTACACGCCGGTCGAGTCCACCCCGGCCACCGTCGAGAAGGGCGAGACGCCCATCTCCATCGACTGGGACTACCTGAACGCCGGTTACGCCGACGAGTTCAAGTCCAAGGGCGTCGACTGGAAGGTCAGCATCCCGACCGACGGCCAGTACGCGCAGTTCTACTCCCAGGCCATCAACAAGGACGCCCCGCACCCGGCGGCCGCCCGCCTGTGGCAGGAGTACCTGTACAGCACCGAAGGCCAGAACCTGTGGCTCAAGGGGTACGCGCGTCCGGTCCTGATGTCCTCGATGGAGAAGGCCGGCACGCTGGACAAGACCGCCGCCGCCAAGCTGCCCGCGGTCACCGGCACGCCCACCTTCCCGACCGAGGCCCAGCAGGACAAGGCCAAGACCGTCCTCTCGACCGGCTGGTCGAAGGCCGTCTCCGGATGACGGCCACGCTCACGCGGGCCGACGTGGCGTCCGCCGCTTCCCAGAAGCGGCGGCGCCGCGCCCCCGGCTGGCTCGCCGTCGTCCCGCTCCTCGCCTTCACGGCCGTCGCCTTCGGGCTGCCGGCCGTCGCCATGCTGAACGGCGCCTTCACGGTCAAGGACCCGGCCAGCGGGGTGAGTTCGTACACCGCGAGCAACCTCGGCAACTCGCTGCAGGGGCCGTACCTCACCGCCCTCGTGGGCAGCGTGAAACTGTCCGCGCTCTCCGCCCTCATCGCCGCCGTCCTCGGGCTGCCGCTCGCGCAGGCCGTTGTCAGCTCGCGCTCCCGGGCGCTGCGCGAGGCCGTGCTCACCGCATCCGGTGTGCTCGCCAACTTCGGCGGCGTGCCGCTGGCGTTCGCGTTCGTCGCGACCCTCGGCAACGCCGGTGTGCTCACCGTGCACCTGCACCTCACGGACCACGGCTGGGACCTGTACAGCTTCTGGGGTCTCGTCCTGGTCTACCTGTACTTCCTGATCCCGCTGATGGTCCTCACCATCACCCCGGCCCTGGACGGACTGCGCACCCAGTGGCGCGAGGCCGCGCTCAACAACGGTGCCACCGGCGTGCAGTACTGGCGGTTCGTGGCCCTGCCCGTGCTCGCGCCCTCGCTGCTCGGCGGGCTCGTACTGCTCTTCGGCAGCGCCTTCGCCGCCTACGCCACCGCCGCCGCGATGGTCGGCAGCGCGGTCCCGCTGGTCACCCTGCAGATCGCCGACGCCCTCTCCGGCAACGTCCTGGTCGGCCAGGAGAACGTGGCCCTCGCCCTCAGCCTGGACATGGTGCTGGTGGCGGGCGTGGTGATGGCCGTGTACCTGCCCCTGCAACGACGGAGCGCCCGATGGCTCGACGCCTGACCCCCTGGCGCTGGGCCGTCCTCGGCCTCGCCGCCCTCTACTTCCTGGTCCCGCTGGGCGCCTCCGTCGTCTTCACGGTCGACGTGCCCGGCCAGGGCGTCACCTTCGACGCCTACAGCCAGATCCTGTCCGCCGACGGGTTCACCTCCAGCCTGCTGCTCTCCCTTGAGCTGGCCGTCGCCACCATCGCCGTCGTGCTGCTGCTGATGGTGCCGGCCGTGGTCGCGCTGCGGCTGAGCGCGCCCCGGCTGCGCCCGGTGGTCGAGATCGTCTGCTCGCTGCCGCTGGTGGTGCCGCCGATCGCGTTCGTCGCCGGCATCGTGACCGTGCTCAAGTGGGGTCCGGACTATCTGTCCAAGACCCCGCTGTTCGAGACGTTCGTCGCCGTCCAGAACCCGACCTTCCCGGTCGTCCTGGTCCTCGCCTACGTCGTGATGGCGCTGCCCTTCGTCTACCGGGCACTGGACGCCGGGCTGCGCGCGATCGACGTGCGCACCCTGGTCGAGGCCGCCCGCAGCTGCGGCGCCAACTGGCCGCAGGCGCTCGTCCGGGCCGTGCTGCCCAACCTGCGCGGGGCGCTGCTGAACGCCTCCTTCCTCACCCTGGCCCTCGTGCTCGGCGAGTTCACCGTCGCCCGGTTGCTGGGCTACCAGCCCTTCGCCGTGTGGATCTACAACGTCGGCGGCTCCCAGGCCCAGATGTCCGTCGCCGTATCCGTGCTCAGTCTCCTGGTGACCTGGGCCCTGCTCCTCGCGCTCGCCGGTGCCGGCGGCCGTGACCGAACCGCTTCCTCCCGGGGATGACACACCATGACCACCGCCACCCTTGAGAAGGCCGCGACCGTCGAATTCCGGTCGCTGCGGCGCGAGTTCGGCGCCACCGTCGCCCTCGACGGACTCGATCTGACCGTGCGGCCGGGGGAGTTCCTGGCCCTGCTCGGCCCGTCCGGCTGCGGCAAGACCACCGCGCTGCGCATGCTCGCCGGCTTCGAACACCCCGACTCCGGCGCCGTTCTGGTGGACGGCGAGGACGTCACCCACGTCCCGGCCCACCGCCGTGACGCCGGGATGGTCTTCCAGTCGTACAGCCTCTTCCCGCATCTGAACGCCGTCGACAACGTGGCCTTCGGGCTGCGGATGCGCAAGGTGCGCACGAGTGAACGGCGCGCCCGTGCGGCCGAGTTGCTGGACCTGGTCGGGCTCGGCGACAAGGCGGAGCGGTTCCCGCACCAGCTCTCCGGCGGCCAGCAGCAGCGCATCGCCCTCGCCCGCGCGCTCGCCCTGCGGCCCCGCGTGCTCCTCCTCGACGAGCCGCTGTCGGCCCTCGACGCCAAGGTCCGGCTGTCGCTCCGCGAGGAGATCCGCCGGCTCCAGCAGGAACTCGGGATCACCACCCTCTTCGTGACGCACGATCAGGAGGAGGCGCTGTCCATCGCCGACCGGGTCGCCGTGATGCGCGCCGGGCAGCTCGAACAGTGCGCCGAACCCGCCGAGTTGTACGGCCGTCCGGCCACCGCCTTCGTCGCCGAGTTCGTCGGCACGATGAGCCGGATCCCGGGGACGGTCGCGGACGGCACCGTCGAGGTGCTCGGACAGCGGCTGCCGGTCGACGGACAGGCGCCGGGCGCGGGCGAGGCCGACGTGCTCGTGCGGCCCGAGGCGGTCCAGGTGCGCGGCGACGGCGCCGGTACGGCCACCGTCGTCGCCACCGCCTTCCTGGGCGCGGTCGTCCGGGTCACCGTACGGCTCGCCGACGGCACCGAGGCCAAGGCCGACCTGCCCGCCCACGACGCCGCCGCCCTGGGCGCCGGATCCGCCGTGACCGTGTCCCTGCCCGAGCGGCCGGTGCTCGTGGCACCGCGCGTCCAGAAGTAACGCTTCCCGAAGTCCCGCCCCCCCACGTGAGGAATGACAACAACGTGACCCCCCACCCACGACTCCCGCTCCAGGCCGTCCTGTTCGACATGGACGGCACGCTCGTCGACACCGAGCGACTGTGGTGGGAGGCGGTGGAACAGGTCGCCGGGCGGCCGCTCACCGAGGCCGACGAGCCGGAGGTGCTCGGCCGGCCGGTGGAGCACACCGCCGGCTGGCTCGCCGCCGGCACGGGCCGGCCGGCCGCGGAGCTCGCGGCCGTACTGCACCGGGAGTTCGCGGACCGCGTCCGCACCGGCATCGTGCCCCGCCCCGGCGCCCTCGACCTGCTGGACGCGCTGGCCGCGGCCGGCGTCCCCACCGCCCTGGTCACCGCGTCCCCACGCGCGGTCGCCGACCTCGTCCTCGACGCCCTCGGACCCGGCCGGTTCGCCGCCTCCGTCACCGCCGACGACACCGACCGCACCAAGCCCGCCCCCGACCCGTACCTGGCCGCCTGCCACGCCCTCGGCGTCGACCCGGCCCGCTGCGTCGCCGTGGAGGACACCGAGACCGGGGTCGCCTCCGCCGAGGCCGCCGGCTGTGCCGTCCTGGCCGTGCCCTCGCTCGCCCCGATCGGCGGCGCGCCCGGCCGGACCGTCCGTGACACGCTGGTCGGGGTCACCCCGAAGGAGCTGAGCGAGATGGCCGTACCGGAACTGCGGGTGATGTCCTGGAACCTGTGGCTCGGCGGCAGCCCGGTCGACGACCACCGGGCCAAGCAGCTCAAGGCGGTCCTGGACGCGGGCGCGGACGTCGTCGGCCTCCAGGAGACCGCCGGGACCGGCGCCCGGGAACTCGCCGAGGTCCTCGGCTGGCACCACCACACCGCGGGCGAGAACCTCGGGATCATCAGCCGGTACCCGATCACCGCCCGCCTCGGCGACCCGGACGTCGGCTTCTACGGCGCCGCCGGGGTGCGGATCGCCGTCCGCCCCGGCCGCGAGGTCGAGATCTGGACCGCGCACCTGCACTACACGCCGTACGGGCCCTACGAGTTCCACTTCGACGGGCTCGGGGCGGACGAGTTGATCGCCCACGAGGGCGTGCGGCTCGGGCAGATGAGGGAGGCGCTGCGGCGGATCGGGGACACCGACGTGCCCGTGGTGCTGGTCGGCGACTTCAACTGCCCGTCCCACCTGGACTGGCCGGCGGTCGAGTGGCCGGTGACGAAGGCCGCGGAGGAGGCCGGGTTCCGCGACTCCTACCGCGAGGCGCACCCGGACCCGGCCGACGCGCCCGGCCACACCTGGTCGCCGATCCATCCCGTCCACGAGGACGGCAGCGGGCGGCCCGAACCCCAGGACCGGATCGACTACGTGCTGCACAGGGGGCTGCGCGTGCTCGACTCCCGGACCCGGGTCACCGGCACCCCGGCGCCCTGGCCCGAAGTGGCGGGCAACGACTGGCCGTCCGACCACGCGGCCGTCGTCACCACGTTCGCCGTCGAGCCTTAACCGGGGGTTACCCGCGGCAACCATTGCGGCCGGGGTGGCGATCCCGTAAGTTGTGCGGGCCTCCCCCCTACTCACTGGTAACACCGGTAGGTAACCCATGCGCTGGCCCGGCCGACCCACCACCGTCCGCACCCGGATCGTGGCGCTCGCGCTCGCCCCGGTCGTCGCACTGACGGCCCTGTGGAGCTTCGCCATGGTGTCCGTCACCGGCGAACTGCGCGCGCTGATCCGGCTCCAGGGGGTGTACGACGACTTCGGCACCCCCGTCGACACCGCCGTCGGGCAGATCCAGCTCGAACGGCGGCTGTCGGCGGCCTACCTGGGCGCTCGCCTGGACACGGCGACTGCCGCCGACCTGCTCGCCCAGCAGCGGCGCACCGACCGGGCCGTGGCCGCGATGCGGGACGCGGTCCGGGACGGCGACCGCGGGCGCCTCGGCGACCGGCAGCGGGAGGCGCTCGACGCGATGGTCACCGCCACCGGCGGGCTGGAGAAGCTGCGCGGGCAGGTGCTGTCCCGGAAGATCTCCTGGGACCGCGCCGTCACCGGCTACAGCGCCCTGGTGGAGCCCGGCTTCGACGTCGAGTCCGCCCTCACCGCCCTCCAGGCCGGACAGCTGGCCCGGGAGTCCCAGGTCGTCGTCGAGCTGGTGCGGGTAAGGGAGTTCGTCTCCCGCGAGGACGCCCTGGTCGCCGGGGCACGGGCCGCCGGACGGCTCACCGGCGCGCAGTACCGCACCCTCACCGCGACCATCGAGGACCGGCGGGTCTTCCAGCGGACCTACGTCCCCGACCTGCCGTCGGACTCGCGGGCCCTGTTCGAGACGTTCCAGCGCGGCGCGCTGTACCGGTCGCTGGTGAGCGGCGAGGACGCGCTGCTGCGGGCGGGCCCGGACCGGGCCGGTGCGGCCGTCGCCGCGGACACCTGGCGGTCGACCACCGACCGGGCCGTCAAGCAGTACATGCTGCTGTGCACGCACTCCGCCGAGAACTCCGGTGCCCGCGGACGTGCCTTCGCCTACCGGGAGTTGGCCAAGGCGGCCGTCGTCGGCGCGGCCGGGCTCGCGGCGGTGGGCCTGTCGCTCTGGTTCGCGGTGCGCGGGGCGCGCCGCATCTCGCGCCGCCTGGAGCTCCTGCGGGACGCGGCCGACCTGCTGACCGCGCGCCAACTGCCCGCCCTCATGGAGCGGTTGAGCGCAGGTGAGGACGTGGACGCGGTCACCGAGGCGCCGCCGCTGGCCGCCGGGGAGGCCGGCGACGACGAGATCGGGGACGTCGGCCGCTCGTTCAACCGGGCCCGGCTGGCCGCCGTCGAGGCCGCGATCAAGCAGGCCACCCTGCGGCGGGGCCTGTTCGCGGTCCTCCTCAACATCGCCCGCCGCAACCAGGCGCTCGTCCACCGCCAGCTGAAACTCGTCGACACACTGGAACGGCGCACCGACGACCCGGCCGTCCTGGGCGAGCTGTTCCGCATCGACCACCTCACCACCCGGATGCGCCGGCACGCGGAGAGCCTGATCATCCTCTCCGGCGCGACCCCCGGACGGCGCTGGCGGCGGCCCGTGCCGGTCGCCGACGTGGTGTCCTCGGCGGTCGGCGAGATCGAGGACTACCCGCGGGTCGTGGTGCCGCCGATGCCCGGGGTGGGCGTGGCCGCGGACGCCGTCGCCGACGTCGTGCACCTGCTCGCCGAGCTCCTGGAGAACGCCACGGTGTTCTCGCCGCCGCACACCCAGGTGACCCTGCGCACCGGCCGGGTCGGCCACGGCTTCACCCTGGAGATCGACGACCGGGGCCTCGGCCTCGACGCGGACCAGCTCTCCGCGGCCCGCCGCACCCTCACCGACCCCGACGCCTTCGACCCCACCCGCCACGACCGCCTCGGCCTCTACGTCGTGGGCCGCCTGGCCGCCCGGCACGGCATCGAGGTGACCCTGCGCGCGTCGCCGTACGGGGGGACCACGGCGGTGGTCCTGCTGCCTGCGGCGGTGCTGGCCGAGGCGGAGCCGGCGGACGGCCGAGGGGACGGCGAGCGAGGCGGAGGGGACGGCGAGCGAGGCGGACGGTCGTCGTCCGTGGCGGAACGAGGGCGGTCGTCGGCGGCGGAGGAACCGGGGCACCGGCCCGCGTCGGCGGTCGGTGTGCTGTCGCCGTCCGTGCCGGACCGTCCGGGCCGCCGGACCGATACCTCCGCCCCGGGCACGGAGCCGCCGCCCCCGGCCCTGCCCACCCGCACCCGCCAGGCCTCCCTCGCCCCGGAGCTGCGCACGGAGCAGGCCCTGGGCGAGGCGCGGGACCTGGACGCCGACGAGATGCGGGCGGTCTTCGGAGCCTTCCAGCGCGGCCTGGACCGGGGGCGCAGAGGACTGCCGAGCGGCCCCGAGGAGCCGAACCACACCGAGGAAGGGACCCGTGCCGACGATGACCAGTGACGACCAGCCCCAGCCGCCCGAGCCGGCCACCGCCTCGGCAGCCGGTGCCGGCTCACGGCCCCCCGCCGGCCAGGAGCCCGCCGCCCGGCCCGGCAGCGACCTCGGCTGGCTGCTCGACGACCTCGTCGCCCGGACCGACCACGTCCGGCAGGCCGTGCTGCTCACCGCCGACGGGCTGCCGCTCAGCCACTCCGAGGGGATGCGGCGACGGGACATCGAGCACCTCGCGGCCGTCTGCTCCGGCTTCCACAGCCTGGCCCGCTCCGCGGGGGACCGGTTCGGCGCCGGGGAGGTGCGGCAGACCATGGTGATGCTCGACGACGCCTACCTCTTCGTCACCCCGGCCGGGCACGGCAGCCGCCTCGCCGTGCTCAGCGACGTCCGCACCGACGTGGGCCAGCTCGCACACGAGATGGCCCTGCTCGTCCGCCGCCTCGGCCGGCACCTCGACGCCACCGCCCGTTCGGCCCCCTGACCCTCCGGTGAGCGACGAGCACTGGTACGAGGACGAGACCGGCTCCCTGGTCCGCCCCTACACCGTGACCCGGGGCCGCACCGAGCCCTCCGGCAAGCACACCATCGACCTGATGTCCCAGGTCACGGCCGTGGACCTGGGAGCGGACGCGGGCCGTCCCGGGGTCGACCACGCCCGTGCCGCGCTGCTCGACCTGGTGCGCCGCGGCGCCCGCCCCGTCGTCGAACTCGCCGCGGACGCCGACCTGCCGCTCACCGTCGTACGCGTGCTGCTCGCCGACCTCGCCGAGGCCGGTCTGGTGGGCATCGGAGAGCCGCGCCGGGTGGAGCCGACGGGTCCCGCCGCCGACCCCGAGCTGCTGAAGGTGATCGTGGAGCGGCTGCGGGAGCTGTGACCCCGCGCAACGAATCGCCGCCGGAGCCCCGTCCGACGCAACGAACCGCGCGGCCACGCGCAACGGCTCCGCCTTGTCCGGTCCGGCCCGCCGACCGTACGGTCTAACTGACCCCCAGACCTCCTTCCGTACCCGGTGAGGACCCGCATGCGCACCGCCCTGCTCCAGAGCTCCGGCCGACCCGGCTCCACCGTCGAGAACCTCAAGGTGCTCGACGAGGCCGCCGGCCGGGCCGCCGCCGCGGGCGCCGCGCTGCTCGTCGCCCCGGAGATGTTCCTCACCGGCTACGCGATCGGCGACGACGTCGCCCGCCTCGCGGAGCCGGCCGACGGCGACAGCGCGGACGCGATCGCCGAGCTGGCCCACCGGCACGGCCTCGCGATCACCTACGGCTACCCGGAGCGCGACGGCGACCGCGTCCACAACTCCGCCCAGCTGATCTCCGCCGACGGCACCCGGCTCGCGAACTACCGAAAGTCCCACCTCTTCGGCGGCTTCGAGCGGGACCACTTCACCCCGGGCGACCAGCCGGTCGTCCAGGCGCAGCTGAACGGCCTCACCGTCGGGATCATGATCTGCTACGACGTGGAGTTCCCTGAGCTGGTCCGCGCCCACGCCCTGGCCGGCACCGACCTGCTGCTGGTCCCGACGGCGAACATGCACCCGTTCGAGATCGTCGCCGAGTCCCTGGTCCCGGTGCGGGCCTGGGAGAACCAGATGTACGTCGCCTACGCCAACCGCGTCGGCCAGGAAGGCGAGTTCGAGTTCTTCGGGCTCTCCGCGCTGGCCGGACCCGACGGAGTCGCCCGCGCCCGCGCCGGCCGCGTCGAGGAACTCGTCCTCGCCGATCTCGACCCCGCCCTCCTCGCCGCCTCCCGCGAGGCGAACCCGTACCTGAAGGACCGCCGCCCCGGCCTCTACGGGTCCCTGGCCTGACGACCTCCTCCGCTCCTCTTCACCCTTTTCGCGTTTCGCAAGGAGTCCGTACCCCATGACGTCCACGGTGCCCAACGCCGTCGAGCACGCCGACGCGCAGCAACCGCCGATCACCATGTTCGGCCCGGACTTCCCCTACGCCTACGACGACTTCCTCGCCCACCCGGCGGGCCTCGGCCAGATCCCGGCGACCGAGCACGGCACCGAGGTCGCCGTCATCGGCGGCGGCCTGTCCGGCATCGTGGCCGCCTACGAGCTGATGAAGATGGGCCTGAAGCCGGTCGTCTACGAGGCGGACAGGATCGGCGGCCGGCTGCGGACCGTCGGCTTCGAGGGCTGCGACCCCTCGCTGACCGCCGAGATGGGCGCGATGCGCTTCCCGCCCTCCTCCACCGCCCTCCAGCACTACATCGACCTGGTGGAGCTGGAGACCCGGCCCTTCCCCAACCCCCTCGCGGAGGTGACCCCTTCGACCGTCGTCGACCTCAAGGGCGAGTCGCACTACGCCGAGACGGTCGACGACCTCCCGCAGGTCTACCGGGACGTCGCCGCCGCCTGGAACAAGTGCCTCGACGAAGGCGCCGACTTCTCCGACATGAACCGCGCGATGCGCGAGCGGGACGTGCCGCGCATCCGCGAGATCTGGGCGAAGCTCGTCGAGAAGCTCGACAACCAGACCTTCTACGGCTTCCTCTGCGACTCCGAGTCGTTCAAGTCCTTCCGGCACCGCGAGATCTTCGGCCAGGTCGGCTTCGGGACCGGCGGCTGGGACACCGACTTCCCCAACTCCATCCTGGAGATCCTGCGGGTCGTCTACACCGAGGCCGACGACCACCACCGCGGCATCGTCGGCGGCTCCCAGCAACTGCCGCTCAGGCTCTGGGAGCGCGAGCCGGAGAAGATCGTGCACTGGGCGTACGGGACGTCGCTCGCCAAACTGCACGAGAACGGCGAGCCCCGGCCGGCCGTGACCCGGCTGCACCGCACCACCGGCAACCGGATCACGGTGACGGACGCGAACGGCGACATCCGCACCTACCAGGCGGCGATCTTCACCGCCCAGTCCTGGATGCTGCTCTCCAAGATCGCCTGCGACGACTCGCTCTTCCCGATCGACCACTGGACCGCGATCGAGCGCACCCACTACATGGAGTCCTCGAAGCTGTTCGTGCCGGTGGACCGGCCGTTCTGGCTGGACAAGGACGAGGAGACCGGCCGGGACGTCATGTCGATGACCCTCACCGACCGCATGACCCGCGGCACCTACCTCCTCGACGACGGCCCCGACAAGCCCGCCGTCATCTGCCTCTCCTACACCTGGTGCGACGACAGCCTGAAGTGGCTGCCGCTGTCCGCGCACGAGCGGATGGAGGTCATGCTGAAGTCGCTCGGCGAGATCTACCCGAAGGTCGACATCAGGAAGCACGTCATCGGCAACCCGGTGACCGTGTCCTGGGAGAACGAGCCCTACTTCATGGGTGCGTTCAAGGCCAACCTGCCCGGCCACTACCGCTACCAGCGGCGCCTGTTCACCCACTTCATGCAGGACCGGCTGCCCGCCGACAAGCGGGGCATCTTCCTCGCCGGCGACGACATCTCCTGGACGGCGGGCTGGGCCGAGGGCGCCGTCCAGACCGCGCTGAACGCGGTCTGGGGCGTCATGCACCACTTCGGCGGAGCGACCGACACGACCAACCCCGGCCCCGGCGACGTCTACGACGACATCGCACCGGTCGAGCTCCCCGAGGACTGACCTCAGCGCCCCGTGAGGGGCGCTGGGGGTCCCCCGGCCGAAGGCTGGGGGAGGAACTGCGCGACCGGCCACGACGGCGCCGCAGCCGACCGACGACAGGGGGGGGCTCAGATCCCGGCGGCCCGCGCCTTCTCGTACACCTCGGCGCCGACCTCCTTGAGCTCCTGGGCGTCGCGCGGGGTCGCTTCGAGGTCGATCAGGATCTCCTCCAGGCCGACCGCCGCGTGCGCCACGAGGTCCTCGACGATCTGGTCGGCGTTGCCCTGGAAGGGCTGCCGGTCGGAGCCGTCGTACGCCTTCGGCGTGTACGTGGCGTTGATCCGCAGGACCGTCTGGAGCGGTTCCGTCCGGCCGCGTTCGGCGGCCAGGTCCTGCACGCCCCGCCACTGCGCCGCGAGCTGCTCGGCGCCCATGCCCACCGGCAGCCAGCCGTCGGCGCGGTCGACCAGCCGGGTCAGGGCCTTCTTGTTGGACGCCGCCAGCAGGATCGGGATCGGCCGGGCCGGCTTGGGGCCGACCACGGCGGAGGCGATCTTCGTGAGCTCGCCGTCGTAACGCACCGGGTCCGGGCCCCACACCGCCCGGCACACGTCGATGAGTTCGTCGAGCACCTTGCCGCGCTCCGCGAACGGCCGGATTCCGGCGGCCGCGTACTCGTCGAGGGACCAGCCCGTGCCGAACCCCGCCAGCACCCGGCCGCCGCTCGCCGCGTCCAGCGTGGCGAGGGACCTGGCCAGTTGGAAGGGGTTGTGCAGCGGTGCCACCAGGACACTGCTGCCCAGCCGCACCCGCTCGGTGGCCGCGGCGGCCAGGGCCAGCGTGACCAGGGGCTCGGCCACGCTCCGGTACTCGTCGGGCCAGGGGAGGCCCGGGACGTTGTAGAGGCCCTGGGTCGCGGGCTCCGGGAACAGGGCCCGCTCGAAGACCCAGAGGCTGTCGTAGCCGATCTGTTCGGCGGCGCGTGCCACGTCGGGAACGTCGGTGCCGAGGGAGTACTGCCGCATCTGGGGGAGGCCGAAGCCGAGCCGCGTGGTCATGCCGGTGCTCCTTTGCAGTCGAGTGCCTGCCGTCAACGTAGGGCGGGGGTCCGGGGATTCCGGTGAGGACTCACGGCCGATCGGAACCGGCCAGCTCAGTCGCGCAGCGGGGTGAGCAGCATCCGGCCCGCGAGGCCCACGGCCGCGTCCAGCCGTTCGGTGAACTCCTCGGCCAGATCCCCGAATCCGCGCAGCGCCCACAGTGCCCGTGCCGCCGCCCAGGTCGCGTCCCGGGCCCGCTCCAGGCTCCAGGAACCGAGCAGATGGGTCAGCGGGTCGGCGATCTGGAGCAGGTCGGGCCCCGGCATCAGATCCTCGCGGATGCGTTCCTCCAGCGAGACGAGCAGGTCGCCCACGCGGTCGAACTCGTCCTCCAGGTCGGCCGGTCCGCAGCGCAGCGTGTGGCAGGCGTCGACCACGGCCAGCGCCAGGTCGTGGCCGATGTGGGCGTTGATGCCGGCCAGGGCGAACTGCACCGGGCGGATCCCGGGATGGCGCCGGAAGCGGAACAACGGCCGCCAGCAGGCCGGGGGTCGGCGGCCCGCCTCGTCCGTGTCCACGGCGGTCAGGTAGTGCTCGGCGAACCGCACGTCGAGGGTGGCCGCGGCCCCGGGATTCGCGAACCGGCCCGCGTCCAGGCGCCGTTCGACCTCCTCGGTGACGGCGAGGTAGACCCGGTTGAAGACCGCGATCCCGTCCCGCTCGGGAAGGGCCGCGTCCAGGGCGCGCATCCGGGCGACGACGGTGCCGACCGGAGCGGTGAGGTGGGGCGACTGCGCCATGGGGGAAGGGTCCCAGCTCCGCCCCGGCCCGCGTGCCGACGGGCCCGGCGCTTCCCCGGAACGGGGGAACGGAACAGCCGCGGCGGGAGGGGCGGGACGGCGTGCCTAGGGCCGGGTGTCGTCGTAGGAGCTGGTGCCCTCGTCGAGGAGCGGTTCGGCTCCCTTGAGGTGGGCCGGGGCCAGGGCGCGCAGGACGTGGTAGCCGACGATGACCACCAGGGTGCCGAGGGCGATACCGCTGAGCGAGAAGGTGTCGGAGAACTTCATGCTGACGTTGCCGACCCCGATGATGATGCCGGCCGCCGCCGGGACCAGGTTCAGCGGATTGCGCAGGTCGACCCCGGCGTGCAGCCAGATCTGGGCGCCGAGCAGGCCGATCATGCCGTAGAGGATGACCGTGATGCCGCCGAGGACCCCGCCCGGGATCGCGGCCACGATCGCGCCGAACTTGGGGCAGACGCCGAAGAGCAGCGCGAAGCAGGCGGCGGCCCAGTAGGCGGCGGTGGAGTAGACGCGGGTCGCGGCCATCACGCCGATGTTCTCGGAGTAGGTGGTGTTGGGCGGCCCGCCCACGGCGGTGGAGAGCATCGAGGCGACGCCGTCGGCCGAGATCGCCGTGCCCAGCTTGTCGTCGAGCGGGTCGCCGGTCATCTCGCCGACCGCCTTGACGTGCCCGGTGTTCTCGGCGACCAGGGCGATGACGACGGGCAGGGCGACGAGGATCGCCGACCACTGGAAGGACGGCCCGTGGAAGGACGGCAGCCCGATCCAGTCGGCCTTGCCGACACCGGAGAGGTCCAGGCGCCAGTGGTCGGTGACCTTGCCGCCCGGGCCCACGGAGTGGATCCGGCCGAAGATCCGGTCCTGGGCCCAGGAGAGGGCGTACCCGAAGAGCAGGCCCAGGAAGATCGCGATGCGGGACCAGAAACCACGCAGACAGACGACGGCCAGAGCGGTGAACGCCATCACCAGCAGGGCGGTCCACTGGTCCTGCGGCCAGTAGGTGGAGGCGGTGACCGGCGCGAGGTTGAAGCCGATCAGCATCACGACCGCGCCGGTGACGATCGGCGGCATCGCGGCGTGGATGATCCGGGCGCCGAAGCGCTGGACGGCGAGCCCGATCAGGAAGAGCACGGCGCCGACCACGAAGACCGCGCCGGTCACGGTGGCGCTGGTGCCGCCCTGTGCGCGGATGACGGCGGCCACCCCGACGAAGGACAGCGAACAGCCCAGGTAGCTGGGCACCCTTCCACGCGTCGCCAGCAGGAAGATCACGGTCGCGACGCCGGACATCATGATCGCGAGATTCGGGTTCAGACCCATCAGCACCGGGGCGACGAAGGACGCGCCGAACATCGCGACCACGTGCTGGGCGCCGAGCCCGACCGTCCGCGGCCAGGAGAGCCGTTCGTCGGGGCGTACCACCGCGCCGGGCGCGGGCGTGCGTCCGTCGCCGTGCAGTTTCCAGCGCACGCCGAGATCCATGGTGGGCTTCGCTTTCCTTGTACGTGAATACGGTCCGAACCATTGTCACGGCTACCACGCGGTTCTACGCTCGCACGGTCCTACTCATGAACCG
Source organism: Streptomyces sp. NPDC048291 (assembly GCF_043201715.1). Taxonomy (NCBI): domain Bacteria; kingdom Bacillati; phylum Actinomycetota; class Actinomycetes; order Kitasatosporales; family Streptomycetaceae; genus Streptomyces; species Streptomyces sp. NPDC048291. The sequence goes on from NZ_JBICZC010000009.1 coordinate 439,815, forward strand.
AGTTCATATATCTGATTTCAGGTTGATCGGAGCAGATCGGAGCACTCGATGAGTGGAAGATCCCGCGCGGCCGTACTGCTGACGACCCTGGTGGCGTTCGGAGCGGTCCTCGTCCCCTCCGCGCACGCCACGAGCAGGGCCCCGGACACCGCCGTCCTCGACGGCGCCCGCCTCCAGCACACCAGGGCCGAACTGCGCGACGGCGACCCGCGGCTGCGGCACGCGCTGCGCGACCTGACCACCCGCGCCGACGCCTGGCTGGACCAGGGCCCCTGGACCGTCGTCGACAAGCCCAAGCCCGCCCCGGGCGGCGACGTCCACGACTACCTCAGCCAGGCCCCCTACTGGTGGCCCACCACCACGCCCACCGCAGACAACCCCTGGGGCTGCCCCTACGTCCAGCGCGACGGGCAGCGCAATCCCGAGGTCGACAGCGGCACCGACCGCCAGGACGTCGAGAAGGTCTTCGACTCGACGTACGACCTCTCGCTGGCCTGGTACTACACCGGGAAGCGGGAGTACGCCCAGAAGGCCGGGCAGGTCCTGCGCACCTGGTTCCTCGACCCGGCGACCCGGATGAACCCGAACCTGAACCACGCCCAGTTCATCCCGTGCAAGTACGACGGCCGGTCCATCGGCATCATCGACTTCTCCCAGTCGTACACGAGCGTGGTCGACGCGCTGGCGATCCTCGGCACCGGAGCCCCCGGCTGGAGCGCCGGTGACCGGGCCGGGATGCGGAGCTGGAACACCGACTTCCTCGGCTGGCTGAAGGACAGCGCCTTCGGCAAGGAGGAGGGGGCCGCCGCCAACAACCACGGCACCTTCTACGACATGCAGCTCGCCGCCCTCGCCTACGCGACCGGCGACAAGGCGCTGGCCAGGAAGACCGTGCTGGACGCGGCGGCGAAGCGGATAGACCCGCAGGTCGCGGGGGACGGCAGCCAGCCGCAGGAACTGGCCCGCACCAGGAGCTGGCACTACTCGACCTTCGACCTGGTCGCCTACACCCGGCTCGCGGCCATCGGCCGGCACGTCGGCGTGAACCTGTGGAGCTACCGGGGGCCGGACGGGCAGAGCCTGTTCAAGGCCGTGGACTACCTGCTGCCGGCCGCGACCGGGGCGGCCGCCTGGTCCCACCCCGAGCTGGAGTTCCACCGGTACGCGGCGAGCGACGTCGTGCACGCGGCGGCCGACGCGGGCGACAAGGCGGCCCGGCAGGCGGTGCGGCGGCTGGAGACGCCGCCGGGCGGCGACCTCTGGGCCCTGCGCCCGGCCGCCGAGCAGCTGGACTCGATCGCGGGCTGAGCAGCCCCTCGGCCGGCCCCTCCCAGGCCGGGGCTCCTGAGCGTCCGCTTAGGATGGAGTGTCCCCACCGCTTCGTCCAGTGCTCAGGAGCCCCACCCGTGACCGCCGAAGCCCTGCCCGCGCCCGCCCTCTCCTACGGCCGGCTGCTGCCGGTCAGCGTCCACTTCGACGACCTCGACGCGCTCGGGATGCTGCACAACGCCCGCTACCCGCTGCTGGTCGAGCGCGCCTGGACCGAACTGTGGCAGGAGCACGGCATCCGCTTCGACGGCGACTGGGCCACCGCCGGCGACGCCTGCAACGTGGTCAAGGAGCTGCTGATCAGCTACGAGGCGCCGGTCACCAGGTCGGGCGGCTACGCCGTCCACCTCTGGCTGGAACGTCTCGGCACCACCGGCCTGACCTACGGCTTCCGCTTCTGCTCGCCGGACGGCGCGACCACCTACGCGCGAGGCACCCGGGTGCTCGTCCGGCTGGACGCGGCCACCCTGCGCCCCGCGCCGTGGAGCGAGCCGTTCAGGACCGCGGGCCGGGAACTGCTGCGGCCTCGGGGCTGACCTCCGCACGAGCGCCCCGCGCCCCGGCGCGCAGCACGCCCGCGAACACCACAAGACCCAGGGCCAGCGCCGTGACCACGCAGAACGACACCACCAGACTGGTCGCCTGGGCGATGCCGCCGATCAGGCTCGGCGCGATCAGGCCCGAGGTGTAGGTGATCGTCGCCACGCCCGCGATGGCCTGACTCGGGTTCGGCCCGGCGTGCCCGGCCGCCGCGAAGCAGAGCGGTACGACGACCGCGATGCCGAGGCCCATCAGCGCGAACCCGGTCATCGCCACCGCAGGCTGCCCGGCCAGGACCACCAGCAGCCCGCCGAACGCGGCCAGCACACCCCCGGCGCGCACGGTACGGACCGCGCCGAAGCGGTTCACCACCGCGTCCCCGCTGATCCGGGCCACCGCCATGGCCAGCATGAATCCGGTGGTGGTGGCCGCCGCGAGCCCCGCCGAACTGTCCATCCGGTCCCGCAGGAACACCGCCGACCAGTCCAGGCTCGCCCCCTCCGCGAACACCGCGCAGAAGCCCACCGTGCCGATGAGCAGCGCCGACCGGGGCGGCAGCGTGAACCGCGGCGGCGGCTCCTCGTCCTCGCCGGGCCTGACGTCCAGGACGAAGCCGGCCGCCAGCACGCCCAGCACGGTGAGAACGACCGAGGCCAGCGCGAAGTGCACGCGCGCGTCCGTGCCCAGATGCGCGGCGAGGGTGCCCGCCGCCGAGCCGATCAGGGTGCCCGCGCTCCACATGCCGTGCAGCCCCGACATGATCGACCGGTCGAGCACCCGCTCGATCTCCACGCCGAGCGCGTTCATCACCACGTCCGCCATGCCGGCGCTCGCGCCGTACACGAACATGGCCAGACACAGCAGGTACAGGTTGGTGGCGAGTGACGGCAGGATCAGCGACAGCGTCCACATCGCGATCAGCCCGCGCAGCGCCGTACGGCTGCCGAAGCGGTGGCTGATCCGGCCGGCCAGCGGCATCGAGCACGAGGCGCCGAACGCCGTGAAGGCGAGCGCGAAGCCCAACTGCCCGGCGCTGAGCGAGGCATGGTCCTGGACCCACGGCACCCGGGTCGCGAACGAGCCGGTGACGGCACCGTGCACGGTGAACACGGCCGCCACGGCGTACCGCGCGCGCTTCACCCCGTGCCGCTCGTTGCCCACGTCTTTCATGGTCCTGCCCCTCCCGGGTGGGTGCCGCCCCGCCGGCCTCGCTGCCCGCCGTAAACTATCAGGGACCCTGCCTGATAGATAGGGTCTTTTGTGGCCGTCCTGGGCCATCGGATCTGGGAGGATGCCCGTCATGCCCGCATCACCGAGCACCGCCCGGGCCATCAACGACCGGCTCGCGCTGGACCTGCTCCAGCGGGAAGGCCCGCTGACGGCAGGGCAGTTGAAGCAGCTGACCGGACTGTCCCGGCCGACCGTCGCCGACCTCGTCGAACGGCTCGCCGCGTCCGGACTGATCACGGTGGTCGGCGAGTCGGGCGAGCAGCGCCGGGGTCCGAACGCCCGGCTGTACGGCATCGTCGCCGACCGCGCGTACCTGGCCGCCCTCGACGTACGCACCGAGAGCGTCTCCGTGCTCGTCTCCGACCTGGTGGGACGGGTGCTGGCGGAAGGGTCGGTGCCGGTCGCCCCGGAGGAGGGGGAGGCGGCGGCCGTCGAGCAGGCGGTGGAGCTGGTGGAGCGCGCGGCCAAGGAGGCGGGGGCGTCCGGGGGCGGGGGGCTGCTGCACACCGTGGGCATCGGGGCGCCCGGGCTCGTCGACCCGGCCACCGGCGAACTCCGCGACTCGGCCGGCCTGCCCGTCTGGCACCGCAGGCTCGTCGCGGCCCTCCAGGAACGGTTCCCGCAGGCCCGGGTCGGCGTCGAGAACGAGACCAACCTGGCCGCCCTCGCCGAACAGCGGGAGGGTGCCGCCCAGGACCGCGACACCTTCGTCCTGCTCTGGCTGGGCAACAGCTGCGGCGCCGCCGTCGTCCTCGACGGCAGCCTGCGCCGGGGCGCCTCCGGCGGCACGGGCGAGATCGGCTTCCTCCCGGTGCCGGGCACGACAGGCCTGCCGACGGCGACGGACTGCTCGGGGGGCTACCACTCCCTGGTGGGAGCGGCGGCGATCGTGGAACTGGCGCGGGAGTGCGGGGTGGGGCCGGGGGACCTGTCCGCCGACCGTGTGGTCAAGGAGGCGGTAGGCCTGTCGGCGGGCGGCGCCCCGGTCGCGCCCCATAGGGGCGCGGGGAACCGCGCGACCAGCCGCGACGGCGCCGCGGACGACGACCGGCCGTCCCCGGCACACGCCCGTTTCCTGGACACCCTCGCCGACCGCATCGCCGTAGGCGTCGCCGCCGTCGTCGCCGTCCTGGACCCCGGCTGCGTGGTCCTCGGCGGCGAGATCGGCCCCGCCGGCGGAGCGGCACTCGCCACCCGGGTCGAGGCGCGGCTCCGCCGCATGTCCCCGCTGGCCACCGAGGTGCGCGCCGGCGCACTCGGCGGCGCGGCCGTCCTGCGCGGCGCCCTGCTCACCGCCCGCGAGCGCGCCCAGGACGAACTCTTCGCGGCACCGGACCGCTGACCCGGCACCGCGGGCCCGAACGGGCAGCCCGGACTGGGCGGGCCCGGCGACGGGCAAGGGCCGTCGTCACCGCCACCGGGTCCGTCCGCACCCTAAAAGGACTAGACCAGTGGGGTCAATAGATATGAATCAGAGTCAAGAGTCCTGGTCCGGGCGCCAGTTGCGCACACGCCGGTCCGGCTGGGAAGTCCAGTGGCACGTGCTGTGAGGCACCCCACATGGTTCCCCTGCATGGACCGCGATCGGGCGTGGCACACTGGCCGTGTACCAGAAGCAGCGCACTCCGGGGTCGGTGAAAGTCCGAACCGGCGGTTACAGTCCGCGACCCGTCCGCTTCCAGCGGCCGGTTGACCAGGTGAAATTCCTGGACCGACGGTTAAAGTCCGGATGGGAGGCAGTGCGCGGCGGGCGAGCATGTACGTGTGCGCGCCGCCGTATCTGGTCTCGTCCCTCGTGGGCGGGGCCTTTTCGGCGTCGCCCTCGGTGTGATCGTCCGTTCATTCTGTCGTCCGTCGACAGGCCCCGGAGTCCGTGCCCCGTTGAGGCAGGAGGACCCGGGAAGTGTTCACCGGAATCGTCGAAGAGCTGGGTGAGGTCACCGCCGTCGAGAACCTCGGCGACGCGTCCCGTTTCCGGCTCCGTGGCCCCGTAGTGACCGAGGGCGCGCAGCACGGCGACTCCATCGCCGTGAACGGCGTCTGTCTGACCGTCGTGGAGCACGAGGGCGACGAGTTCACCGCCGACGTCATGGCGGAGACCCTCAAGCGTTCCTCCCTCGGTGCCCTGGACGTCGGCTCCCGCGTCAACCTGGAGCGCCCCACCGCGGTCGGCTCCCGCCTCGGCGGCCACATCGTGCAGGGCCATGTCGACGGCACCGGCCAGGTCCTGGCCCGCACCCCCTCCGAGCACTGGGAGATCGTCAAGGTCTCCCTCCCGGCCGACCTCGCCCGCTACGTCGTCGAGAAGGGCTCGATCACGGTCGACGGCATCAGCCTCACCGTCGTCGAGGCCGGCCCCGACTACTTCACGGTCAGCCTGATCCCCACCACCCTCGACCTCACCACCCTCGGCCGCAAGCAGCCCGGCGACCCGGTCAACCTGGAGGTCGACGTCGTCGCCAAGTACGTGGAGCGCCTGCTCGCGAACACGCAGGGAGCGGACCGGTGAACTGGCTGAACTCCGAGGCCTTCGCCATGTTCGGCCAGCACATCCTCTGGTCGGACATGATCGGCAACATCCTCGGCCTGGCCGCACTCGCCCTCGGCTGGCGCCGCAACCTGTGGAGCTGGCCGGTCCAGTTCGCCTCCGGCCTGATCCTCTTCGGTGCCTTCTTCGGCCACCTCACCGGCAGCGCAGGCAAGCAGGTCGTCGTCATGGTGGTCGCCCTGTACGGCTGGTGGCAGTGGAACCGCAACAGGGGCCGGGCCGAGGACGGCGGTGACGGCCACATCGCGCCCCGCTTCGCCACCTGGCAGGAGCGCGGTGCGATGGTCGCCGCCGCGGCCGTCGGCACGGTCGCCGTCGCCCTGCTCTTCAAGGCCTACCCGTCCCTGTCCTGGGACCCCTGGCCGGACGCCTACATCTTCGTCGGCACCGTCGTCGCCATGTACGCCCAGGCGCGCGGCATGGTCGAGTTCTGGATCGCCTGGCTCCTGGTCGACGCGGTCGGCGTCCCCCTCAACTTCACCAACGGCTACGCCTTCTCCGGCTTCGTCTACGTCATCTACGGCGCGCTCGTCCTGTGGGGCCTGCGCGACTGGTGGCTGCGCTCCCGCCAGGGCACGCGGCCCGCTCTGGAAGGAGCACCCGCATGACCGCGGCACCGATCCTGTACAGCGCCGAGGGCGTCGAGGACCTCACGCTCGACCCGGTCGAACAGGCCATCGCCGACATCGCGGCCGGCCGCCCGATCGTGGTCGTCGACGACGAGGACCGCGAGAACGAGGGCGACCTCGTCATCGCCGCCGAGAAGATCACCCCCGAGATCGTCGCCTTCATGATGAGCGAGTGCCGCGGCCTGATCTGCGCCCCGATGGAGGGCGAGGAGCTGGACCGGCTCGAACTGCCGCAGATGGTCGGCGACAACACCGAGTCCATGAAGACCGCGTTCACCGTCTCCGTGGACGCCTCCGCCGCGCACGGCGTCACCACCGGCATCTCGGCCGCCGACCGCGCCACCACGCTCCGGCTGCTGGCGAGCGGCGCCGCCGAACCGGCGGACCTCGTCCGCCCCGGCCACATCTTCCCGCTGCGCGCCCGCTCCGGTGGCGTCCTGGTCCGCAACGGCCACACCGAGGCCGCCGTCGACCTCGCCCGTCTCGCGGGCCTGCGCCCGGCCGGCGCCATCGTGGAGATCGCCGGCGAGGACGGCCGGATGCTCCGGCTCCCCGAGCTGATCCCGTTCGCCCGCAAGCACGGTCTGACGATCATCTCCATCGCGGACCTGGTCGCCCACCGCCGGGCCGCCGAACCCACCGTGCGCCGCGAGGCCGAGGTCAACCTGCCCACCAAGCACGGGGCCTTCACCGCCTACGGCTACCGCTCCACCACCGACGGCGTCGAGCACGTCGCCCTCGTCCACGGCGAGATCGGCGACGGCGAGGACGTCGTGGTCCGCGTCCACTCCGAGTGCCTCACCGGGGACGTCTTCGGCTCCGCCCGCTGCGACTGCGGCCCCCAGCTCGACGCCGCCCTGGACCGCATCCAGGACGAGGGCCGGGGCGTCGTCGTCTACCTGCGCGGCCACGAGGGCCGGGGCATCGGCCTGCTGTCCAAGCTGCGCGCCTACGAACTCCAGGAACGCGGCCGGGACACCCTCGACGCCAACCTCGAACTCGGCCTGCCCGCCGACGCCCGCGACTACGGCGCCGGCGCCCAGATCCTGGCCGACCTTGGGGTGCACAGCGTCCGCCTGATGACCAACAACCCCGACAAGAGCGACGCGCTGCTGAGCCACGGCCTCAAGATCAGCGGACGCGAGCCGATGCCCGTGCAGGCGGGCGAGCACAACCTCCGGTACCTGCGCACCAAGCGGGACCGGATGGGCCACGACCTGCCCTGGCTGGACACGCCCCCGGCGATGTCCACCTGCGGCAACCAGTAGACCGTGGCCGACAGCGGCCACCAGCACAGAAACAGCACTGAGGAGAGACGTGAGCGGCAAGGGTGCACCTGAACTGTCCGTACGCAATGTCAGCGACCTGCGGGTCGCCGTCATCGCGTCCCAGTGGCACGAGAAGGTGATGGACGGACTGGTGGACGGCGCCCTGCGCGCCCTGCGCGACCTGGGGATCGACGAGCCGACCCTGCTCCGGGTCCCCGGCAGCTGGGAGCTCCCGGTCACCGCCAAGGTCCTCGCCGGGCGCGGCTACGACGCGATCGTCGCCCTCGGCGTCGTCATCCGCGGCGGCACCCCGCACTTCGAGTACGTGTGCCAGGGCGTCACCCAGGGCCTCACCCAGGTCTCCGTGGAGACCGGCGTCCCGGTCGGCTTCGGCGTCCTCACCTGCGACGACGAGCAGCAGGCCCTGGACCGCGCCGGTCTCGCGGGCTCCAACGAGGACAAGGGCCACGAGGCGGTGACGGCGGCGGTGGCGACGGCGGCCACCCTCCGCTCAGTATCTGAACCCTGGCACTGAGCGACGCGGCGATTGGCGTAGTCTGGCGCTCACCATGTCCAACAAGACTTTCGAGGAGCTCTTCACCGAGCTCCAGCACAAGGCCGCCCACGGCGACCCCGCCACCTCCCGCACCGCCGAGCTGGTAGGCAAGGGGGTCCATGCCATCGGCAAGAAGGTCGTCGAAGAGGCCGCCGAGGTCTGGATGGCCGCCGAGTACGAGGGCAAGGAAGCGGCCGCCGAGGAGATCTCGCAGCTGCTCTACCACGTCCAGGTGATGATGGTCGCCCGCGGAATCTCGCTGGACGACGTCTACGCCCACCTGTAGAACTTTTTCCGACAAACCCGCTGTTTCAGGCATTCAAGCAAAGGAAGCCGACCTCATGCTGCGCATCGCCGTCCCCAACAAGGGTTCCCTCTCAGGCCCTGCGGCGGACATGCTGCATGAGGCCGGCTACCGGCAGCGCCGGGAGTCCAAGGAACTCCGCATCGTCGACCCGGTCAACGACGTCGAGTTCTTCTACCTCCGCCCCCGCGACATCGCGATCTACGTCTCCTCCGGCCGCCTCGACATCGGCATCACCGGCCGCGACCTGCTGGTGGACTCCGGCGCCAACGCCGAGGAGATCCTGCCGCTCGGCTTCGCCCGCTCCACCTTCCGCTTCGCCTCCAAGCCCGGCGAGGCGACCGGCCTGGCCGACCTGAAGGGCAAGACGGTCGCCACCTCCTACGAGGGCATCGTCGCCAAGCACCTCTCCGACAGCGGTGTCGACGCCTCCGTCGTGCACCTGGACGGCGCCGTCGAGACCGCCATCGAGCTGGGCGTCGCCGAGGTCATCGCCGACGTCGTCGAGACCGGCACCAGCCTGCGCAACGCCGGCCTGGAGGTCTTCGGCGAGCCGATCATGAAGTCCGAGGCGATCGTGGTCCGCCGCACCGGCGCCGACGCCGAGGAGCCCAAGGTCCAGCAGTTCCTGCGCCGCCTCCAGGGCGTCCTGGTCGCCCGGACGTACGTGATGATGGACTACGACTGCCGGGTCGAGCAGCTGGAGAAGGCCGTCGCCCTCACCCCCGGCCTGGAGTCGCCGACCGTCTCCCCGCTGCACAACGAGGGCTGGGTCGCCGTCCGCGCCATGGTCCCCACCAAGGACGCCCAGCGGATCATGGACGACCTGTACGACATCGGCGCCCGCGCCATCCTGACCACGGCCATCCACGCCTGCCGCCTCTGAGACACGCACGAGAGATGTCCGAGATCCCTTCCCTTCCCGTCACCTTCCGGCCGGGCCTCACCCGAGTGATCCTGCTCACCGCGGGTGTCGCGATCTTCGCCACCATCTCCGCGGTCGCCCTGCTCCTCGAGCAGCTCGGCCCGGGGGAGAAGCTCAGCTTCGTCGTCACCGGCGCGCTGGTCTTCTGGGTGCTGGCCCAGCTGGCCCGGGTGAAGGTGGTCGCCGACGAGTCCGGGGTCACCGTCGTCAACATCGCCGGCAAACGGCGCCTGGCGTGGGCGGAGATCGTCCAGGTGAACCTCCGCCCGGGTGACCCGTGGGTGTTCCTCAACCTCAGCGACGGCACCAGCCTGCCCGCGCTCGGCATCCAGCCGGGCATCGCCAAGCGGCACGCCATCGCCGACGCCACGGCCCTGCGCGCCCTCGTCGAGGCCCACACGGTCCGCGACCCGGAACAGCATCAGGGCTGAAATCACGCAACTTCGGGGGCGTCTCCGGGCCGTCGCCCCTGCCGCACCGGGCCCTGTCTTGATTAATCTGTTGGCGGAGGCTTTTCACGTCCCGCCTCCGCCCCTGTAGCGCGCCCCGCGCACAGGGGTTCCTGCTAACCGAGGAGTGACCCTCTCCGGCGATGGACGGATCGTCCTGTAGTACCTGCGCCGCCCCCTCCCGACATACCACGGACCGCCTTCTCGCGGTCCGCGAGGCTTCGGAGGCGGCGGCATCATGACCACCCCTCTGCTGCTCCTGGCAGCCGCGTTCCTGCTCATCCTCGCCAACGGCTTCTTCGTCGCCGCCGAGTTCGGCCTGGTGACCGTGGAGCGGCCCGAGGCCGAGAAGGCCGCCGCCGACGGCGACAAGCGCGCCCGTACGGTAGTCGAATCGCTGAAGGAGCTCTCCTTCCAGCTCTCCGGCACCCAGCTCGGCATCACCATCACCTCCCTCGTCGTCGGCATGCTCGCCGAACCGGCGCTGGCCGAGCTGCTGCGCGGCCCGCTCACCGCGGTCGGACTGCCCGACGGCGCGGTCTCCGGTATCGCCGTCGTGGTGGGCATGCTGCTCGCCTCGGCGATCCAGATGGTGATCGGCGAACTCGTACCCAAGAACTGGGCGGTCTCCAAGCCCCTCCAGGTCGCGCGGGTCGTGGCCGGCCCGCAGGCCCGCTTCTCCCGCCTGTTCCGCCCGGTCATCGCCGCGCTGAACACGGTCGCCAACCGGCTCGTCCGCGCCCTCGGCGTCGAGCCCACCGAGGAGCTGGCCTCCGCCCGCACCCCCGGCGAGCTGGTCTCCCTGGCCCGGCACTCGGCCCAGGCCGGCGCGCTGGAACAGGACACGGCCGACCTGTTCGTGCGCACCCTGTCCCTGGGCGAGCTGACCGCCCAGCACGTCATGACCCCCCGGGTGAAGGTCAGCGCCCTCCAGGACACGGCGACCACCGAGGACGTCGTCAACCTCACCCGGGCCACCGGCCTCTCCCGCTTCCCCGTCTACCGGGAGAAGATCGACGAGATCGTCGGCATGGCCCACCTCAAGGACGCGCTGGCGATCCCGGTCCACGACCGGCTGCGCACCCCGGTCGGCCGCATAGCCCGCAAGGCGCTCCTGGTCCCCGAGACCCTCCCGGTCCAGCCCCTCCTCGCCCGGCTCCGCTCCGAGCAGCCGATCGCGGTCGTCGTCGACGAGTACGGCGGTACGGCGGGCGTGGTCACCCTGGAGGACATCGTCGAGGAGCTCGTCGGCGAGGTCCGCGACGAGCACGACAGCCCGGACGCGCCGGAACTCGCCGCCGCTCCGGCCCAGGACGGCAAGCCCGCCTGGGACGTCGACGGCAGCGTCCGCGTCGACATCCTCCAGCGGATAGGCCTCGACGTGCCCGAGGGCCCCTACGAGACGGTCGCCGGCCTGGTCGCCGACCTGCTCGGCCGGATCCCGGCCCCCGGCGACCGCGCCGAGCTGCCCGGCTGGCGGCTGTCCGTCCGCCGGGTCGGCCACTACCGCGCGGAACGGGTCCGCCTGGTCCGCACCGCCCCCGCCGTCGCGGAGGCCGCCCGATGAGCGTCCTCCAACTGGTCTTCGCCGGCCTGCTGGTCCTGGCCAACGGCTTCTTCGTCGGCGCCGAGTTCGCCCTCGTCTCCGTCCGCCGCAGCCAGATCGAACCCCTGGGCACCGCCCGGGCCCGCCAGGTCCTCTACGGCCTGGAACGCCTGCCGCAGATGATGGCCGCCGCCCAGTTCGGCATCACCGTCTGCTCGCTGACGCTGGGCGCGGTGGCCGAACCGACGGTGGCCCACCTGCTGGAACCGCTGTTCGAGGCGGTACACCTGCCGGAAGACGTGATCCACCCCCTGGGCTATGTGATCGCGCTGGCCGGAGTGGTCTTCTTTCACCTGGTCATCGGCGAGATGGTGCCGAAGAACCTGGCGATGGCGGCGCCCGAGAAGGCGGCGCTGTGGCTGAGCCCCGGCCTGGTCGCCTTCGCCCGCGTCTGCCGGCCGATCACGGTCGCCCTCGGCGCCTGCGCCCAAGGCATCCTGAAGCTGTTCCGGGTCGAGCCGAAGGACGAGGTCGAGGCCGTCGTCACCAGCGAGCAGCTCAACCGGCTCCTGGAGGACTCCGGCCAGGCGGGCCTGCTCGACCCCGAGGAGCAGGAGCGGCTGGAGGACGCGCTGGAACTGGGCTCCCGCCCGGTGACGGATGTACTGCTGCGCCGCGAGTCCCTGATCACCGTCCCGCCGTCGGTCACCCCCGGACAGATCGTCGAGCTCACCGCCCGCACCGGCTACTCCCGCTTCCCGGTGGCGGCCGAGTCCGGCGCCTTCATGGGCTACGTGCACGTGAAGGACGTCCTCGACCTGGAGGACTCGGACCGGGCGGTACCGCAGCAGATATGGCGGCCGATGACGACGCTGCGGGCAGAGCTGCCGCTCGACGACGCGCTGACGGTGATGCGCCGGGCGGCGACCCACCTCGCGCAGGTCGCCGACGCGAACGGCCGGGTGCTTGGCCTGGCGGCCCTGGAAGACGTCCTTGAGCTGCTGGTCGGCGAGGTGACGGACCCGGCGCACCGGAAACAGCCGACGCCGGCCAGGACGCCGGAGCCTCGCTCCAGCGGGGAGCCCGAGGAGGTCATGGCGGGCTGAGGTGGTGGGGGAGCTGCGAGCCGGTGGGGGCCGGTCGCGCAGTTCCCCGCGCCCCTTTCGGGGCGCTGCAGTCGCGTCAGCTACCTAGCTGCGGGCAGGCGTGCCGCAGGGCGGCACGGGTGGGCGCAGCGGCACCCGGCCAGCGCCGGCAAGAGTCCCCACCCCCCGGCCCCACCCCGCCCGCACCTACATCCCGGCCGCCGGATCATGCGGTCCCCGCCCCGACAGCACCTCTCCGTACGCCTGCATCAGGTCCGGCAACCGCAGCGTCGCCAGGTCGTCCCGCGACAGCACCCCCGGATACGCCGACAACCGCAGATCCCGGTACGCACAGCTCTTCTCGTACAGCGTCCGCAGGAACCGCCCGTTGCCCAGCTCGTCGATCCACCCCTGGTCCACCACGTGCCCGGCGATCGACCGCAGCTCCTCCAGGGCCTCCTCGTCCCACGCGTCCCCGTTCTCGGCGGCCAGCACCTCGCCGATGGAGGTCAGTTCGAGGGGACGGTAGGAGGGAAAGTCGACGCGCGTGGTGAAGCGGGAGGAGAGCCCGGGGTTCGCGGCCAGCAGGCGGTCCATGCCCTCCGGGTAGCCGGCCAGGATCACCACCAGGTGGTCGCGGTTGTCCTCGGCCCGCTTCAGCAGCACCTGCAGCGCCTCGTCGCCGTACGCGTCCCCCTTGCCGTAACCGGAGTTGGAGAGCGAGTAGGCCTCGTCGACGAAGAGCACGCCGCCGATCGCGGAGTCGATGAGTTCGTTCGCCTTCACGGCGGTCTGGCCCAGGTACTCGCCGACCAGGTCGGCCCGCTGCGCCTCCACGAGATGGTCCCCGCCGAGCAGGCCCAGCGCGTAGAAGACCCGTCCGAGGATGCGCGCGACGGTGGTCTTCCCGGTGCCGGACGGCCCGGAGAAGACGAAGTGGCGTTTCGGCGGCTGCACCGGCAGCCCCTGCCCGGCCCGCAACCTGGCCATGTTCAGCTGCGCGGACAGCGCCTTGACCTGCCGTTTCACGGGTTCGAGCCCGACCATGCGCTCCAGTTCGGCGAGCGCCTCCTCAAGTAACGCGGGGTCGGTCGGCCCGGCCGGCAGCGGAGGCGACGCCACGACCTTCTCGCGCACGGCGGGGTCGATCACCGACGGCATCGCCCCGGCCGGCGGCTCCGGGTCCCCGAGCCGCAGATCACGCCCCTCGGTGCCGAAGAGCGGGTCGAGCATGTCCGGGCCGTCCACGACGTCCTGCCCGGCTCCGGTGAGGGTGATCGACGCGAAGTCGGCCGTGTCGTCGTATCCGTCGCCCTCGGCTATCGCGGCCAGCCGCGCGGAGGTGTCCATGAAGGCGGGGTCGACGCGGTGCACGGCCCGGTAGAGGGGGAGCGCGGCGGCGCTGCGGCCGGTGCCCTCGTGCGCCCGCGCCAGCCAGTAGCGCAGTTCCTTGCGCTGCGGCTGCTCGCTGCGGCAGCGCATCAGCGCGGCGGAGAGCAGCGGTTCGGCCTGGCCGTACATCTCCAGGCGGACCCGGGCCATGCCGCCGAACAGGCCCGCCTCGATGCCGAGCATGGGGTCGTCGAGGAGCGGGTCGGTGTGTCGTACCAACTGCTCCCAGTCCTTGACCAGGTAGGCCCGGCAGGAGTGCAGGAAGCGGACCTGCGGGTCGGCGTCCACCGGCGGGAGCCCGGCGAGGGCCCGGTCGAGTTCCGGGACGTGCCGGCCGTCCAGCCAGTGGGAGGCATGGGCGAGGAGGAGATCGCGCGGGCTTTCGAGGACCGGCTGCACCCACCAGCCCAGCCAGTACCAGGAGTTCAGGTTGCGGCGATGCCTGCCGCGCTGTTCGCCGAAGCGGTCCCGGTGCCGGAACATCCGCAGCAGCGCGGTCGTCGTGTCGACGCGCAGCGCGTGCAGCCCGAGCCAGGCGTCGGCCATCCCCGGATCCATCCGTACCGCGGCGCGGAACTCCTCCTCCGCCTGCGGATAGGCGCCCATCGTGTAGGCGTCCACGCCTCGCAGCCAGGCGAGGTCGGCCGGGGCCTCGAGGCCCTGCGTGCCGAATTCCATCACGTCCCCCACAAACCGTGCCCCCGTGGTTGGCCCCCGGGCTCCCCCCGATGGCCGCCGTTGGTCGAACCGCTGTGCCGCGGACCGGAGTTGCAGGTGCGCGAAGCAGCCGTTCGAAGGTCGCACCGAGGGCATCGTACCTGCGGTTCCACCGCCTGCCGAAGGGTGCCGCACAGGCCGATTGGCGGGGTGGGGGCAGACGGGGCGCACACGGCTCGGTGACCGAGGGTGAGCATGGCAGCGCGCGCCGCGCACGCAAAAGGGGTAAAGGGCAGAACGAAGCCCCCGATCACGGGGGAACAACCGGGGGCTTCGCGTTTACAGGGCGGCTTCGATGGCCGCTCATTCAGAACGTAAGTCCTGTACGACCCCCCGGTCAAGCCGAGTTGAGGTACTCGGGCAACTTCTTGGAGGCGCGTCTTCACAAGTTCAGCACACAGCGGACGGTCAGTCACCGTGGGTGATGAACTGGTCCGGTCCAACCGTCTTCGCAGGCCCCGACAGCACCTCGTACCCCTTCTGCGACTGTGTCACCAGGAGGTCGGCGAAGGGTCTTGAGGGGTCTTCGCTGAAGTGTTCGTGTTCCGCCCTGACCCACTCGGCCCAGAAGTCCCGCTGTTCCGCGCCGTCCCGCGCCCTGCCCCGGGTCCAGGCCTCCTCGTGCGGCAGCTCCATCCACAGCAGCCGCGCCAGGAACGGGCGCAGCGCCCGGCGGCCGGCGCCGACGCCCTCGACGAGGACCACCGGGGCCGGCGGCAGCGGGCGGGGCGGGCCGAAGCGGCGGGTGTGCCAGTCGTAGGGGGAGTAGTGCGCCGTCCCGCCCCGCGCGAGCGGTTCGATCACCTCGGCCAGCAGCCGGCCGGTCCAGCCGAACAGCTCCTCGTGGCTGGCGATGTCGTCGAGGTGCAGCACCGGCGCCCCGCCCAGGGCGGTGGCCAGCCGGCCGGCGAACGTGGTCTTCCCGGACCCGGCGTGCCCGTCGACGCCGACGAGGCGGACCGGGCCGCAGGAGGGCGGCAGGGCGCGGAGTGCGGAGGCGAGCTGGTGAATGGCCGTTCCCGGGGGGTGCTGAGGGGTGGGGCGTTTTCCGGAAACATTCTAGTAGTGCGGCGCATAGCGGACGTTTACCGCCCCGGGAAAGTATCGGCTTGAACTAATTTCGAGCCGTTCTCCGGCGTGCCCATTAATATTTCCGACCCGCTGACCGATATGTCGACCTCGCGCGTTTCCGGTCCGCCCGGCCCTGAGTAGGGTGCCTTCAGCGTGCACGCGTCGAACGGGGACGGACAGGGGAAGATGGCCGCGGAGTTATTCGAGGGGCACTACGTATGGCATCCGGCGGCCGACGACCGCCTGCTCGCGAGCGTATGCGTGGACGTGCGCGCCGGAAGATATCTGAGTGCCCGTGAGGCGCTGGCCGAGACGCGTGCCGACTTCGCCCTGCGCGCCCACCGCTCCCTGGTCCTCGCCTCCGAGGCCGCCGGCACCGATCTGGTGGAGCGCTGGCTGGCCGAGGAGCCGGGCCCCGAGTCCGCGCTGATGTGGGCCCGGGTGGCCGTGCAGCGGGCGATCCGGGCGGCCGACGCCCGTGACGAGCGGGCCGAGGCGCTGGAGCGGATCGCCGTCGCCGCCTGCGACCGGGCCGGCGCCATGAACCCCGCCGACCCCACGCCCTGGGCCGCCAAGCTGGCCATGGCCCGGCTGCACCGCCCGCACGACCCCGCCCCCGGCGGCCTGCTGACCTCCCCGCCCGGTCCCTGGCGGCTGTTCGCGCGCACCCTCGCCCTCGACCCCTGGCACCGCGAGGCCCACCACCGCTTCCTGTCCTTCTTCTTCACCCGGTACGGCGGCTCGGTCAACGCGGCCTGGGACGTCGCCGCCTTCCTCGCCCAGCGGGCGCCCGCCGACTCCGCGCTGCGGCTGCTCCCGCTGGTCGCGCTCGTGGAGAGCCACAACCCCACCCAGCTGCTCGCGGAGCGGGTCTGGGAACAGCCCCAGTGGCGCAGCACCGCGTTGTCGATCTACCAGAACTGGGTGCCCGCGGTCGCCGGATACCGCTTCACCCCGGTGCTCGACCTGGCCTACCTCGCGCACGCGCTGGTCATGGCCCAGTGCCCGTTCGAGGCCCGGGCGGTCCTCACGGTCATGGGGCCGTACGCCTCACGCATGCCCTGGAGCGTCTTCGGCGAACCGGCCGACCAGCTCTCCCGGGCCCGCCGCGCCTGCGGCCTGCCCATCCCCTCCTAGAGTCCCAGAGAAAGGCCGGCACGTGTCAGAACGCACAGCGGACCCCGTCACGCTCGACGACGACGCGACCCTGCACGCGATGGGTTATCCGCGGAAACTCACCCGCCGATTCCAGGCCTTCGACAATTTCGCCATCTCCTTCACCATCATCAATATTCTCTCCGGGATTTTCTCGTCCTTCGGATTCGGAATGAACGCGGGCGGCCCGCGTATTCTGGTGTTCGGCTGGATCGGCGTCTGCGTGATGGTGCTCTGCATCGGCGCCGCCATGGCGGAGGTCGCCTCCGCTTATCCGACGAGCGGCGCCCTGTATTTCTCCGCCGGTAAACTCGCCAAACGGCACAAGGGTGCCTGGTCCTGGTACACGGGCTGGCTGAACTTCGTGGGCCAGATCGGCGGCACCGCGGCCACCGGCTACGCGGCAGCCACCTTCATCCAGGCCTTCATCGCCCTGCAGTGGCCCTCGTACACGCCGACCGCCCATCAGACGGTCCTGATCACGACCCTGATCATCGTGGTGCAGGGGCTCGCCAACACCTACACCGTGCAGCTCGTCGCCGCACTGAACCGGATTTCCGTCTGGTGGCTGCTGATCGGACTCGTGGTGATCGTGAGCACACTGATCGTGATGCCCGACCGTCACCAGTCGGCGTCCTTCGTGACGCATTTCGTGAACAACACCGGCTTCACCAACGGCCTTTACGGCGGCCTGCTCGGGCTGCTGGTCACCAGCTGGACCTTCACAGGCTTCGACGGCAGCTTCCACATGTCCGAGGAAACCGTCCAGGCGACTGTCAACGCCCCCAGAGGGATCATCCGCTCCATCGGCTATTCGGCGATCACCGGCCTGGTCCTGATGCTCGCGCTGGTGTACAGCATCGGCGACTACGCCAAGGTGGCGAGCTCCTCCGCGCCGCCCGTCCAGATCCTCATCGACGGACTCGGCATGGGCTGGGCCAAGGCGATGCTGCTCGTCGTCATCGGTGCCATGCTCTTCTGCGGCCTCGCCAACCTCACCAGCAACACCCGGCAGATCTTCGCCTTCTCCCGGGACGGCGCGATGCCCGGCTCCCGCCTGTGGCACTCGGTCTCGCCCCGCACCCGGACCCCCGTCAAGGCCGTCTGGCTCGCGGTGGCCTGCTCGCTCGTCCTGGTGGTGCCGGGCTGGTGGTCGCACACGGCGTTCACCGCGATCGTCAGCGTCAACGTCGTCGGCCTGTTCCTCGCCTACGCCGTGCCCGTCTTCCTGCGGCTGCGCCTGGGCGACGACTTCAGGCCTGGGCCGTGGAACCTGGGCCGCTGGAGCAGGCCGGTGGGCTGGCTCGCGGTGGTCTGGATCCTGCTCAGCAGCGTTCTGTTCATGCTGCCCCAGGCCTCGCCGATCACCGCCGACTCCTTCAACTACGCGCCGATCGCGCTCGCCGTCGTCCTGGCCGTGGCCACGGTCTGGTGGTTCGCCACCGCCCGGCGCCGCTTCCAGGGCCCGGTCAGCTACGGCCGCCCCGACGAGGTCGCCGCGATGGACCTCATCTGAGCCGGGAAGGACCCGTCCGAGGGGCCCCGGCGACCGTGCCAGGGCCCTTTCAGCGGACGAGACCAATATTGGTGGGCGTGGCATGGGCGGAAGTGCTGGCAGGGGCATGGCGCCTGCTCCATAGTTGGCGCACAGCCCTTGCTCCGGATCAGCCGTGACGCGCACACCTGGGGGTCCTCCACCCATGAGCAGAGCCGAACAGCCGTCCCGCAGAACCGTTCTGGCAGCCGCCGCCTCCGTCGCGGCGGCCACCGTGGCCCAGAGCGTGGTCCCCGCCGTGCCGGCGGCCGCCGCGCCGGGGACCGACGCCGACGACACCGCCAGGACCGAGACCCGCCGGGCCGGGAACGGCCGTCCCGGCCACGGCCGGGACGGGACCCGCCCGATCGACTACCGCTCCTGGACGACCTACAGCGACTGGAAGACCGGCACCGCCAAGGGCGCCGGCGCCGTCGCGGGGGAGCGCCCGGGCGTGGTGATCGGCACCCCGGCCGGCACCACCTCCTACACCGA
This sequence comes from Streptomyces sp. NPDC048291, assembly GCF_043201715.1. Lineage (NCBI taxonomy): Bacteria > Bacillati > Actinomycetota > Actinomycetes > Kitasatosporales > Streptomycetaceae > Streptomyces > Streptomyces sp. NPDC048291. The sequence continues at coordinate 458,588 of NZ_JBICZC010000009.1, forward strand.
CCCCCACACCGGCACCACCGCCACCTGGGAGTACGCCACCTGGACCGGCCCGGTGCACCAGCTCGCCGTCCCCGCCACCGAGACCATCGCCTCCTGGAACGCGGACACCCCGGCCGGCACCTGGATCCAGGTCGAACTGCACGGCACCTACTCCGACGGCACCACGACCCCCTGGTACGTGATGGGCCGCTGGGCGGCCGGCGACCAGGACATCAAGCGGACCTCGGTGGACGGCCAGACCGACGGCAAGAGCACCATCTGGACCGACACCTTCGCCGTCGACGACGCCACCACCGGCCTGCGCCTCACCTCGTACCAGCTGCGCCTGACCCTCCACCGCAAGCCCGGCACCAAGCTCACCCCGACCGTCTGGCGGCTCGGCGCCATGGGCTCCGACATCCCGGACCGCTTCACCGTCCCGGCCTCCACCCCGGGCCTGGCGCAGGAACTCAAGGTCCCGCGCTACTCCCAGGAGATCCACAAGGGCCAGTACCCCGAGTACGACAACGGCGGCGAGGCCTGGTGCAGCCCCACCTCCTCGCAGATGATCGTCGAGTACTGGGGCGCCCGGCCCACCGCCGCACAGCTGGCCTGGGTCGACCCGTCCTTCGCCGACCCCCAGGTCTGCTACGCGGCCCGCTACACCTACGACTACCAGTACGGAGGCTGCGGCAACTGGCCGTTCAACGCCGCCTACGCGTCGACGTACAAGGACCTCCAGGGCGTGATAACGCGACTGGCCTCGCTCACCGACCTGGAGACCCTGATCGCGGCCGGCATCCCGGCCATAACGTCACAGTCGTTCCTCGCGTCGGAGCTGACGGGCGCCGGTTACGGCACCTCCGGGCACCTGATGACCGTGATCGGCTTCACCGCGGACGGGGACGTGATCGCCAACGACCCGTGCTCGGCCGACGACGACGCGGTCCGGCGGGTCTACCTGCGCCGGGAGTTCGAGAACATCTGGCTGCGGACCAAGCGGTACAACGCCGGCGGCAAGGTCGCCTCCGGCACCGGAGGCGTCTGCTACCTGTACTTCCCGGCCTGTCCGACCGCGGCCCAGCTCAAGGCGCTCGACGCGGTCGGCGTGCGCTGACCGGCCACGACGGCGGCCCCGGAGAACTCCGGGGCCGCCGTCGTGCTGTGACCAAGCTCTCCGCCACAAAAGCCGCAATCAATGGCATGGTGGACGTCATGACCACGCATTCCGCCACCGCCGCCCGCGCCCGTACCGGCGGCCCCGAGGACGACGGCCCGAAGGTTCTGGAACACGTCATGGGCTGGACTCTCGTGGTGGTCATCGCCATGTTGGTAACTCAACTCGGCCTGCTGTGACCTGAACTGACATACTGCGGATGTCCCGCAGCCCGTTGAGACCAGGGTCGAAATTGAATATCAGTCAACAGCGTGCCGCCGCCCGTCCCCGGGCGCGCGGCACCGAGCGTTCCGTGGCTCGCCGTGCCGAACTCATCGCCATCGGGCGGAAGTTGTTCGCCGACACCTCGTACGACGCGCTCTCCATGGACGACATCGCCAAGCAGGCGCATGTCGCCAAAGGGCTGATCTACTACTACTTCCAGTCCAAGCGCGGCTACTACCTGGCGATCATCCAGGACTCCGTCGCCGACCTGGTCACCTATGCCGCGAGCGGCCTGGAGCTGCCCCAGGTGGACCGCGTCCACCGGACCATCGACAGCTACCTGCGCTACGCCGAGCACCACCAGGCGGCCTACCGCACGATCGTCAGCGGCGGCGTCGGCTTCGACACCGAGGTGCACGGCATCCGGGACGGGGTGCGCGAGGCGATCGTCGCGACCATCGCCGAGGGCGCCTACGGCCGCACCGACATCGCCCCGCTCGCCCGGGTCGGCCTGCTCGCCTGGCTGTGCAGCGTGGAGGGCGCCACCCTCGACTGGATCGACCGGCCCGTTCTCTCCCGCGAGACCATGTGCGAGCTGCTGGTCAAGACGCTCGGCGGCACCCTGCGCGCCATCGAGGAGCTCGACCCGTCCTACCGCGCCCCGACCCCGGCCCGCCGGGACACCTGACGCACCGGGCCGGCCTGTCCCGCGGTCTCCCGCCGGACAGGCCGCTGGGGCGGAGGGCTCGTGGTTCCCCCGCCCCAGGCCCCCGTGACCGGGGTCAGTTGATGGCCTTGATCAGCTCCCCGTTGCTGGTGTCGCCGCTCAGTTCCCAGAAGAAGGTGCCGCCCAGTCCCTGCTGGTTCTTGTAGGTCATCTTGGTCGCGATGGTCGCCGGGGTGTCGTAGCTCCACCAGTCGCTGCCGCACTTGGCGTACGCCGTGCCGCCCACCGTGCCGGTCGCCGGGCACTTCGTCCTGAGCACCTTGTAGTCGTCGATACCCGCCTCGTACGTCCCCGTCGCCGGACCGGTCGCCGAGCCGCCGGGCGCCGCCTGGGTGACACCGGTCCAGCCGCGGCCGTAGAAGCCGATGCCGAGCAGCAGCTTGGCGGCCGGGATGCCGAGGCCCCTGAGCTTGGCGATGGTCGCGGAGGTGTAGAAGTTCGCCGTCGGGATGCCCGAGTAGGAGTTCAGCGGCGAGTGCGGGGCCGTCGGACCGGTCGAGGCCCAGGCGCCGAAGTAGTCGTACGTCATCGGGTTGTACCAGTCGACGTACTGCGCCGCGCCCGCGTAGTCGGCCGCGTCGATCTTGCCGCCGCTGGTGGCGTCGGCGGTGATCGCCGCCGTGACGAGCGAGCCGCTGCCGAACTTCGCGCGCAGTGCCGCCATCACCTTCCTGAAGGCGTCCCGGCCGCTGGTGTCGCAGGTGTTGCCGCAGGCGTTCGGGTACTCCCAGTCGATGTCGATGCCGTCGAAGACCCCGGCCCACTTGGAGTTCCTGACCAGGTCGTAGCAGGACTGGGCGAAGGCGGTGGGGTTCCTGGACGCCTCGCCGAAGCCGCTGGACCAGGTCCAGCCGCCGAAGGACCAGAGGATCTTGAGGTTCGGGTGCTTCTTCTTCAGCTTCAGCAGCTGGTTGAAGTTGCCGCGCAGCGGCTGGTCCCAGGTGTCCGCCACGCCGTCCACGGACTCGGCGGCGGTGTAGGTCCGGTCGGTCGCCGCGTACGAGTCGCCCATGGCGCACTTGCCGCCGGTGACGTTGCCGAAGGCGTAGTTGATGTGGGTGAGCTTCGCGGCGGAGCCGGAGGTCTCGACGTTCTTGACCAGGTACTTGCGGTCGTAGGTGCCCCATTCCGTGAAGTAGCCGACGACCTTGGAGCCGGCCTGGACCTGGGGCGCCGCCGGGGCCGATCGGTCGGACCGGGCGGCCGCGGTTGCGGTGCCCGCGCCGGCCAGCAGGCCGGCGCCCAGAACGGCACAACAGGCCGCGGAGAGCAGCGCCCGGAACCGGGAGCGGTGAGTGGTGTGCATCGGGTGTCTCCTCCTGGGGGAGAGGGGAACGCGCGCCGATTGGCATGAACGCGGTAAAGCGTTGGTCATGAACCCTAGGAGGACTAGACCAGTCGGGTCAATGGTTCGGACCAATTTCGCGGGTTTCGAATGTTGGCCTGGAATTCCTGAAGTAAGCGGTCGTTAACTGGTGACGGGAGGTCCCCGATCGGGCATACTCACTGCGCAGCCGCAGGTCAGCAGCTTCCGAGACCCGGAACGCCGACCTCGGCCGCACCCGCACGACAGGCGGAGCCGCCCCTATCCCACGGGCCGTGACCGCCGTTGCCCGACAGGGAGGAGACCGACGCCATGTCCGACCGCGACCCGCAGCCGGTGGAGCGTCAACTGCCCACGGACGAGGCGAGGGACCTGCTCACGCTGGTCCGTGAGATCGCCCGGCGTGAGATCGCGCCGAGGGCGGCCGACGAGGAGGACGCCGGGCGCTTCCCGCGCGAGGTCTTCACCCTGCTCTCCGAGTCAGGCCTGCTCGGCCTGCCCTACGACGCCGAGTACGGCGGCGGGGACCAGCCCTACGAGGTCTACCTCCAGGTCCTGGAGGAACTGGCCGCGGCCCGCCTCACCGTCGGCCTCGGTGTCAGCGTGCACACCCTCGCGAGCTACGCGCTCGCCGCCTACGGCACCAAGCAGCAGCAGGTCGAGCACCTGCCCGCGATGCTCGGCGGCGGCCTGCTCGGCGCCTACTGCCTCTCCGAGCCGGCCTCCGGTTCGGACGCCGCCTCGCTGCGCACCAGGGCGGTCCGGGACGGCGACGCCTGGGTGATCAACGGCACCAAGGCCTGGATCACGCACGGCGGCATCGCCGACTTCTACACGGTCATGGCCCGCACCGGCGCCGAGGGCTCGCACGGGATCACCGCCTTCCTGGTCCCCGGCGACGCCGCGGGCCTCAGCGGCGCGGTGCCCGAGAAGAAGATGGGCATGAAGGGCTCGCCCACCGCCCAGGTCCACTTCGACGACGTCCGGGTCGCCGACGACCACCGCCTCGGCGAGGAGGGCCAGGGCTTCGCCATCGCCCTCGCCGCGCTGGACTCGGGTCGGCTCGGCATCGCGGCCTGCGCGATCGGCCTCGCCCAGGCGGCGCTCGACGAAGCGGTCGGGTACGCCACCGGGCGACGGCAGTTCGGGCACCCCATCTCGGACTTCCAGGGGCTGCGCTTCATGATCGCCGACATGGCCACCCAGATCGAGGCCGGCCGGGCCCTGTACCTCGCGGCGGCCCGGCTGCGCGACGCGGGCCGGCCGTTCGCCAAGCAGGCCGCCATGGCCAAGCTGCACTGCACCGACACCGCGATGAGGGTCACCACCGACGCCGTCCAGATACTCGGCGGCTACGGCTACACCGCGGACTTCCCGGTCGAGCGCTACATGCGCGAGGCCAAGGTCCTGCAGATCGTCGAGGGCACCAACCAGATCCAGCGGATGGTCATCGCCCGTCACGTGGCGGGGCCGGAAAGTCGCTGAACCCGCTGAACTGCCCGCGGGTGACCGTCGGCGCCGCCAGCCTGACCCACTCCGGGTCGTGGCGGCCCGGCAGGGCGCGGCCCCGGTCGGCCCAGGTCCGCATCAGATCGCGGTAGATGGGCGGGTCCTGCGGCAGGGGCGGCGGCAGCGAGGCCGCGGGCGGGGGTACGAAGATCCGGCGCTGACGGCCGAGAGCGGTGTAGGTGGTCGTCACGCCCGGCCAACGCGGGGGCGGCCGCCCTGGTCACCGATGCCCGCAATCGTGCGTGAGTTCGTGGACGTCCGTTCCCGGATCTGGCCCCCGTCCGCTTTCTGACGTACCGTCAGCCGGACCGTCTCCAGCCTCCGGGGAGGCCTGCCATGGCCGACGACCGTCCCGTACCGCTCGACGAGTACCCCGTGCACCAGGTCCCGCTCTCCATGAAGCACGTCGCCACCGGAGACCGGAACGCCTACGACCGCTGCATCTTCCACGTCCTCGACCACGACGGCCGCGCCCTGCTCATCCTCGGCCTCGGCGTCTACCCGAACGTCGGGGTGATCGATGCCTACGCCACCCTGCGCACCGGGGACACCCTGCACGCGGTCCGCGCCTCGGACGCCCTGGGCGAGGACCGGATGCGGCTCGCGGTCGGCCCGCTGCGCATCCAGGTCGAGGACCCGCTCCGGCGCTTCCGCCTGACCTGCGACGACGACGCGCTCTCCTACGACCTCACCTGGACCGCCGGCTTCCCGGCCCTGTGGGAACCGCACCACCTCCAACGCCGGGGCGACCGGCTGACCTTGGAGGGCCGCAGGTTCGTGCAGGCCGGCGGAGTGTCCGGGGTGATCCGGGCCGGCGGCGAGGAGTTCCGCGCCGACCCGGCCGGCTGGACCGGCACCCGGGACCGCAGCTGGGGCGTCCGCCCGATCCCGGGGGAGGAGGGCGGGCGGCTCGCCGAGGAGAACCCGACCGAGGGCTTCCACTGGATCTGGTGCCCGGTCCGCTTCGAGGACCGCTTCCTGATGGTCATCACCCAGGAGGACGCCGACGGCCACCGCACGCTCAACGACGCCACCCTGGTCCGCCCCGGCGACCGCGACCGCCAACTCGGCTGGCCGCACACCGAGATCGCCTACCGCTCCGGCACCCGCCACCCCGAGCATGCCGTCGTCCACCTCGGCGACCCGCGCAAACCCCAGGAGCTGGAGGTGGAGATCCTCACCTCCTCCCCGCTCGCGGTCGGCGCCGGCTACCCGCCCGCGGACGACTGGCAGCACGGCACCTGGCAGGGCCGGGGCTGGGTGGACCGCCGTACCTACGACCTGACCGCGCCGCATCCCCGCGCGGCCTACGGCGTCACCGACCACTCCGCCCGCTTCCGCCTCGACGGGCGGACCGGCCACGGCATCTTCGAGCACGGCTCGTTCGGCAGACACGATCCCAGCGGCTTCACCGGCTTCGACTCGGTGGCGCCCTGAAGGAGGAGGCCGGGATGACGACGAAACCGCGCCCACGCACCACCACCCGCGACCCCGAGGACCTCGCGCGCCGGCTCACCGCCTGGCTGGACACCCGTCTCCCCGGCGCCAAGGCCGTCGGCGTCACGGTCCCCGCCTCCAACGGCATGTCCAGCGAGACCCTGCTCTTCGAGATCGAGCACCCCGAACCTCCGATGCCCGCCTGCGCGTTGAGACTCGCGGCGGATCCGTCGGCGTACACGGTCTTCCCGTCGTACGACCTCACCCGCCAGTACCGCACCATGCGGCTGGTCGCCGACCACACGGATGTTCCCGTGCCCCGCGTCCTGTGGCTGGAAGAAGACCCCGGACCGCTCGGCGCGCCCTTCTTCGTGATGGAGCGGGTCGAGGGGCGCGTTCCGCCCGACGTCATGCCCTACACGTACGAGGGGAACTGGCTGCACGCGGCGACCGACGCCGAACGCGAGCACCTCGAAGCCGTCTCCGTCGGCCTGTTGGCCCGGCTGCACGACCAAGTCCCCGTGACCGAGACGGAGTTCCTGACCCTTCCTGGGGACGGCGACGCCCTGCACCGGCATGTCGAGTCCCAACGGCGCTACTACGACTGGGTGGTGGACGGACTCGCCCGCTCACCCCTGATCGAGTCCGCCTTCGACCGGCTGGCGGACCTCTGGCCGCGCGAGCCCGGCACTCCCGTCCTCAACTGGGGCGACGCCCGGATCGGGAACGTCGTCTACGGCGGGTTCGATCCCGTCGCCGTCCTCGACTGGGAGATGGCCGCACCGGCCCCGCGCGAGGTGGACCTCGGCTGGACCGTCTACCTGCACCGCTTCTTCCAGGACCTCACCGCCGCCTCCGGGCAGCCGGGACTGCCCGGGTTCCTGCGCCGCGACCGGGTCGAGGCCCGCTACGCCCGCCTGACCGGCCACACCCCGCGGGACATGGACTTCTACACCCTGTACGCCGCCCTGCGGCACGCGATCGTCATGCTGCGCGTCGCCTACCGGCAGGTGTACTTCGGTGAGGTCGCCGTCCCCGCGGATCCGGACACACTGATCCTGCACCACGGCAGTCTGCGCGCCATGGTGCAGGGCAGTTACTGGGACGCGGTGCGGTGACTCAGGCGGCCTGGGCGGCCTGGTGGCCCACGGTGTAGCCGTCGCGGCGGATCGCCGGTACGCGCATCGGGCGCGAACTCGGACCGCCGACGTGCGAGAAGGGCTGCGTCCGCCAGTCCAGACCCTGCGGGAGGGTGAGCAGGAGGGCGGTGTCCTGCTCCTGCGGCTCGGCCGACTCGTCCGCGGACGGGGCGTCGTCCGCCGCGCGGCCCGTGCCGGCACAGACCGTCAGGCCGAACGGGTTCCACGGCGAGGCGCACAGCGCGTGCTCCGGCAGGAACTCCTCGTCCGCCAGCAGCGCGATGGACTGCGCGCAGTCCGGGCAGATCACCCGGAACATCTCGAAGGTGTCGTAGGCGTCCGGTTCCTCGGCCTCGTAGAGGTCGGGTTCGACGCCCTCCGGCTCGGGCTCGACCACCAACTGCGGGCGCTTGGACACAGGACGACCAGGGCGCTTAAGACTCTGCATGGGTAACTCCCCCTCGGGCTGGGCCGTTACGGCGCTGCGGCCTCGACCACAGCAAGCACTTCCCGTCCGGTCTCGGCGGTAATCACGAGAACATCACGGAGCCCGTTCGAGGGCTGTGGCGTTCGTCACATGCCCCGCGCAGGTGCCCGCTGCGGCGGATTTGTCCGTCGGACGGCCCGCCATCAGTACTCCCCGACATCACGAACCGGCCATGACCTGGACCGCTGAGCTATCCGTGGAGATCAGACGCACTGTAGCTTTTGCGCCATGGAGGAGCTGGACCGTCAAATCGTGCAGCTGCTCGTCAAGGACGGGCGGATGAGCTACACGGACCTGGGCAAGGCCACGGGTCTGTCCACGTCGGCCGTGCACCAGCGGGTGCGCCGGCTGGAGCAGCGTGGCGTCATCCGCGGGTACGCCGCGGTCGTCGACCCGGAGGCCGTCGGGCTGCCCATGACGGCCTTCATCTCGGTGAAACCGTTCGACCCCAGCGCCCCCGACGACATCGCGGACCGCCTGGCCGGCGTCCCCGAGATCGAGGCGTGCCACAGCGTGGCGGGCGACGAGAACTACATCCTCAAGGTGCGGGTGGCGACCCCGCACGAACTGGAGGAACTCCTCGCCAGACTCCGCAGCCTCGCCGGTGTGTCAACCCGGACGACGGTGGTCCTGTCGACACCGTACGAGGCACGTCCCCCGAAGATCTGACCGGCGGCCCCGCTCACCGCCGCGGCCACCGGTTCTCGCTGCTCCGGCCGCCGCGACTGCCACCGCTGTGGGCAGGCGTTCCGCAGGGCGGAACGGGTGGGCACGGCTGACAGTTCCGGGTGCCTTCGGGCGTGCTCCGGGTGCGACGGGGCCCTGTCGGCGGCCCCGCCGTCGTGGCTGGTCGCGCAGTTCCCCGCGCCCCTGGAGGGGCGGGTTCGGGGCGCCCCCCGTTCAGAGTGATCGGAGTGAGGGGCGAGACTGGTCCCCATGAGTGAGCGCGCCGCCGAGCCCAAGACCGTTCTTCTTCGCCGTGGAGAGGTCCACAGTCCCGCCGACCCGTTCGCGACCGCGATGATCGTGGAGCGGGGACAGGTCGCCTGGGTCGGCTCGGAGGGGGCCGCCGAGGCCTTCGTGGACGGGGTCGACGAGGTCGTCGACCTGGACGGTGCTCTGGTCACGCCGGCTTTCACGGACGCCCATGTCCACACCACGTCCACCGGGCTCGCCCTGACCGGCCTCGACCTGTCCGGCGCCGGTTCCCTCGCCGCGACCCTGACCCTGGTCAGGGACTTCGCCGCCGCCCGCCCGGACGACCGGGTCCTGCTCGGGCACGGCTGGGACGCCTCCCGCTGGTCCGACGGCCGCCCGCCGACCCGCGCCGAGCTGGACGCGGCCACCGGTGGACGCCCGCTCTATCTCTCCCGTATCGACGTCCACTCGGCGGTCGTCACCACGGCCCTGCTGGACCTGGTCCCGGGCGCGGTCCCGCGCCAGGACGCCCCGCTCACCGGCGACGCCCACCACGCCGTCCGCGCCGCCGCGTTCGCGGCCGTGACGCCCGCCCAGCGTGCCGAGGCCCAGCGCACCGCCCTCGCGCACGCGGCCTCCCTCGGCATCGGAACCGTGCACGAGTGCGGCGGGCCGAAGATCTCCTCCGAGGACGACTTCACCGCGCTGCTGCGGCTCGCCGCCGAGCTGCCCGGACCGCGCGTCGTCGGTTACTGGGCCGAGGAGGACGTGGAGAAGGCCCGCCGGCTGGGCGCGCTCGGCGCCGCCGGTGACCTGTTCGTCGACGGCGCCCTCGGCTCCCACACCGCCTGCCTGCACCAGCCGTACGCCGACGCGGGACACACCGGCGCCGCCTACCTGGACGCGGCCGCCGTCGCCGCCCATGTCACCGCCTGCACCGAGGCCGGTCTCCAGGCCGGCTTCCACGCCATCGGCGACGCCGCCGTGACCGCCGTCGTGGAGGGCGTGCGCGCCGCCGCGGAGAAGGTCGGCCTGCCCCGGGTGCGGGCCGCCCGGCACCGCGTCGAGCACGCCGAGATGCTCACGCCCGAGCACATCGCGGGCTTCGCCGAGCTGGGCCTGATCGCCTCCGTGCAGCCCGCCTTCGACGCCCTGTGGGGCGGCGCGGACGGCATGTACGCCCAGCGGCTCGGCGCCGAGCGGGCCCGCACCCTCAACCCGTTCGCCGCCCTCCTCAAGGCCGGGGTCCCGCTGGCCTTCGGCTCCGACAGCCCGGTCACCCCGCTCGACCCCTGGGGGACCGTCCGGGCCGCCGCCTTCCACCAGACGCCCGAGCACCGGGTCTCCGTGCGCGCCGCGTTCACCGCGCACACCCGCGGCGGCTGGCGCGCGACCGGCCGGGACGACGCGGGCGTCCTGGTGCCGGGCGCACCCGCCGACTACGCGGTCTGGCGCACCGACGAACTGGTGGTGCAGGCCCCTGACGACCGGGTCGCCCGCTGGTCCACCGACCCCCGCTCCGGCACCCCCGGCCTGCCCGATCTCACCCCCGGCCGTGAGCTGCCGGTCTGTCTGCGCACTGTGGTGGGCGGCCGGACCGTGTTCGTACGACCGGGCGAGTGACCCCCCGCATTCGTACGGCCGGGCGAGTGATCTCCCGGGGTGGCGCGGCCGTGATCGACGGCCGCCGTCCCGTCGCGCGACCTGCGCATCCTCTGCGCTGACCAGGGGTTTGGTGCCGTTTGTGCAGGTCAGACGGCTGTTGACAGCCAGCGGCAGCGGGCCGGTAGGTTCGGCGGAGTCCACCACCGGACGCCCGACCGGGGAGCAGTTCGCGCACTCGTCGCAGCGCCGCTGGGTCAGGGACGGTGTGCCGCACCGGGGCACCGCCACTGGGAGCCAGGCTCAGCGCCCGCGCCGACGAGGGAACGTTCCGGCCGGTCGGGAGGTGTGACCCGGGTGGGGCCCGGACGCTCAGTAGACAACGGCTTTCGGTCGACCCGCAGCCAGCGGGTCCCAGGTCGGCCCGAAGGGCGCCGGGCCCCCATCCGCAGGGGAACAGAGTGGCTGCGCGGGCGAACAGAGTGGCGAAAGCGCGTATGGCCGCCACTCGAAACGGGCATCCTTACCCCGTTCTTGCGGAATCGACACCACCATACGAATGAGCCGTCGCGTCAGCGCAGGCCGCGGCCACTATGGTGGTCCCCTGCGTACGACATGAAGGGGCAGCAGTGAACGACGGCGACGGGACCCTCGCGGCCAAGGCCCAGGGGCGGCGGTTCGGCCCGCTCGGCACGGCCTTGGTGATCATTCCCACGTACAACGAGGCGGAGAACATCAAGTCCATCGTCGGCCGGGTGCGCCAGGCCGTCCCCGACGCGCACGTGCTCGTGGCGGACGACAACAGCCCCGACGGCACGGGCAAGCTCGCCGACGAACTGGCCGCCGAGGACGACCACGTCCAGGTGCTGCACCGCAAGGGCAAGGAAGGACTCGGCGCCGCCTACCTCGCGGGCTTCCGCTGGGGCATGGACAACGGCTACGGCGTGCTCATCGAGATGGACGCGGACGGCTCCCACCAGCCCGAGGAGCTGCCCCGGCTGCTGACCGCGCTGAAGGGCGCCGACCTGGTGCTCGGCTCCCGCTGGGTGCCCGGCGGCCGGGTGGTCAACTGGCCGAAGTCCCGTGAGTTCATCTCCCGGGGCGGTTCCCTGTACTCCCGGTTCGCCCTCGACCTTCCGATCCGGGACATCACCGGCGGGTACCGCGCCTTCCGCCGCGAGACCCTGGAGGGCCTGGGGCTCGACGAGGTCGCCTCGCAGGGCTACTGCTTCCAGGTCGACCTGGCCCGCCGGGCCATCAAGGCCGGCTACCAGGTCGTCGAGGTGCCCATCACCTTCGTCGAGCGGGAGTTCGGCGACTCCAAGATGAGCCGCGACATCCTCGTCGAGGCGCTGTGGCGGGTCACCTCGTGGGGCGTCACCGACCGGATGGGCAAGATCACCGGCAAGGGCAAGCGGCCCTAGCGGACGCCCGGGAACCGCACAGTTCCGGTTGATCATCCCCTTATGCCGCACTGAGCCGGGCCCAGGCACACTGGGAGCATGACGACTGGCGCGCAGACCCCTCCGCACACCACCCGGCCCCGGCGCTCCCGGCTCGCCAGATACCTGCCGCTCGGCGTCGCCGCCTGGCTGGTGCTGGAGATCTGGCTGCTGACGGTGGTCGCGGGCGCGGCGGGCGGCATGACCGTGTTCCTGCTGCTGGTGGCGGGCTTCGTCGCCGGTTCCGTGGTCATCAAGCGCGCCGGCCGGCGTGCCTTCCGGAGCCTGAACGAGGCGATCCAGCGCGGCGGCTCCCCGGAGAGCGGCGGCGGCAACGGCCTGATGATGCTGGGCGGCCTGCTCCTCATGATCCCCGGCCTGGTCTCCGACGCCCTCGGCCTGCTGCTCCTGCTGCCCCCGGTCCAGAAGGCGGTCTCGCGCATCGCCGAGCGCACCCTTGACCGCAAGCTCCGTGCCGCCGCCCCCGGCACCCTGGGCAACGCCTTCCAGCAGGCCCGCATGCACCGCCCGGACGGCAAGGTCGTCCAGGGCGAGGTGATCCGTGACGACGGGCCCCGGCCGGGGGACGAGCCGACGGGGGAGCGGCCGCCGCTGATGCGGTGAGTGCGCCTGGCTCACAACAACCGAGGGCGCCGCTCACAACAACTGAGGGCGCCCCACGTTCACAGAACGTGGGGCGCCCTCAGTTGTTGTGTCGGTTTCCGTTGGACGGAACTACACGGGACTATGCGGACTTGCGGCTGTCCCTGGGATGAATCGCGATGTTCATCGCCCCGGAACGCAGAACCGCCAGACGCTCCTCAAGGACCTCTTCGAGTTCCTCACGGGTGCGCCGCTCCATCAGCATGTCCCAGTGGGTACGCGCGGGCTTGGCCTTCTTCTCTTCAGGGCCGTCGCCGTCCACGAGGAGTGCCTGGGCCCCGCAGACCTTGCACTCCCACTCCGGCGGAATCTCCGCCTCGACCGAGAAGGGCATCTCGAACCGGTGCCCCTTCTCGCATGCGTACTCCACGGCCTGGCGCGGAGCCAGGTCGATACCGCGGTCCGTCTCGTAGCTGGTCACCACGAGGCGCGTACCGCGAAGAGCTCGCTCACTCATGAATCGTGCCTCCCGGGCTTGTCGCCCACAGGACAGGTGTCGCTGTCGTCGTCATCCGGTCAACGTCCGGTCGGCGGTAAAGATTCCCGTTCAGGGTCATGCGTCGCCGTCGTAGCCGCCCCTTGTTGTACCCACCAGCGCCCGGTTTGTCACATCTGCTAACAGATGTCACCCAGCGTTTCGGCATCTTTGACGCGCAGTAACGGTACGCCTGGCAGGCCAAACGCGTACACTACCGCCCTTCCGCGTTGAACGCTAAATCTTCCCGTTGGATCTTCCCGTTAGATTTTCTGTGGGACCGGATTGCCGGCCTCGCCGATCGCCCGCCGCACCGGCACCCGCGCCAGCAGCGCGAACCCGATGACGAAGAAGGCCACCAGCGAGATGATCGCCGAGCGGTAGCTCCCGGTCAGCTGGTAGGTGATCCCGAACAACAGCGGTCCCAGCCAGCTCATCCCCCGATCGCTCATCTCGTACGCCGCGAAGTACTCGGCTTCTTTTCCGGGCGGTACGAGATGGGAGAACAGGGAACGGGACAGGGCCTGGCTGCCGCCGAGGACCAGGCCGATGCCGCCCGCGAGGACGAAGAACCACACGGGTGCCCTGGCCGGCAGGAAGTACCCGGCCGTCAGCGTCACCGTCCACGCCACCAGCGATCCCAGGATCGTGCGCTTCGCCCCGTACGTCCTGGCCAGCCGCCCCATCGTCAGCGCCCCCGCCACGGCCAGCACCTGCACCATCAGGACGGCGCCGATGAGCGTCGACTGGCCGAGCCCGAGCTCCTCGGAGCCGTATACGGACGCCTGGGAGATCACGGTCTGGATGCCGTCGTTGTAGACCAGATAGGCCAGCAGGAAGGAGAGCGTCAGCGGATGACGGCGCATGTCCCGGGCGGTCGCCGCGAGTTGGCGCAGCCCCGGCGCCGCCGCCCCGGCCGTCCGGCCGCCCCGGTCGCGCAGCCGCCGCAGCGGTACGAGGGTGAAGGCGGCCCACCACAGGCCCGCCCCGGCCAGGCAGATGCGGACGGCTTCCGTCTCGGAGAGGCCGAAGGAGTCGTGCGCGGAGTAGAGGACCAGGTTGATGATCAGTACCAGCGAGCCGGACGCGTAGCCGAAGGCCCAGCCCCGGGAGGAGACGGTGTCGCGTTCCTCGGGCGGGGCGATCTGGGGGAGGTAGGAGTTGTAGAGCATCAGGGCGACGGACTGGGCGGCGTTCGCGACGATCAGCAGCAGCCCGCCGAGCAGATAGCGGTCGCCGGCCAGGAAGAACATGCCCGTCGTCGCCGCGGCCCCGGTGTACGCGGCCATGCCGAGCAGCTGCTTCTTGCGGCCGGTACGGTCGGCCGCGCTGCCCACCAGGGGCATCAGCACGACCGCGACGATTACCGACAGGGACACCGAGTAGGCGAAGAAGGAGCCCGCCCGGACCGGGATGCCGAGCGGGTGCACATAGCCGTCGGCGTCCGCCGCGTGGTCGGCGACCGACGTGAGGTACGGGCCGAGGAACACGGTGAGGACGCTCGTCGAGTAGACCGAGCACGCCCAGTCGTAGAAGTACCAGCCGCGCTGTTCGCGCCGCAGCTCGGCGGCCTCGTCGAAGACCCCCGACCGCACGGTTTCGGTGCCCACCCGTGCCCTTGCCTTTCCCGCAGCAGTACGCCCGCGCGCCTCAGAACCAGACGCCGCGCTTCTGCATGACCTCACGCAACGTGTCGATGTGATCGGTCATGATGCCATCGACTCCCAGGTCCAGGAGCCGGTGCATCCGTTCGGGTTCGTTGATGGTCCACACGTGGACGTGCAGCCCGCGCGCGTGGGCGGCGCGCACGAAGCGCCGGTCGACCACCGGGACCCCCGACTGCGACTCGGGCACCTGGGCGGCCACCGCCGACCGGCGTACCGACGCGGGCAGCCCCCAGGAGCGCAGCCGCAGCCCGACCACACCGCGGGTGCCGAACGAGGTGGCCAGGCGCGGCCCGGCCAGCCGCTGCGCCCGCAGCACCCGTGCCTCGGAGAACGACCCGACGCAGACCCGGTCGTAGGAGTCCGTCTTCTCGATCAGGTCGAGGAGCGGCCGCAGGGCCGGCTCCGCCTTGGCGTCCACGTTCCAGCGGACCTGCGGGAACTCCTCCAGCAGCTCCTCGAAGAGGGGGAGCGGCTCGCGGCCCGCCACACGCGCGTGCCGCACGTCCTCCCACGGCAGGTCGGCGATCCGGCCGGCCCCGTCGGTGACCCGGTCCAGGGTGTCGTCGTGGAAGGCGACGAGCCTGCCGTCCGCCGTGGCGTGCACATCGGTCTCGATGTACCGGTAGCCGAGTTCGACCGCGCGCCGGAACTGCGCCACGGTGTTCTCCAGGCCGTCCGCGGCCCCGCCCCGATGGGCGAAGGCGATGGGGCCGGGGTGGTCCAGGTACGGGTGGCGTGTCAGCGTGCTCACGGACGCAGTATCGCGCGCCCGGGTGACCCCGTGGCAACGACCGTGCTGCGCCCGGATGCCGCCGGGACGGCGAACACCTTCAGGAACAGCTGCGCGAGCGGGCCGATGGACACCGCGTAGAGCAGGGTGCCGACGCCCACGGTCCCGCCGAGCGCGAACCCGGTGACGACCACCGCGACCTCGATCGCCGTACGGATGAGCCGGATCGAACGGCCGGTACGCCGGTGCAGCCCCGTCATCAGGCCGTCCCGGGGGCCGGCCCCGAAGCTCGCCGCGATGTACAGGCCGGTCGCCGCGCCGTTGAGCACGATGCCGGCCGCCATCAGCGGGATCCGCACGGCGAACGCGTGCGCGTCGGGGAGGACGGCGAGCGCGGCGTTCATGGCCAGGCCGATGACGAAGACGTTGGAGACCGTGCCGAGGCCCGGCCGCTGGCGCAGCGGGATCCACAGGAGCAGCACGGCCGCCCCCACGACGATCGACACCGTGCCGATGCTCAGCCCGGTGTGCCCGGCGAGCCCCTGGTGCAGCACGCCCCAGGGTTCGAGGCCGAGGCCCGCCTCGACGAGCAGGGCGGAACTGACGCCGTACAGCGTGAGCCCCGCGTAGAGCTGGACCAACCGTCGCCCGAGACGGCCTTGCGTGGACAAGGGATTACCCCCCTGGTGGTTAAGGTGGCCTGACCCGTGTCACTCTGTGGCTTGGGAGGGAAAGCCATCCATGGCCAATTCCGGGAAGGTGGACTGATTCACATGGCGCAGTGGACCTCGGCGATGGGGGCCGCCCAGCTCGCCCGGCTGCTCAACTCGCAGCAGGAGCGCCCCGCCGGCCCCGGCACCCGACGTCCGCCGGCCTACCGCGCGCTCGCCGACGGCATCCGGCTGCTGGTCCTGGAGGGCCGCGTCCCGGTCGCCGCCCGGCTGCCCGCCGAACGCGAACTGGCCCTCGCCCTGTCCGTCAGCCGTACGACGGTGGCGGCGGCGTACGAGGCGCTGCGCGCGGAGGGGTTCCTGGAGTCCCGCCGGGGCGCGGGCAGCTGGACCGCCGTCCCCGCGGGCAACCCGCTCCCGGCCCGCGGCCTGGAACCCCTGCCCCCCGAGGCGCTGGGCTCGGTGATCGACCTGGGCTGCGCCGCGCTGCCGGCCCCCGAGCCGTGGCTGACCCGCGCGGTCCAGGGCGCCCTGGAGGAACTCCCGCCGTACGCCCACACCCACGGGGACTACCCGGCCGGGCTTCCCGTCCTCCGCTCGATGATCGCCGAGCGCTACACGGCACGCGGGATCCCCACCATGCCCGAGCAGATCATGGTCACGACCGGTGCGATGGGCGCGATCGACGCGATCTGCCATCTCTTCGGCGGCCGTGGCGAGCGCATCGCCGTCGAGTCGCCGTCGTACGCGAACATCCTCCAGCTGATGCGGGAGGCGGGCGCCCGGCTGGTGCCGGTGGCGATGGCCGAGGGGCTGGGCGGCTGGGACGTGGACCGCTGGCGCCAGGTCCTGCGCGAGGCGGCGCCCCGCATCGCCTACGTGGTCGCCGACTTCCACAACCCCACCGGCGCGCTCGCCGACGACGACCAGCGGCGCCGGCTGGTGGACGCGGCCCGCTCGGCGGGCACGGTGCTGGTCGCCGACGAGACGATGAGCGAGCTCTGGCTGGACGACGGCGTGGAGATGCCCCGCCCGGTCTGCGGCTTCGACCCTGCGGGCTCCACCGTCATCACCGTCGGCTCCGCCAGCAAGGCGTTCTGGGCGGGCATGCGCATCGGCTGGGTCCGGGCGGCTCCCGACGTGATCCGCAGCCTGGTCGCCGCGCGGGCCTACGCCGACCTGGGCACGCCGGTCCTCGAGCAGCTGGCGGTGAACTGGCTGTTCAGCACGGGGGGCTGGGCCCAGGCCGTCGACCTGCGCCGGGCCCAGGCCCGCGAGAACCGGGACGCCCTGGTGACGGCGGTCCGGCGGGAGCTGCCGACCTGGGAGTTCGAGGTGCCCCAGGGCGGCCTGACGCTCTGGGTCCGGGCGGGCGGTCTGTCCGGCTCCCGGCTGGCGGAGGCGGGGGAGCGGGTGGGGGTACGCGTCCCGTCCGGCCCGCGGTTCGGGGTCGACGGCGCCTTCGAGGGCTATGTACGCCTTCCGTTCACCGTGGGCGGAGCGGTGGCGGACGAGGCGGCGGTGCGGCTGGCGGCGGCGGCGCGGTTGGTGGAGGCAGGGGTGAGCGGGGGGAGCGGCGAGTC
Source organism: Streptomyces sp. NPDC048291 (assembly GCF_043201715.1). Taxonomy (NCBI): domain Bacteria; kingdom Bacillati; phylum Actinomycetota; class Actinomycetes; order Kitasatosporales; family Streptomycetaceae; genus Streptomyces; species Streptomyces sp. NPDC048291. The sequence goes on from NZ_JBICZC010000009.1 coordinate 476,322, forward strand.
GCCGCGGACGTTTGTGGCGTAGCGGCGGGGCGGTTCGTCGGCCGCGGCTGGGTGGGGGTTGCTCGCGCAGTTCCCCGCGCCCCTGACGGGGCTACCCAGCTGCGGGCAGTCGTGCCGCTGGGGCGGCACGGATGGGCGCAGCGGCCCCGGCCGGCGCCGGTAAGCGTCCCCGCCCCCGCCTCAGCCCTCGGCGACCGCGGCTTCCAGCGGTGCCGCCTGCTCCACCACCCCGCTCCGCGGCGGCAGCAACGCCAGCACCGCCTCCCGGTCCACCTCGCTCGTCGCGTCGTCGTACGGATCCGGCGTCGCCGGCACCTGAAGCCGCAGCACCGGACCGTGCCCCAGCCGTGCGTACCCCCGCCCCGGCGGCACCTGGGCCAACGGCGTCGTGTGCGGCGGAGCGCCCAGCGCCGCCGCCAGCTCGTCCGGCAGTGCCGGTCCCAGCACGACACGCGCGTGTGCGTGCTGTCGTACCGCCTCGCTCAGCCCGTCCGCGCTGTCGAGCTGTTCGGCGACCACCACGGTGACGTTGGCCGCGCGGCCGTGCCGTAGGGGGGTCTGGAGGAGGGCCTGCGGGTCCTGGTGGCCGTCCGCCGAGGCCAGGTGGACGAAGGCGCTGGGGCGGTCGAGGAGGATCCAGAGGGGCCGTCGGCAGTCGTCCGGCGGCGGGTGGCCCGCCTGGCGCGCGTGGCTGAGGGCGATGAGCCGCCGCTCCGTCTCGTTCGCGGCCCACTCCAGGCTGGCCAGCGCCCCGGGGAGCCCGCACTCTACCCCGAGGACCCCGTCCCGGCCGGTGAGGCACAGGTACTCGCCGGTGCCGCCGCCCTCGACGACGAGGAGGTCGCCGTACTGCAGGGCCTGCAGGGCGATGGAGCGCAGCAGGGTCGAGGTGCCGCTGCCGGGACGGCCCATGACCAGCAGGTGTGGTTCGGTGGAGCGGGAGCCGGTGCGCCAGACGACCGGCGGTACGTCACGCTGCTCGTCGCCGTACGCGAGCGGGAGCGTGCGCTGGACCTCGCTGGGGTCGGTGAACCCGAGGACCGTCTCGCCCGGCGCGGTGACGAAGCGCTGGGCGGCGATGTCGGTGGGCAGCGGGGCGAGGACGGTCACCGTGAGCCGGTTGCCCTCCTCGTCCCACGCGAAGTGGTACTCGCGGCCCCGCCCGGACTTCGCGGCGAGCAGGTTCTCGATCCGGGCGCGGGCCGCGGGCTCGCCGTCCGGGAAATACGCGGGATAGCGGAGCAGGAGCTGGCCGAGGCGGCCCGCGTCGTCGAACTCGTGGGCGATGAACGCCTTCTCCCACTCCCCGCCGTGTGCGTACAGCGGCGCCGGGTCCTCGGCGGCCGAGAGGTACGGCACCAGGGCCTCGTACAGGGACTGGAGCCGCTGGGTCTGCGACTCGTCGGGGCCCTCCGGCGGGGACGGGGCGCGGTCACGGCCCTGCCAGGCGCTCGCCGCCATCAGGGTGATGACGGCGAGCAGCGGCCCGTACGGCACCAGCGCCACGACCAGGACGACCGAGGCCGCCAGGAACAGCAGTGGCCCACGCTTGTCCTTGGGTGTCTCCGCCCATCTGCGCCGCCCGGCCGAGGCCAGCCGGCTCAGCCCGCGGGTCACGGTGATGAGCGGGTGGAGGACGTCGGTGGCGTTGTCGGCGGCCGTCCGGGCCAGCTCCCGGCTCCGGGCTAGCTGCGCGCCGCCGTTGCTCAGAATGCGGGGGAGAGGGCGCCGGGCCACTGCTGTCTCCTCACGGTGTGTACGGGCGGGAGCGGCATCAGAACTTGATGCCGCCGAGCAGGCTCGCCAGGCTCTCGCCGCCTGCCTTGATGCTGGGCGCGATGGCCGTGCTGGCGAGATAGAAGCCGAAGAGCGCCGAGGCCGTGGCGTGCGACGGCTTCAGCCCGTCCTTGCGGAAGAACAGGAAGACCACGATGCCGAGCACGATGACGCCTGAGATGGAGAGGATCATTTGAGATCTCCTGGTGTCGAAGGGGGACAGTCACCATGAGTTCTTCCAGGATCACAGCAGGTATCCATACGATTAAAGGTGTAAATGGGTGATTCTCGGCTGTTTTCACCCGCTTGGTGGATCATTCGGCGGGGTTGCGGTGATCTTTACCTCGGGCGGATCCGGTCATGTGCACCCTGAGCCAGTACGCTGGCGATTCACTCGTACGGCCCCGCGGTCCGCCCGTTGCCGTACGCTCCCCCCAGTCCGGGACAGTCCCCGCGGCGCACAGGAGAGGCGGTCCGGCCGATGAGCGAAGCCCCCGACCCCGAGGTCGTGGAGCTGGCGACCAAGATCTTCGATCTGGCCCGGCAGGGGCGGACCGAGGCGCTCGTGACGTACCTCGACGCGGGCGTTCCGGCCAACCTCACCAACGACCGCGGCGACTCCCTCGTGATGCTCGCCGCCTATCACGGCCACGCCGCGGCGGTGCGCGAACTGCTCGCCCGGGGCGCCGAGGCGGACCGGGTCAACGACCGTGGTCAGACGCCACTCGCGGGGGCGGTCTTCAAGGGCGAGACGGACGTCGTCAAGGTGCTGGTGGAGGCCGGCGCGGACCCGGCGGCGGGCACTCCGTCGGCCGTCGACACTGCACGGATGTTCGGCAAGACGGAGGTTCTGGAACTGTTCGGTACCTCCTGACCCATCTGTTCTGACCAGCTAAAACACACAAAACGGGGGAGGCGGTACAGGGCCGCCGAAATTTCGGTCGCGGCAGGTCGAAGTGCCGAGTCATCATGACGTCGTGATTCACGGACGCGATGGCTGGGCAGGTGTTGCCGCACCACGCGGGCCGTGATGCGGCCCGCATGGGCCACTGACGAGAGGCAGAGAGAAATGGTCTACAGCAAGCAAGAGACGGCGGGCGCTCCGACGTTGTGTCACGCGGCCAGGTAGTGCGTGTTCTCCGGTTGCGTCGACGCTTGATGTGAGGCTGTTTCCCATGTTCGATCCGGTCATAGCGCCCAGCGGTACGCTGCTGGGCCTGCTGCAGCGGGGCCGCGGCGACGGCACGCTGCACGCGCTCACCGCCCCGCGCGCCGAAGCGCTCGCGGCACTGAACCACTGCGTGCTCCACGACCCCCGCCACGACTGGCAGGTGGAGAACCGCTCCCTGTACTTCGCCCGGCTCTACCTCGATCTGCACGGCGAACTGGACGCCATCGAGGCGCACCTGTTCGACGCCGAGGACGTCCTCGACACCGAGGAGTCCCGCACCGGCCTCGCGCTGGCCGTGCTCGGGCACCTCGCCTCCTACGGCAGGCTGGACGCGCTCGAACTGCTGCGCAGATACGCCGCGACCGGCTCCAACTGGGCCTGGGCCCTGGACGAGCTGGCGCTGCGCGACGACGACGCGGGCCTGCGCGCCCTCGCCGCCCCGGTACTGGCGCGGTTCGCCACGGACGCCGAGGGCGAGGCCGAGCTGGCCGCCGCCGTACGGGACGCCTTCGAGCCACGGCCCTGGCGGTTGTGGGCCGAGGATCCGCGCGAATCGGTCGCCACGCGCGTGCGTGCCGCGCAGGAGACCGGTTGTTTCGACCGCTGGCAGCGCCAGATGCGACCTACCGGGCCCCGTCCGGGGTGGAGCGTGCGGGCCGTCTTCGAATGGGCCCAGCAGGGCGTCGAGCGGGGCGCGGCCCTCCATGTGCCGGCCGCCCGCTGCCTGGTCGCCGTCGCCGGACCCGAGGACCGGCCGGAGATCCTCCAGGCCGCCAAGGACGGCACCGACGGAGCCCGCTGCACCGCCCTGCGCTACCTCGCCGACAGCAACGACCCCGACGCGCTGAACCTGATCGAGGTCGCGGTGACCGACGGCACGGCCGCCGTCGTGGAGGCCGCCGTCGACGCCTTCGAACGCATGCGCAGTATCGCCGCCGTCGACCGGGCGCGCGGCTGGGCCCGCAGGCCCGACGCCCTCGGCGCCGCCGCCGGCCGGATGCTGGCCTGCCGGGGCGGGACCAAGGACAGTGAACTGGTCCTCGCCGCGCTGCGGGAGGCCGTACGCGGCGAAGGCCCCGACGCGCCGACGCTGTGGACCCTCGTCGACGGCACCGGACGCCTCGGCATCGTCTGCGCCGCGCCCGTCCTGCGCCACGTCTACCGCGAGACCGCCTCGTCCCACCTGCGCGGCCGGGCCGCCCGGGCGCTGGCCGCAACCGATCCCTCCTTCGCCACCGGCTTCGCCGTCGAATGCCTGTGGGACTGCGAGGAGACCACCCGCGAAATCGCCGCCCGGCACGCCGAGACCGGTGACGCCCGGGTCGTCGAACAGCTCCGCAGGCTCGCCGCCGACCCCGCCGAGGAGGCGGAGGTACAGACGGCCGTGCGCAGCCGCATCGGACCGGACGCGGCTGCCATGTGACGCGCCACGGACGTGCCATGTGACATATCACTGCACCGGACACCTGTCGCACCACGGGAACCACGGGGGATCCCGCACACGTTCCATACGCGGACGACCGCCCGCCGGGTGAACAGCCGGTTACCGCCGGGGCGGCCGGACATGGACGCCGGTTGGCCCGCTCGGGTGTGCAGGCCAACGCTCATGGGACGTTTAACAATCGGAAAGATCCACTTTGACGCGGCCACGTCCAGCGCGGCGACAACACCGGTATGCGTGTCGTCATCGTGACCGAATCCTTTCCCCCCGATGTGAACGGCGTGGCCCACTGCGCGCTCCAGACCGCCCGACACCTCGTCGATCGCGGTCACGCTCCCCTCGTCGTCGCTCCGGCCCCCGCCCCCGGAAACAGGCTCGCCGCGGCTGCCGCGCCCTGCCCTGTCGTCCACGTCCCCTCGCTTCCGCTCCCGGGCTATCCCCAGGTCCGCGTGGCTCTCCCCAGCCGCAAGCTCGCCGCCGCGCTGATCGAGCACCGCCCCGACGTGGTGCACCTGGCCAGCCCCTTCATCCTCGGCGTCCGCGGCATGGCCGCCGCTGCCCGGCTCGGCATCCCGGCCGTCGCCGTCTACCAGACCGACCTGGCCGGATACGCCCGCACCTACGTGGGCGCCGGCGAGGCGGCCGCCTGGCGGCGGATCCGGTCCGTGCACGGCGCCGCCGACCGCACCCTCGCCCCGTCCACCGCCTCGATCAGCGACCTGGAGGCACACGGCGTGCCCCGGATCCAGCTGTGGCAGCGCGGCGTGGACACCGTCCGCTTCCGTCCCGAGTTCCGCGACGAGGCCCTGCGCCGCGAGATCGCCCCGAACGGCGAGGTCATCGTCGGCTACGTCGGCCGCCTGGCGCCCGAGAAGCAGGTCGAACTCCTCGCCGGGGTCTGCGGCCTGGAGGGCGTGAAGGTCGTGATCGTGGGCGACGGGCCCGCTCAGGCCCACCTCACCGAGGCGCTGCCGGGCGCGGTCTTCCTCGGCCGCCGCACCGGCGACGACCTCGCCCGGATCTTCGCCTCGTTCGACGTCTTCGCGCACACCGGCCCCTTCGAGACGTTCTGCCAGACCGTCCAGGAGGCCATGGCCAGCGGCGTCCCGGTCGTCGCGCCCGCCGTCGGCGGCCCGATCGACCTGGTCGACCACGGCCGCACCGGGTTCCTGGTCCCGCCGCGCGACGCCGGCGCCGTCCGGGAGGCCGTGGCCTCCCTCGTCGCCGACCCCGGGATGCGGGCCGCGTTCGGCCACGCCGCGCGTACCACGGTCGAGGGCCGCACCTGGGCCGCCGTCGGCGACCAGCTGATCGGCCACTACGAGGACGTGCTCGCGGCGCGCCGGCCGGTGGTGGCGGCATGAGCGTCACCTCGCCGGGCCCGCTGCGCATCGTGCGGCTGGCCAACTTCGTCGCCCCCGCCTCCGGCGGCCTGCGCACCGCCCTGCGCGAGCTCGGCAAGGGCTTCGTGGCCGCCGGGCACGAGTCGGTCCTGATCGTGCCGGGCGAGCGCTACTCGGACCGGGACGAGGAGCAGGGCCGGGTCATCACGCTGCCCGGCCCGCTGCTGCCCGGCACCGGCGGCTACCGCGTCCTCGTCGACAAGAAGCGGGTGCAGAGCCTCCTGGAGCACCTCGCCCCGGACCGCCTGGAGGTGTCCGACCGCACCACCCTGCGCTGGACCGGCCGCTGGGCCCGGCGCGCCCGGATCCCCGCCGTGATGGTCTCCCACGAGACCGCCGACGGCGTCCTGCGCACCTGGGGCATGTCCGAGAACATGTCCCGGCGCACCGCCGACGCGCTCAACATCCGCACGGCGCACACGTACGCGCGCGTGGTGTGCACCACCGAGTTCGCCGAGCGCGAGTTCATCCGCATCGGCGCGCGCAACGTCGTACGCGCCCCCCTGGGCGTCGACCTGATCGGCCGCCACCCCTCGCTGCGCGACCTGGACCTGCGGGCCCGGTACGCGCGCGAGGACGAGGCACTGATCGTGATGTGCTCGCGGCTGTCCGTGGAGAAGCGGCCCGGCACCGCCATCGACGCCGTGGAGGCGCTGGCACGGCGCGGTCGCCGGGTGATCCTGGTGGTGGCCGGTGACGGGCCGCTGCGGGAGCGTCTGGAGCAGCGGGTGCGGGAGCGCAGGCTGCCGGTGACCTTCCTGGGGCACGTCTCCGACCGGGACAGCCTGGGCGCCCTCCAGGCGTCCGCCGACGTCGCCCTGGCGCCGGGACCCGCGGAGACCTTCGGGCTCGCCGCCCTGGAGGCGATGGCCTGCGGGACGCCCGTGGTCGCCAGCGCCTCCTCCGCGCTGCCCGAGGTGATCGGTTCCGCCGGGGCCACCGCGGCGGACCGCGGCGAGGCCTTCGCCGACGCCGTGGAGATGCTCCTGGAGCGGCCCGCCGCCGAGCGCCGGGAGACGGCACGCGCGCGTGCGGAGTGCTTCGGCTGGGGAACGGCCGTGGAGGCGTTCCTCGCGGCGCACGACGCGCCGGTGCTGTCCCGTCGTGACGAGAGCGGAACGACGGCACCGGTCCGTCGTGTCGTGCCGGAGGGCGTGGCATGAGAGCGGTCCGTTTCGTTGCGCTCGGGGACTCGCTGACCGAGGGCGTGGGCGACCCCGCCGGCGACGGGTGGCGCGGCTGGGCCGCGCTGCTGGCCGGCGGACTCGCCGCGAAGGAGGTGGAGTTCACCAACTTCGCGGTCAGCGGGGCGCAGACCCGTGACGTGCTGGAACGCCAGACCCCGGCCGCGCTGGAACTGCGTCCCGACATCGTCGCCGTCGTCATAGGCGTCAACGACACCCTGCGCTGCACGTTCGACATCCACGCGGTGGCCGAGCGGCTCGACAAGGTCTACGCGGCCCTGACCGAGCAGGGCGCGACCCTGCTCACGGCGTGCCTGCCCGACCCCGGTGCGATGTGGGGACTGCCGGGCGCCCTGGCCCGTCCGCTGGCCCGCCGGGGGCGTGCCGTCAACGCGGTGGTGCACGCCCTGTCCGAGCGGTACGGGGCCGTCCACCTGCACGCGTCGGAGGGCGCCTGGCTCACCGACCGCGAGATGTGGAGCGCGGACCGGCTGCACCCGTGCGAGCGCGGGCACCGGCAGCTCGCCGTCCGTTTCCACGCCCTGCTCGCCCCGCTGGGCATGGCGACGGGGACGGCGCCGTCCGCCGAGCCTGAGTTCCCGCCGCCGACGAAGAAGGCGAGTGTCCTCTGGCTGGCCACGGCCGGCACCGCCTGGGTGATCAGGCGCTGCCGCGACCTGCTGCCCCAGCTGGTGCGGCTGGCCGTCGACGAGATGCGGCACCGCCGCAGGGGCACCAGCGCCCGCCTGGACCTGAGCGCGTCCGCCGCGGTCTCCGCCGCGCTGGCCGCCCTCCAGTCGCCGGAGCGACCCGCCGACGCCGCATGAGGAGGCCGCCGCGGCGGTTCGACGACGCCTCAAGGCGGTTCGGCCAGGGCTTACGGCGGTTCGACCACGGCCTACGGCGGTTCGACCAAGGCCTACGGCGGTTCGGCGACGGCCTACGGGGGTCAGCGACGGCGTACGGCCACGAAGCGGACCGGGATGCCCGGGACCGCCTGGGCCGCCGCCGGGAGGTCGGCGGCGCGGACCACCGCGATCACCGGATAGCCGCCGGTGGTCGGATGGTCGGCCAGGAACACCACCGGACGGCCGTCCGGCGGTACCTGCACGGCACCGAGGACCATGCCCTCGCTGGGGAGTTCACCGGTACGGGCCCGCTCCAGGGCGGGCCCTTCCGTGCGCAGCCCGATGCGGTTGCTCGCCGACGACACGCGGTACGCGCGCGAGGTGAACGCCCGGACGGCCCCCGGCGTGAACCACCCGTCCCGCGGGCCGAGCGTCACCCGCAGCACGAGTTCCGCCGGCGGCGACGGCTGCGGCGCGACGTCCACGCGCGCGTGCGGTCCCGAGGGCCTGCCCAGCGGCAGCACCGTGCCGTCCGCCAGCGGAGCGGGACCGAGCCCGGAGAGCAGGTCCGTGGCCCGGCTGCCCAGCACCGGCTCCACGGCGATCCCACCGGAGACGGCCACATAACTCCGTACGCCGGAGCGGGCCGCTCCCACTTCCAGCAGCTCCCCGGCCGGTACCACGACCGGCGCGCCCCAGGCCGCCGGACGTCCGCCCACCGTGACGGGGCACGGCGCGCCGCCGACCGCCGCCACGACCGTCGAACGCGGTCGCACGGCACACCCGTTGAGCGTCGTCTCCAGCACGGCCGCGTCCGGTGCGTTGCCGGCCAGCCGGTTGACGAGCGCCGCCGCTGGCGCGTCCAGCGCCCCGGAGCGGGGCACCCCCAGATGCGCGTACCCGGGCCGCCCCTGGTCCTGCACGGTGGTCAGCGCACCGGCCCGTACGACGACGAGCGCGCGGTCGGTCATGCGTCCCCCGCCGGCACTCCCGCCGGCACTTCCACCGGCACGAACCGTACGCGCGTGCCCGGCGCCAGCAGCGCGGCCGGCACGCGCGCGTGGTCCCACAGCACCGCGTCCGTCGTCCCGATCAGCTGCCAGCCGCCCGGCGAGGACCGCGGGTAGACGCCCGTGTACGGCCCGGCCAGCGCCACCGAGCCCACGGGCACGGCGGTTCGCGGGGTGGCCCGGCGCGGCACGTCGTAGCGGTCCGGGAGCCCGGTGAGGTAGCCGAAGCCGGGCGCGAAGCCGCAGAAGGCCACCGTGAACTCGGTGGCCGCGTGGATGCGGGCCACCTCCCGTTCGGGAACCCGCCAGTGGGCGGCGACCTCGGCGAGGTCCGGGCCGTCGTAGCGCACGGGCAGCTCGATCGCCGCACGCGCGGGTGGGGGAGTGGGCGGGATCGCGGCGGCGGCCAGTTCGGCGGCCCGGCGGGCCGGGTCGTCGAGGCCGTCGAGCAGGACCGTGCGGGCGGCGGGCACGATCTCGCGGACCGTCAGCGAGCCCTCCGCCCGGCGGCGCAGCAACTCCGCGTGCAGCGACTGCGCTTCCGCGCCGGAGCCGACCTCGACGAGAAGAGCATGGTCGCCCACGAGCCGGGTGGTCATGGGCATGGTCGTACCGGTTCCCGTCTCCGTGCTCACGCGAAGGCCGCCACGGTCACGCCCGCCGCCGCGAGCCGCGCACGCACCCTGCGGGCCAGCTCCACGGCGCCCGGGGTGTCGCCGTGCAGGCAGAGCGACCGGGCGCGCACGGCGATGCGCGTGCCGGAGTGCGACGTGACCGCGCCGGAGCGCGCCAGTTCCACCGAGCGCTCCACCACCGCCTCCGGGTCGCTCACCACCGCGCCCTCGCGCCCGCGCGGGACGAGTGTCCCCTCGTCGGTGTACGCGCGGTCCGCGAACGCCTCCGTGACCGCAGGCAGCCCCGCCTTCTCCGCCAGCGCGAGCAGCCGGGAACCGGGCAGCCCCAGCACGGGCAGCGAGGCGTCCGCGAGGAGCACGCCGTCGACCACCGCGGCGGCCTGCTCCTCGTCGTGCACGACCCGGTTGTAGAGCGCGCCGTGCGGCTTCACGTACGCCACGCGCGCGCCGGCCGCCCGGGCGAAGACCTCCAGGGCGCCGATCTGGTAGGCCACCTCCGCCGCCAGTTCGGCGGGCGGCACGTCCATCGCGCGCCGCCCGAACCCCGCCAGGTCCCGGTAGGAGACCTGGGCGCCGATCGTCACCCCGCGCCCGGCCGCCAGCTCGCACACCCTTCGCATGGTGGCCGCGTCCCCCGCGTGGAAACCGCAGGCCACGTTCGCGCTGGTCACGACGGACAGCAGTTGCTCGTCGTCGGTGAGCCGCCAGCGGCCGAAGCCCTCGCCGAGGTCGGCGTTCAGGTCGATCGAGGTCATGGATGCGCTGTCTCTCCTGTCAGGCCACGCGGTACTGCTCGTCGCGGGCGTCGGTGATGAACATCTGACCCGGCGCGTGCGTGATGGCGAACGGCGGCCGGGACGCCGTCACCGCCGCCTGCGGGGTCACCCCGCAGGCCCAGAACACCGGGATGTCGTCCGGTTCGGCGTCCACCGGGTCGCCGAAGTCGGGCCGGCCGAGGTCCGCGATGCCGAGCGCGGCGGGATCGCCGCAGTGCACGGGGCCGCCGTGCACCGCCGGGAGCAGACTGCTCTCCCGGATCGCGGTCGCCAGATGCTGCGGTGGGACCGGGCGCATGGACACCACCATCGGCCCGCGCAGCCGCCCCGCGGGACGGCACGGCCGGGTGGTCACGTACATGGGCACGTTCCGGCCCTGTTCGACATGGCGTATCGGTACCCCGGCACCGGCCAGCGCCCACTCGAACGTGAAGCTGCACCCGAGCAGGAACGACACCAGGTCGTCCCGCCAGTACGCGCGCACGTCCGTCGGCTCGTCCACCAACTCCCCGTCCCGCCACACGCGGTAGCGCGGCAGGTCGGTGCGCAGGTCCGCGCCCTCGGCGAGTCCGGTACCGGTCGCACCGGCGTCGGTGACGTCGAGCACCGGACAGGGCTTCGGATTGCGCTGGCAGAACAGCAGCATGTCGTACGCCCAGTCGGCGGGCACCGAGATCAGGTTGGCCTGCGTGTGGCCGGCCGCGACCCCGGCCGTGGGGCCCGTGAGGCCCGCCCGGAAACGGGCCCGGGCGCTTCTCGGGCTCCACGCGTGCGCGTGCTCGTCGGCGAGGACGACCGGACGGTCCTCCGTGGCCAGAGTCAGAACATGGTCTTCCGTAGGGTTCACGCCAGTTCCTTCCCGCGCGTCTCCGGCAGTCCGAACAGGGCCAGGGCCGCGAGCGCGTAGCCGGCCGCGCCGAAGACCAGCGCGCCGCCCACGCCCCAGCTGTCGGCCAGGAAGCCCACCAGGGTCGGGAAGACCGCGCCCACCGCGCGGCCCGCGTTGTACGTGAAACCCTGCCCGGTGCCGCGCACCGCCGTCGGGTACAGCTCGCTCAGGTACGAGCCGAAGCCGCTGAAGATCGCCGACATGCAGAAGCCGAGCGGGAAACCGAGCACCAGGAGCAGTGTGTTGGCGCTCTGCGGGATGTTCGCGTACGCCAGCACACAGATCGCCGACAGCACCGCGAACAGCCAGATGTTGCGCCGCCGCCCCAGCCGGTCGGTCAGACAGCCGCCGGTGAGGTAGCCGAGGAACGCTCCCGAGATCAGGAAGGTCAGGTAGCCGCCGGTGCCGACGACCGACAGACCGCGCTCCGTCTTGAGATACGTCGGGACCCAGGTGGCCAGCGTGTAGTAGCCGCCCTGGACACCCGTGGACAGCAGGCCCGCGAAGACCGTGGTGCGCAGCAGGCCGGGTGCGTCGGCCGTGCCCGGCCGGAAGATGGCGGCGAACGAGCCGCGCCGTGGGCTCTGTTCGCGTACCGCGACCGCCTGCGGGGCGTCGTGCACCCGTCGCCGCAGCCACACCACGAGGAGCGCGGGCAGGGCGCCGGTCCAGAACATCACCCGCCAGGCCATGTCGTCGCCGACGAACGAGAAGACCAGCGTGTACACGATCGCGGCGAGCGCCCAGCCGACGGCCCAGGAACTCTGGACCGCGCCCAGCGTGCGGCCCCGGTGCCGGGCGCTCGCGTACTCGGCGACCAGGATCGCGCCGACCGCCCACTCGCCGCCGAAGCCGAGGCCCTGCAGCGCGCGGAACACCAGCAGCGTCTCGTAGTTGGGCGCGAAGCCGCAGGCCACCGTGAACACCGCGTAGGTGATCACGGTGACCATCAGCGCGCGGACCCGGCCGACCCGGTCCGCGAACACACCGGCCGCGGCGCCGCCGACCGCGGAGACCACCAGGGTGACGGTGGTGAACAGGCCGGTCTGGCCGCTGTCCAGACCGAAGTACGCCGCGAGCGCGACCATGCTCAGCGGCAGGGTGAAGTAGTCGTACGAATCCAGGGCATATCCGCCGAAAGCACCGGCGAACGCACGTCGGCCGCGCGGACCGAGGGCGCGCAACCAGCCGAACGCGCCGTCCTCGGCGGTGCGTTCACCCCTGCCCGGGTGCGCGTCGGAGGACAGGGCCTGCGGTGGAGGAGTCGTGCTCATGGGCACCTCGCAGATGAGGGACGGAGGGTGCGGGAACTGAGCAGTGCGGGACCGTGCGGAGCCGTGCGGAGGGCCGTGCGTTGGCGAGCGTGATGAGCACCGTAGAGGATCGTTCAACGATCCTTCAATACCCACGTTGTTTCGTTCCTGTGTCTGCGGTTGAATTCCGGGCATGGCAGAGCAGCTGACGGGACTGGCCGACGACCGCGCCCTCCTCGGGCGGACCAGCACCGCGGAACGGGTCTCCGACATACTCAGGAGTCGCATCGCCGACGGTTATTTCCCGCCAGGCACCCGCCTGTCCGAGGACGGCATCGGCGGCGCGCTCGGCGTCTCCCGCAACACCCTGCGCGAGGCGTTCCGGCTGCTCACCCACGAGCGCCTGCTGGTCCACGAACTCAACCGGGGCGTCTTCGTCCGGGTCCTGACCGTCGAGGACGTCGAGGACATCTACCGCACCCGCGCCCTCGTCGAGTGCGCCGTCGTACGCGGCCTGGGCGAGCCGCCGTATGCCCTGGAGAGCCTGTCGGCGGCGGTCGCCGAGGGCCGGCAGGCGGCCACCGCGGATGACTGGAAAGCAGTGGGTACGGCCAATATCCACTTCCACCGGGAACTGGTCGCCCTGGCCGGCAGCGAACGCACCGACGAACTGATGCGCAGCGTCTTCGCGGAACTCCGCCTCGCCTTCCACGTGGTCGACGACCCCCACGCCCTGCACGAGCCGTACCTGGCCCGCAACCGCGAGATCCTGGAGTCGCTCGACCGCGGCGACAGGCGAGCCGCCGAGCGCCTCCTGGAGACCTACCTCACGGACTCCCTGGAACGGGTGGTCGAGGTCTACCGCCGCCGGGTGGACAGCACCCCGTAGGCTTCCGTGCCCCGAGAGGGGCGCGGGGAACTGCGCGATCAGCCCCCACCGGCCCGCACTCCGACGACCGCCCCGCAGGACCCGGCCCCACCGGCGGAGCCAACTGCGTCGTTTGGGCCGATGTCAGACCCAGGACCTAGTCTGTGCACCGTGACTTCGCCTGCATCGACGGACAGCGTGCCGCCCCAGCTCAGCGCGGGGCCGCGCCCCGCACCGGGCCCGGCCGCCGACGAGGGGCTGGCGCGGCGGCTGCGCGCGCTCGCGTGCACCGCGCCGCTGCACGACCTCGACGCACGCAAGGCGAACCTGGCCGGCGAGTACTCGGTGTACGGCATGGCCGAGGTGGCGCTCTCCGCCATCGACCTGGTCACCCTCAACATGGACTTCGACACCGGCGCCGACCACGAGCAGATCGTCGCCCGGCTGATCCCGCGCATCTCCGCCCAGACCCCGCACCGCCCCGTCGCCGAGCACGAGCGCGTGGCCCGCTGGGTCCTGGAGAACCTGATCAACGTCGGCAGCGTCGACCGCGGCTTCCGCGCGGTGTACGGCACCTTCACGCCGGACGGGTCGTACGTCCGCCGGGACTACGACTTCAAGCTCATCGAGGAGGTGCCCGGCCCGGGCGGCACGGTGTACCTCCGGACCACCGACGAGGCGGTCAACGTCCTGGTCGGGGCCCTCGACACGGACGTCACCAGCGCCCAGATCGCCGCCGAGGTCAAGCTGGAGGTGCTGGTCAACCGCGGCCGGCTCGCCGACGCCCAGCTCGCCGCGGAGCAGGCCCGCTACCGGACCGTCCAGTACTCGGAGACCCTGCGCCGGGCCCTGGAGGCCACCCGGCGCAACGTCCGCGCGGTGGACTGGCTCAACGCCGTCCCCGACATGATCGCCGAGGCCCTGGACCACGTCGCCGACCGGTACCGGCACGAGAACGCGATCCTCACCAATATCCGCAAGGCCCGCGACGAGACCGAGGAGCCCGAGAACAAGCGGCGCGCCGCCGAGCTCGTCGAGATCGTCAAGGACTGCATCCGACGCCACACCCAGTTGCAGTCGCGACTGCTGGAGGCCGGGCCGCTGTTCCGCGCGGAGCAGGACCGGCAGGCGTTCGCGACGCCCATGACGACGTCGGGGACGGACCTGTACGGGCACCTGCTCGCACCGCTGCTGCCGCTGCCGCTGGAGCAGGCGAGCCGGGTCACGGGGGCGTTCTTCGCACGCGGGACCGGGCTGCGGACGCCGGTGTCGGTGCGGGTCGGCGACCTCGTCGACATACTGCTGACGCCGCCGGTGGAGCGGGAGCACCTGGGCGCGGAGATGCCGGAGCCGGACCTCATCGCCACCCCGGACGACAGCCGGTTCAGCGAGGAGCAGCTGGCCGACGCCATGCGGCTGCTGGACCTCCCGGCGGACGCGCCGCGTCGGCTGTCGGGGCTGCTGGCGGAGGCGCGGCGCGTGGGCGGCGAGGATCTGGCCTACCTGATCGCGTTGCTGGCCGTGCACGCCGCCAGCCCGGCCGTGGGCACGGCCTACCGGCAGGGCGAGGAGAAGCTGCTGTTCGCGGTGGACGACGGTACGCAGCTGGACGACCCCGGCTTCGGTGGTGCCGATCTGATTGTCGGGACGGCTCTGCTGGACGCGGTGGGGATGGCTGCGGATCGGACCGAGGCCGCGTGATGTCGTGTGCCAGGTGCGGGTGCGGGTGCGGGTGCGGGTGCGGGTGCGTCGTGGCTGGTCGCGCCCACGCGGCGGCAGCCGCAGACTCCATACAGTTCCGCGCCCCTGACGGGGCGCCTGCGCCGCCCCCTGTTTTCAAGATGAGGGAGTTGTCGTTGTGAGCGAGTACGTCGAGGCTGAAGCGGCTGTCGCGTCGGCGAGTGCTGCCGTCACGCCCGCCGATGCCGCCGACGCGGCTCGGCTCGTCGCCTTCGGGTTGCAGCCCAAGCTGCAGCCCGCGCGTGATCAGGAGTACACCGAGCTGCTGCGGCGCTACCGGGAGGACCCTCCGTTCGCGCGGCTCGCCGATGCCGTGGCCGCCGGGCTGGGGCTGGTGGTCCTTGAGGTGTCGCCCCGCGCGGGCATGGCCGTGACCGCCGCCGAGGACTCGGTGTTCGCCGTGCGCATGGGTGACTACGCGCGCCGCACGTCCGCGGACGGCAGCGACCGGTTCCTGCACGGGCTCGCCCACCTCGCCGTCGCCGCGCTGGCGTTCCCGCGCCCCGAGGACCTGGCCGACGACGGCTACATCGGGCGGATCACGGTCAACGGCGTCGACGCCTTCGTCCGGCAGGCCTGCCGGCGGCTGGAGGAGCGGGCCGAGGAGGCGGGGGAGAACACCGACCCCGCCACCGACGCGCCCGGGCTGGAGGCCGCCTGGCGGATCTGGGCCAGACGCAGCGCGACCGGCGCCACCAAGGACGCCCGCCGGCTGGCCGGTTCCACCACCGGCATCATCGGCAAGGCGGTCGTCTTCCTCACCGACTCCGGGTTCCTCCAGCGAACCGGCGACGACCAGGGCGGCACGTACCGCACGACGGCCCGCTACCAGCTCCAGGTGCGCGACATGGCCGGCAGCGCCGCCATGGCCGAGCTGCTGGAGCTCGGCGTCGTCCCGGTCACCGACGGCACGGCCAGCCTGCTGCCCGCCGACGCCGGCGAGGACCTGGACCTGGTCGCCGACGCAGGTCTGCCGTTCCACTCCTGAGCCGCTCCCGACGCCCTTTCCGAGCCGTCACCACCCTTTTCCCCCGTCTTACGAGAGTCCGCCATGTACGAGCTGTCCCGGGTCCGCCTCTACTCCATCGGGCCGGCCGGTGCGCGCTACGCCGACACCGTGCTGGACCTGCGGGGTGTCGGTGCGCCCGTGCCCGACCCCGCCCCCGCCCAGGCGGAGTTCTTCGAGGAGGAGCCGGTCGGCCCGCCGCGCCGGCCCGCGCCTGCGGGCGTGCTCTTCCTGGAGAACGGCGGCGGCAAGTCGGTGCTGCTCAAGCTGATCTTCTCGGTGATGCTGCCGGGGCACCGCAACACCCTCGGCGGCGCCAGCTCGGGCGTGCTGCGCAAGTTCCTGCTCGCCGACGACTGCGGGCACGTCGCCCTGGAGTGGCAGCACACGCTCACCGGCGAGTGCGTGGTCGTCGGCAAGGCGAGCGAGTGGCGGGGGCGCCAGGTCTCCAACGACCCGCGGAAGTTCGCCGAGGCCTGGTACTCGTTCCGGCCCGGTCCGGGGCTCTCGCTGGACAGTCTGCCGGTCGCCGAGTCCACCGCCGTACGGCCGCCCGTCGAGGGAGCCTCCGGCGCGCAGGGGCGGCGGCGCACCATGAAGGGCTTCCGGGACGCCATCACCGAGGCGGGCAAGTTCTACCCGCATCTGGAGGTGCACTGGGAGGAGATCCACGACCGCTGGATCGAGCACCTCGGCGAACTCGGCCTCGACCCCGAACTCTTCCGCTACCAGCGCGAGATGAACGCCGACGAGGGCGAGGCCGCCGGCCTGTTCGCGGTGAAGAAGGACTCCGACTTCACCGACCTGCTGCTGCGGGCCGTCACCGACACCCGGGACACCGACGGACTCGCCGACCTGGTCGGCGGCTTCGGCAACAAGCTCGGCCGACGCGCCGAGCTGATCGCCGAACGGGACTTCACCGCAGGGTCGGTGGATCTGCTCGGGCGGATCGTCGAGGCCGCCGAGACGCGGTCACGCGCGCGTGACATCCACGCGGGCGCCGAACGCCGCACCCGCACGCTGGCGCGCCGGTTGTCCGCGCGCGGCGTGCAGGAGCGGGTGCGCGCCGCCGACCTCGCCCAGCGGGTCACGGCCGCCGCCTACGCCGTCACGCACTCCGAGGGCGCCCGCGAGCGCAGCTCGCTGATCGCCGCCGAACTCGCCTACCGGCACGCCTCCCTGGCGCTGGCCGTCGGCGAGAAGTCCGCCGCCGCGCAGAAGCGCGAGCTGGCCGACGCACGCACCCTGCACGCGGCCTGGCAGGCCGCCGAGGCCGCGCTGCGCCACCGCGCCGCCGCCGACCGCGTCGCGCGCGTGGCCGCCGCCATCCAGGAGGCCGAGCGGGACGCGGCGCCCGCCCTCGCCGCCCGTGCCAAGGCCGCCGTCGCGCTCGTCCGGGCCCTGCACGGGGCCGCCGAGAGCGCGGAGACCCTCGCCAACGAGGAGGAGGAGCGGTCCGCCGCACTCCAGGAGGTCAGCGACGGCGCCTACCGGGACTCGACGTCCGCCGCCACCGAGGCACAGCGCGCCCGCAGCGAGTCCGGGCACCTGCGGCAGCGGCTCGGCGAGGTCGAGCAGGAGACCGCCGAGGCGGTCCGCGCGGGCTGGCTCGACGACAGCGCCCCGGACGCCGACCCGGCCCGGGCCGCGCTCGCGGCGAGCGACGCCGAGAAGACGGCCGTGGCCGCCTGGGACACCGCCCGCGAGGCCTCCCACCGGGCGGGCGAGCACGCGCGCGAGGCGGCCTCCGCCGAGTCCCGCGCCGAACTCACCGCCGCCCGCGCGGCGGACGCGGCTACCGCGGCCGGGCGGACGCACGACGCCGAGCAGCGGCTGGCCGAGAGCCTCGCGGCGGAGGAGCGGCTCGGCGAACTGCTCGGCCTCACCGGCTCCCGCGGCGCCGTTCCGCGGCCCCGCCACGAGGGCGGCGACGACACCCGCACAAGCCTCACGACTCGCACGACCCTCACGCCCGAGGAACTCGACCGGTTCGCCGACGAGTTGCGGGAGCTTCTCGACGACGCCGTCGGGTCCGCCGAGCGGCAGCTGTTCGAGCTGCGGACCGCCGCCGCCGACGACTCCCGCATCCTCGGCGCGCTCGGCGACGGCGGGCTGCTGCCGCCGGGCCCCGACGTGCTGGCCACCGTCGAGTACCTCGGCGAACACGGCATCCCGGCCCTGCCCGGCTGGCGCTACCTCGCCCAGGCCGTCGACCCCGCCGACCACGCGCGCGTGCTGGCCGCCCGCCCCGAACTCGTCGACGGCGTCGTCATCACCGACCCCGACACGCATGCCCGCGCCCGTGAGGCGCTCAGCGAGGCGGCCCTGCTGCCCCGCTCCGCGGTGGCCGTCGGCACCGCCGCCGCCCTCCTCGCGCCCACCCCGGCCGCCGACGCCGGCCCGGGCGACGTGTTCCTCGTACCGCCGAACCCGGCCATGCACGACGAGCACGCCGCCGACGAGGAGCGCCAGGCGCTGCGCGCGCGGGCCACCGAGCGGGACGAGGAGATCCGCACCCTCGCCGCCCGGCTCGGCAAGGACCGCGAGCTGGCCGCGCGGCTCGCCTCCTGGCGCACCGGCTGCCCGGCCGGACGGCTCGTGGAGCTGGCGCAGGAGGCCCGGGACGCACGGGTGTTCGCGGAGGAGTCCGAGGCCGAGCTGGCCGAGGCACGGACCGCGCGGGCGGAGGCCGAGGAGGCCGCCGCCGAGGCCGCGCAGGTGCGCGACGAGCGGCAGGAGGCCGCCCAGCGGGCCCGGCGTGCGGCCGACGCCCTCGCCGGCCTCGCGTTCCGGCTGCGCGAGCGGGCCGGCTGGCAGGTCAGGCTGCGCGAACTCGCGGACGAGGCCACCGAGTCGGAGGCCCGCGCCCAGTCCTGTCTGGAACGCGCCCGCGTGGCCGACGAGGACCGGCGTGCCGCCCAGCGCGCCGCCGACGACGCCCGCCGCACCGCCCGTGCGCTGCGCGCCGAGCGCTCCGAGATCGCCGGCGCCCCCGACGACATGCCCGAGACCGACGAGGACGCCCCCGAGTCCTCGGCGCCGCTGCCCGCCCTGCGGGAGGCCTACCGGGCCGCCTCGCAGGTGTACGAGAAGGTCGGTGTCGGCGCCGACCTGCGCGCCGAACAGGCCCGCGCCGAGAGCGACGAGAGCGCCGCGCTCGCGGAGCTGGAGCGGCTGAGCAACAAGGTCCGCACCCGCGCGGAGCAGCTCCTGCAGTCGCCCGACGGCTCCGACGGCCCCTCCCGGCAGGCCGCCGCCGCCCGCGCGGAGGAGCTGGTGCAGCTCCTGGAGACCCGCATGTCCACCGCGAGCGAGCAGCTCGGGCGGCTCCGCGGCGAGGCCGAGCGGCACGCCCCCGAGGACGGCGAGGCGCACACCGAACTGCCCGAGGAGCTCCAGCCGCGCGACGCCGAGCACGCGCAGGCACTGCTGCGCACGGCGACGGCCGAACTCGCCGCCCGCACCGAGGCGCTGGCCCAGGCCCGGGAGGCGCACGCCGAACTCCTTGACACGCACCGCGCGGCCGAGGACGCGGCGGGCGGCTTCGAGGAGATCGCCGCCATGCTCCGCGACCTGCTGCGCGAGCACACCGCCGACGACGAGCAGGAGGAGATCGAGCCGTACCCCGGCAGCCTGGAGGAAGCCCGGCAGTCCGCCGCCGAGGCCCGCAGGTCGCTGCGCGGCTGCGCCGGTGACCTGTCCGCCGCCGAGTCCGCCGTCCGCGAGGCGAGCGACGTCCTCGTACGGCACGCCAACGCCACCCGGTACGAGGCGGTGCGGACCCCCGCGCGCCAGCAGATCCGGGAACTGCCCGCCGCCGCGCTGCCCGAGCACGCCCAGAAGTGGGCGGACGCCTTCGCGCCCCGGCTGCGGGTGCTGACCGACGAACTGGCCCAGCTGGAGCGGAACCGGGACTCGATCGTGGACCGGCTGCGGGGGCTCGTCGAGACGGCGCTGGCGACCCTGCGCTCCGCCCAGCGGCTCTCCCGGCTGCCCGAGGGACTCGGCGAGTGGTCGGGGCAGGAGTTCCTCCGCATCCGCTTCGAGGAACCCGACCAGGCCACGCTCACCGAGCGGCTCGGCGAGGTCGTCGACGAGGCGACCCGGGCCGCCGTGAAGAAGAACTCCGATCTGCGGCGGGACGGCATGTCCCTGCTGCTGCGGGGAGTCGCGGCCGCCCTGCAGCCGAAGGGCATCGCCGTCGAGATCCTGAAGCCGGACGCGGTACTGCGTGCCGAGCGGGTGCCGGTGGGGCAGATGGGGGACGTGTTCTCCGGTGGGCAGCTGCTGACCGCGGCCATCGCCCTGTACTGCACGATGGCCGCCCTGCGGTCCAACGACCGGGGACGGGACAAACACCGGCACGCGGGGACGCTCTTCCTCGACAACCCCATCGGGCGCGCCAACGCCACCTACCTGCTGGAGCTCCAGCGAGCCGTGTCGGACGCCCTGGGCGTCCAACTGCTGTACACGACCGGGCTGTTCGACACGACCGCACTGGCAGAGTTCCCGCTGGTCATCCGGTTGCGCAACGACGCGGACCTGCGGGCCGGACTCAAGTACATCAGCGTGGAGGAGCATCTCCGGCCCGGGCTGCCGCAGCAGCCGCAGGCGGGAGAGGCCGTGCACAGCGAGATCACCGCCACGCGGATGTTCAAGAAGCCGTCAGCCTGACGGGACGGTTCCCGGACCGCACCGGGCACGGCGGCCGGCGGCCGCACGAGTCGGGCACGGGTCCGTCGGGGGTCCGTCCGGGGTCTGTCAGGGGTGCGTCAGCTGCCCGGTCTGGCCGCCCCGCCGCCGTATCCGCTCCTGTTCGCGCGCGGCGGCCCGCTCCTGCCGCCGGGCCGCGCGCCGCTCGCGACGGAGCGAGCGTGCCGTGCTGCTCGGCTCCGAGAGCACGCCGTAGCGCTGGTTCCACACCTGACGGGTCACCAGGACGTCGACCGCGCTCCAGGTGGCTACCACCGTGCTCGCCACGCTGCTGATCACCATCGGGAACGCCAGCCAGGACTCCGCCATCGTGCAGAAGAACGCCACCATGGCCAGCATCAGCGTGACCGCGATGATGATCACCGCCCGCACCGCCGACGTCCGCACCGGATCGGGCATCCGGTACCGCTTGGCCGGCTCCTCGACCCACAACGTCCGGTACTGCGTGTGCTGTTGCCGCACCGTCGAGTGCGTCGCCGCGCCGTTCTCGGGCGCCGCGTGCCGCTCAGCCGTCCCCATCAACGTGTCACTCCCCACCGCCGGCAAGCCCTCGCAC
The DNA here is from genome assembly GCF_043201715.1 of Streptomyces sp. NPDC048291. Taxonomy (NCBI): domain Bacteria; kingdom Bacillati; phylum Actinomycetota; class Actinomycetes; order Kitasatosporales; family Streptomycetaceae; genus Streptomyces; species Streptomyces sp. NPDC048291. Next base: position 497,591 of record NZ_JBICZC010000009.1, read on the forward strand.
CGGTGTCCGACGACCCCGGCTCCCCAGTGGCTGCCCGGCTTGCGCTGTTTTACGCCGCCCGGATCCGAGATGCGGCTCCTGTGGCCGAATCCGCACTCATCACCCGTCTACAAGGACGAACGAACTCGCCCGATGATTCCCGACCAGGGAAAAATTCCGGCCAACTGATCCTTCGTGCCGTTCCCGCACCACTCGCGTGAAGTCGACGCGATCGCGGTGGCAATCTCCCGCAATGCCCGGCCGACTCGTCCTGTCTGTCGGTCATGTCAGGTTATCGGGGCGGAAGTTCACCGTCCGGACAGTTCTTCGAGTTATCCCTGTGACGGTAGTAGGCTCGCGCCGTTTGTTGACGTACATGTGTACCCCCGGCCTGCGGGGGTCGAGCTGGGGGAGGCCATGCGCTTTCGCGGGAAGTCGATCCGCCGGAAGATCGTGGCGCTGCTTCTCGTGCCGCTGGTGTCCCTGACCGCCGTCTGGGGTTTCGCGGCCGTGCTCACCGGACGCGTGGTCACCCACATCTTCCAGGTGTCGTCGATCGTCGAGGACATCGGCTACCCCACCGAGGACGCGGTCCGCGCTCTCCAGCAGGAACGCCGGCAGACCCTGGTCTACCTCGCCGACCCGCGGGCCTCCGACGCGCTCGCCGCCCTGAACCGCACGCGCGCCGCCACCGACACCACCGTGGCCGAGCTCCGCAAGAACGCCGGGGAACAGCACGTACGCGACGGCCTGGACACCGAGGACGGTGAACACCTCACCGCCGAACTCGACGGCCTCGACGGCATCGAGCCGCTGCGCCGCAGCGTCGAGCAGGGCACCGTGGACCGCGCCGAGGCCCTCGCCCTCTACGACGCCGTCGTCGACCCCTGCTACACGCTCCTCGGCTCCCTCGACGGGACCGACGACGTCGAGATCGACAAGGAGGCCCGCGCCCTCCTCAACATCACCCGCGCCCGGGAGCTCGTCTCCCGCGAGGACGCCCTGCTCGGCTCCGCTCTGGTGGTCGGGAAGGTCTCCCGCGAGGAGACCCGCGAGATCTCCGACCTCATCGCCCAGCGCACCCTCCTCTACGACATCAGCCTCCCGCTGCTGCCGGCCGGCGAACGCGACCGCTTCGACCGCTTCTGGAAGAGCGCCACCACGGCCCCGCTGCTGGCCGCCGAGAGGTCCGTGGTCGCCGCCGGATCCGGCGTGCCGAACGACGTCGACGCGCGCAGCTGGGACACCACCGCGGGCAATGTGCTCGACGAACTGCGTACCCTCGACGACCAGGTCGGCGACCGCTTCAAGGACCGCATCAGGCCCGTCGCCGTCAGCGAGTTCGTCCAGGCGGCCGTCGTCGGTGTCCTCGGTCTCGCCGCAGTGCTGTTCTCACTGGTCATGTCGGTCCGGGTCGGCCGCAGTCTCATCCGCGACCTGCGGCTGCTGCGCCAGGAGGCGCACGACGCGTCCGGGGTCCGGCTGCCGAGCGTGATGCGCCGGCTGTCCGCGGGCGAACAGGTCGACGTGGAGACCGAGGTCCCGCGCCTGGAGTACGACAGGAACGAGATCGGCGAGGTCGGCCAGGCCCTCAACACCCTGCAGCGCGCCGCCGTGGAGGCCGCCGTGAAGCAGGCCGAGCTGCGCGCCGGCGTCTCCGAGGTCTTCGTCAACCTCGCCCGCCGCAGCCAGGTCCTGCTGCACAAGCAGCTCACCCTGCTCGACACCATGGAGCGCAGGACCGAGGACACCGACGAACTCGCCGACCTCTTCCGCCTCGACCACCTCACCACCCGTATGCGACGGCACGCCGAGGGCCTGGTCATCCTCTCCGGCGCCGCGCCCTCGCGACAGTGGCGCCGGCCGGTCCAGCTGATGGACGTGGTGCGTGCCGCCGTGGCCGAGGTCGAGGACTACGAGCGCATAGAGGTCCGCCGGCTGCCCCGCGTCGCCGTCACCGGCCCCGCCGTCGCCGACCTCACCCACCTCGTGGCCGAACTCCTGGAGAACGCCACGGTGTTCTCGCCACCGCACACCGCCGTGCAGGTCCTCGGCGACCGCGTCGCCAACGGCTTCACGCTGGAGATCCACGACCGCGGTCTCGGCATGGCGGCCGAGGCGCTCCTGGACGCCAACCTCCGGCTCGCCGAGACGCCCGAGTTCGAGCTCTCCGACACCGACCGGCTCGGCCTGTTCGTGGTCAGCCGCCTCGCCCAGCGCCAGAACGTCCGCGTCTCGCTCCAGCCGTCCCCCTACGGCGGCACCACCGCCGTCGTCTTCATCCCCGACGTACTGCTGACCGACGACGTCCCCGACACCAACGGCGTCGGCTTCCGCCTCGACCGCAGCCACCCGGCCGGGGAGGCCGAACCCGCGGAGAGCCGGGCCGCCTCCCTGGCCCAGGTGCCGGGACAGCGGCCCGGACTGCCGGCCGCGCTGCTGGACGGCCCGGTCGAGCTGGGGGCAACCGTCGACCTGGACGCGCTGGGCGACTTCCCGGGCGCCCTCACCGACGACGACAGTGAGCGCGGCGGTCTGTTCCGCCACCGCCGCTCCGCGGCCCCCGCCGGCGACCCCACGCCCGCCGTGACCGAGCTCCCGCACCCGGACCGCGAGACCGCCGGCCGCTCCGGCGACGAGCACCCCGGCAGCCCCCTGCCACTGCCCGGACGGCGTACGCCCAAGCTGGTCAGCTCACACGGCAGACCGGTCACCGAGCCGCGCGGCCGCCGCGTCGCCCCGGACGAGCGGGACCCGGCGGACCAGGGCCGCCCCGAACCGGGCGGACTCGCCCCGCTGCCCTCCCGCCGCCGCACCGACCCGTCCTCGCCCCGCGCCATCGGCCCGGCCGACCGAGCCGGGGAACGCGCGGCGCACCAGGTCGGCGGCCCGGAGGAACCCCCCGCCCTGCCACGGCGCACCCGCCGCTCCGAGGCCGCCTCCGGCAGCGGCACCGACGACTCCGTCCCGCCCCCCGGCAGCACACCCCCGGAGGCCGCGTCCGGCACCCGGCCGCTGCCCAGGCGGGTACGGCAGGCCAACCTGGCCCCACAGCTGCGACAGGAACCCGCACCATCCACCGCGCGCGAGCCGGAACCCGTCGAGCGCGATGCCGACGAGGTCCGCAGCCGCATGGGCGCGCTCCAGCGCGGCTGGCAGCGCGGCCGTGCCGAGAACGCCGAGGGCGACGGCTCCTGGAACAGCACAGCACAAGGAACGACTAAGGGGGACGGTCGATGACCGATCCGAAGGCGACCGGCCACACGGCGACGAACAAGGGCGAGCTGAACTGGCTGCTGGACGACCTCGTGGACCGGGTCGCCAGCATCCGCAAGGCCGTCGTGCTCTCCGGCGACGGCCTGCCCACCGGCGTCTCCAAGGACCTCTCCAGAGAGGACGGCGAGCACCTGGCCGCCGTGGCCTCCGGCTTCCACAGCCTCGCCAAGGGCGTGGGCCGGCACTTCGAGGCGGGCAGTGTCCGGCAGACCGTCGTCGAACTCGACGACGCCTTCCTGTTCGTCACGGCCGCCGGCGACGGCAGCTGCCTCGCCGTCCTCTCCGACGCCGACTCCGACGTCGGCCAGGTCGCGTACGAGATGACACTCCTGGTCAAGCGGGTCGGCGTACATCTGGGGTCCGCTCCGCGCACCGATCTGTCCTCCGGCGGGTAGTGGGATGACATGAGCGGAGACGGTCAGGGAAGAAGCCACTGGTTCGACGACGAGGCCGGACCGGTCGTCCGTCCGTACGCCATGACACGGGGCCGCACCACCAGTACGGCCCAGCACCGCCTCGATCTGATCGCGGTGGTCGTCACGGAGCCGCACGTGGACGACCCGGACGACGACCGGACGCTGTCCCCGGAACACGTGGACATCGTCGAGCTCTGCCGCGACGCCCCGCAGTCGGTCGCCGAGCTGGCTTCGGAACTCGACCTCCCCGTCGGAGTGGTGCGGGTCCTCGTCGGCGACCTCGTCGACGGGGAACTCGTCCATGTCAACCGGCCGGTACCCCCGGCCGAGCTGGTGGACGAGAGTATTCTGCGCGACGTGATCAACGGCCTCCGGGCGCTGTGACCGGCGCGGAAGCGGAGTAGTGACGTGACAGGCTGGCAGTTCTGGGTCGACCGGGGCGGTACGTTCACCGACGTCGTCGCACGGCGCCCGGACGGCCGGCTGCTCACCCACAAGCTGCTCTCCGACAACCCCGCCCGGTACGCCGACGCGGCCGTCGCCGCCGTACACGAGCTCCTCGACGGCTCCGGTGACCCCGTCGACGCCGTCCGGATGGGCACCACTGTCGCCACCAACGCGCTTCTCGAACGCAAGGGCGAACGCACCCTCCTCGTCATCACCCGCGGCTTCCGCGACGCCCTGCGCATCGCCTACCAGAACCGCCCCCGCATCTTCGCCCGCCGCATCGACCTGCCCGAGCTGCTGTACGAGCGGGTCGTCGAGACCGACGAGCGCGTCGCAGCCGACGGCACCGTGCTGCGCGCACCCGACCTGGAGGCCCTGGCGGGCCCGCTCCGGGAGGCGTACGACGACGGGATCCGCGCCGTCGCCGTGGTCTGCATGCACAGCCACCTGTATCCCGCCCACGAGCGGGCGATCGGCGAGCTGGCCGCCTCGACCGGCTTCCCGCAGATCTCGCTGTCCAGCGAGGTCAGCCCGCTGATGAAGCTGGTCCCGCGCGGCGACACCGCCGTCGTCGACGCCTACCTGTCGCCCGTGCTGCGCCGCTACGTCCGCCGGGTCGCCGACCAGCTCGAAGGCGTACGGCTGATGTTCATGCAGTCCAACGGCGGGCTCGCCGAGGCCGGGCAGTTCCGCGGCAAGGACGCCGTGCTCTCCGGTCCGGCCGGCGGGATCGTCGGCATGGCCCGGATGTCGCAGCTCGCCGGCTTCGACCGGGTCATCGGCTTCGACATGGGCGGCACCTCCACCGACGTCTCCCACTTCGCCGGCGGGTACGAACGGGTCTTCACCACGCAGATCGCGGGCGTCCGGCTGCGCGCCCCCATGCTGGACATCCACACCGTCGCCGCGGGCGGCGGCTCGGTGCTGCACTTCGACGGCTCCCGCTACCGCGTCGGCCCGGACTCGGCCGGCGCCGACCCCGGCCCGGCCTGCTACCGGGGCGGCGGCCCGCTGGCCGTCACCGACGCCAACGTCATGCTCGGCCGGATCCAGCCGGCCCACTTTCCCCAGGTCTTCGGCCCGGACGGGCACCAGCCGCTGGACGCCGGCCTCGTCCGCGACCGCTTCACCGGGCTCGCCCGGGAGATCCGCGAGCGGACCGGCGACGACCGCACCCCCGAACAGGTCGCCGAGGGCTACCTGAGCATCGCCGTCGCCAACATCGCCAACGCCGTGAAGCGGATCTCCGTCCAGAAGGGCCACGACGTCACCCGCTACGCCCTCACCACCTTCGGCGGAGCCGGCGGGCAGCACGCGTGCATGGTCGCCGACTCGCTCGGCATCCGCACCGTCCTGGTGCCGCCCATGGCCGGGGTCCTGTCCGCGCTCGGCATCGGCCTCGCCGACACCACCGCCATGCGCGAACAGTCCGTGGAGGCCCCCCTGGAGCCCGCCGCCATGCCCGGCATCCGCAAGACCGCCGACGACCTGGAGGCCGCGGCCCGCGCCGAACTCCTCGCCGAGGACGTCCCCGAGGACCGCGTCGAAGTCACCCGCCGCGCCCAGCTCCGCTACGACGGCACCGACACCACCCTCACCGTCGAGCTCACCGAGCCCGCGGCGATGAAACACGCCTTCGAAGAACGTCATCGCGCCACGTACTCCTTCACGCTCGACCGCCCGGTCGTCGTCGAAGCGCTCTCCGTGGAAGCCACCGGCATCACCCAACCCCCCGATCTCTCCGCCCTCGCCCCTTACGAGGGCACGCCCGCCGCCCCGGAGGCCGTCCGCCTCCACACCGGCGGCGCCTGGCGCGTCGTACCCCTCCACCGCCGCGAGGACCTGCCCCCCGGCGAAACCGTCACCGGCCCGGCGATCATCACCGAGGCCAGTGCCACGACCGTCGTCGACGACGGCTGGCGGGCCGCGGCGACCGACGACGGGCATCTGGTCATGGAACGCGCGACGGTCACGCAGAGTTCCGATCTCGACACGGAAGCCGACCCGGTCCTGCTCGAGGTCTTCAACAACCTCTTCATGTCGATCGCCGAACAGATGGGCGCCCGCCTGGAGTCGACGGCCCAGTCCGTCAACATCAAGGAGCGTCTGGACTTCTCCTGCGCCCTCTTCGACCCGGACGGGAACCTGGTGGCCAACGCCCCGCACATCCCCGTCCACCTGGGCTCCATGGGCACCAGCGTCAAAGAGGTCATCCGCCGCCGCGGCACCTCGATGCGCCCGGGCGACACCTATGCCGTCAACGACCCCTACCACGGCGGCACCCACCTGCCCGACGTCACCGTGATCACACCGGTCTTCGCCACGGAGGGTGACCGGATCCTCTTCTACGTCGCCTCCCGCGGCCATCACGCCGAGATCGGCGGCATCGCGCCGGGCTCGATGCCGGCGAACAGCCGCACCATCGACGAGGAGGGCGTCCTCTTCGACAACTGGCTGCTCGCCGAGAACGGCCGGTTCCGGGAGGCCGAGACGCACCGGCTGCTCGCCGAGGCCCGCTACCCCTCCCGCAACATCCCCACCAACCTCGCCGACCTGCGCGCCCAGATCGCCGCCAACCGCAAGGGCGTCGACGAGGTCGGCCGGATGATCGAGGAGTTCGGTCTCGACGTCGTCCAGGCCTACATGCGGCACGTCCAGGACAACGCCGAGGAAGCGGTCCGCCGGGTGATCGACGCCCTCGACGACGGCGCGTACGCCTACGAGACCGACTCCGGGGCGGTCATCCGGGTACGCGTGCGCGTGGACCGCGCCAACCGGCGCGCGACCGTCGACTTCACCGGCACCTCCGCCCAGCTCGCCACCAACTTCAACGCCCCGTTCGCCGTCGTCAACGCGGCCGTGCTGTACGTCTTCCGCACCCTCGTCGCCGACGACATCCCGCTCAACGACGGCTGCCTGCGCCCGCTCGACATCGTTGTGCCGCCCGGTTCGATGCTCGCCCCCGAGCCGCCGGCCGCCGTCGTCGCGGGCAACGTCGAGACCTCCCAGGCCATCACCGGCGCCCTCTACGCGGCGCTCGGCGTCCAGGCCGAGGGATCGGGGACCATGAACAACGTCACCTTCGGCAACGAACGCCACCAGTACTACGAGACCGTCGCCTCCGGTTCCGGAGCCGGTGACGGCTTCCGCGGCGCGAGCGTCGTACAGACCCACATGACCAACTCCCGGCTCACCGATCCGGAAGTCCTGGAGTGGCGGCTGCCGGTCCGCCTGGACGAGTTCGCCGTACGGGCGGGCAGCGGCGGCGCGGGCCGCTGGAACGGCGGGGACGGCGCGGTCCGCCGCGTGCGCTTCCTCGAACCCATGACCGTGTCCACCCTCTCCCAGCACCGCCGTGTGCCCCCGTACGGCATGGCCGGCGGCGAACCCGGCGCACTGGGCGCCAACCGGGTGGAGCGGGCCGACGGCACGGTCACCGAACTCGGCGGCAGCGATGCCGCGGACGTCGGCCCCGACGACGTACTCGTCGTCGAAACCCCGGGTGGCGGCGGATACGGACGCCCGGCACCCGGCACCCGAACCCCCCAACGACCCCATCAAGCAGGAGAAGAGAACGATGATCTTCGGGCGATCTGAGCGCGGCAAGCCCCCGGTCGAGCCCGTCACGCTCAAGATCCTCGTGGCCGGCGGCTTCGGCGTGGGCAAGACGACCCTGGTCGGCGCGGTCAGCGAGATCCGGCCGTTGCGCACCGAGGAACTGCTCACCGAGGCCGGGCGACCGGTCGACGACACCTCCGGCGTCGAGGGCAAGCACACCACCACCGTCGCCATGGACTTCGGCCGCATCACGCTGCGCGAGGACCTGGTGCTGTACCTGTTCGGCACGCCCGGGCAGGAGCGGTTCTGGTTCATGTGGGACGAGCTGGCCGAGGGCTCGCTGGGAGCCGTCGTGCTCGCCGACACGCGCCGGCTGGAGGACTGCTTCGCCGCCGTCGACTACTTCGAGCGGCGTTCCATACCCTTCCTCGTCGGCGTCAACTGCTTCGAGGACGCGGCCCGGTACCCGGTGGAGTCCGTCCGCAAGGCCCTCGACCTCGATCCGGACGTGCCGGTCGTGCTCTGCGACGCCCGGGACCGGGAGTCGGTCAAGGAGGTGCTCATCGGCGTCGTCAAGCACGCGATGGCGTACGCGGCGGGCCGGCGGCAGTCCGTCACGACCTGAACGGCGGCGGCCGGCACGGCCCGTACCCCCGCCGACCGGGGTACGGGCCGTGGTCCGGGGTGGTTACTCGCCTTCCTCCAGCCAGCCGAAGCTCTTCTCCACCGCCTTGCGCCAGTTCGCGTACTCCCGGTCGCGTGTCGACGCCGCCATCGCGGGCGTCCACTCCGCGTCCTGCTGCCAGTGCGACCTGAGTTCGTCCAGGTCGTTCCAGACACCGGTGGCAAGACCTGCCGCGTACGCGGCGCCCAGGCAGGTCGTCTCGGAGACCCGGGGCCGGATCACCGGTACCCCGAGGACGTCGGCCTGGTGCTGCATCAGGAGGTTGTTCTTCGTCATGCCGCCGTCCACCTTCAGGGTGGTGATCGGCACCCCGGAGTCCTGGTACATGGCGTCCACGACCTCCCGCGTCTGCCAGCTCGTCGCCTCCAGGACCGCGCGGGCGAGGTGCGCCTTGGTGACGTACCGGGTCAGCCCGGTGACGACCCCGCGCGCGTCGGAGCGCCAGTAGGGCGCGAACAGGCCGGAGAAGGCGGGCACGATGTAGGCACCGCCGTTGTCGTCGACGCTCGCCGCCAGCGTCTCGATCTCGTCGGCGGTGCGGATGATGCCGAGCTGGTCGCGGAACCACTGGACGAGCGCGCCCGTTATGGCGATGGAACCCTCCAGGCAGTACACCGGCGCCTCGGTGCCGATCCGGTATCCCATCGTCGTCAGCAGCCCGCTCTTGGACGGCACCGGCCGGTTGCCGGTGTTGAGCAGCAGGAAGCTGCCCGTCCCGTAGGTGTTCTTCGCCGTGCCGACGTCGTAGCAGGCCTGGCCGAAGACCGCCGCCTGCTGGTCGCCCAGCGCGGACGCCACCGGCACCCCGGCGAGCTGGCCGACGGCCGTGCCGTACACCTCGGCGGACGACCTGATCTCGGGCAGGACCGCCTCGGGGACGTTCATCGCGGCGAGGATGGCGGGGTCCCACTGGAGGGTCTCCAGGTTCATCAGCATGGTGCGCCCGGCGTTGGTGACGTCGGTGACGTGCCGGCCGCCGTCGGTGCCGCCGGTGAGGTTCCAGATCAGCCAGGAGTCGATGGTCCCGAAGGCGATCTCGCCGCGCTCGGCCCGGTCCCGCAGCCCGGGCACGTTGTCCAGCAGCCAGGCAGCCTTGGGCCCGGAGAAGTAGCTGGCCAGGGGCAGCCCGGTCTGCTCGCGGAAGCGGTCCTGGCCGTCGCTGCCGCCGAGTTCGTGGCAGAGGGAGGCAGTGCGGGTGTCCTGCCAGACGATCGCGTTGTGCACGGGCTTGCCGGTGGCGCGGTCCCACAGGACGGTCGTCTCGCGCTGGTTGGTGATGCCCAGTGCGCTCAACTGGTCGGGGCGCAGCCCCGCGTTGGCGAGCGCCCCGGCCACCACGGCCTGCACCTTGGACCAGATCTCGGTGGCGTCGTGCTCCACCCAGCCCGGCTTGGGGAAGATCTGGCGGTGCTCGCGCTGGTCGACGGCGACGATCGCGCCGCCGTGGTCGAAGATGATGCAGCGGCTCGACGTGGTGCCCTGGTCGATGGCGGCGACGTACTTCTCGGCGGTGTCCGTCATGGCTACCCCTTGGTCGCTGGGTCGGAAGACTGCGTGGGCTCGGAGGGCCGTGCTTCGCAGGGCCGTGCTTCAGAAGGCCGCGTTGTAGATCAGGCCCGCGAGCGCCCCGCCGATCAGGGGGCCGACGACCGGGATCCAGGCGTAACCCCAGTCCGAGGTGCCCTTGTGGGGGATCGGCAGGAAGGTGTGCACGATCCGCGGGCCGAGGTCGCGCGTCGGGTTGATGGCGTAGCCCGTGGGGCCGCCGAGCGACAGCCCGATGCCGACGACGAGCAGCGAGACGATCAGTACGGTGGTGCCGGACTCGCCGAGCCCCTTGGTCAGTCCGAACGCGAGGATCGGCAGGACGAGCGCGATCGTGGCGATGATCTCGGTGACGAGGTTGGCGACCGGGTTCCGGATCTCCGGGATGGTGGAGAAGATGCCGAGCGTCGGCGTCGGTTCCTCTCCTGACTCCTCGTCGGGCACGTTGGCCTGGAACTGGGCCAGGTAGACCAGGTACGTCAGGACGGCGCCCAGCATCGCACCGACGAGCTGGCCGAGCAGGTAGACCCAGACCTTGCCCCATTTCCCGGTGTCGACGGCGATGCCGATGGTGACGGCGGGGTTCAGCTGCCCGCCGGAGAGGGGAGCGGCGGTGTAGGCGCCGGCGAGGACGCCGAATCCCCAGCCGAACGCGATCGCCACCCACCCCGCGGCCCGGGCCTTGGAGTGTCTCAGGGTGACCGCGGCGCAGACCCCCGCACCGAACAGGATCAGGATGGCTGTGCCGATGACTTCGCCTACGAAGATGTCTCCGTTGCTCATGGCGGCTCCTAGGGCGCTGGCCGGGGGATCGACCCCGGCGCTTGAGCAGGAACGGTTCCCTTGGCGACGTCAGCCGAAGGCAGGGAAGGTCCCGCGCCCCGCCCGGCGTCCATGACGAGCGTGCCGTAGCGGCCGGATCGCCCATGGAGGGAGGAGCGTCGAGACAGGAGCAGCCCATGGCGCAGTGCCTGAATACGCCGAGAATGTACGGCGATGTCGGCCGACACCGGAAGTTTTCACCGGCACTCAGGGGGCGTCAAGGTCGCCGACGGCAACGATGACAGGCAACCCGCCGGAGGGCAGGTGTCACGGCTCCACCGCCGCGTACCCGGCCTGGGCCGGGTACGCCTCCGAGCCGCGCCGGATCTCGTGCCCGGGCAGTCCCGCCCGCCCCAGTACCCAACTCGCCCCGTCGAGCGCCTTGGCGGCCTTCTTGAGGGGTGCCAGACAGGCGGCCGCCTGCCGGTGGTCGGCCACACTGCCGGGTCCGCACACGACGGTGGCCAGGGACAGCGTGACGGGACGCCCGCCCGCGGTCCAGGGCGCGTCGAGCAGGGCGGCGACCTGGTCAAGCCCCGTCTCGTCGGCGAGCACCAGGAAGTCGTCCCCGCCGATGTGTCCCACGCGCGCGTGCCCGACGGCGGCCTCCTGCAACGCCTGCCCCACCGAACGGATCAGGTCGTCGCCCGCGGCGAACCCCGCACCGTCGTTCACCTGTTTGAAGTGGTCGATGTCCAGCCAGCTCAGCGCGAAGACGCGGCCGTCCGCGAGCCACCGGTCCACCTCGCCCGTGATCGCGTCCGAACCGGGCAGCCGTGTCAGCGGGTTGAGCCCGGCCGCCTCCTCGACCCGGGTCTCGGCGAGCGCCCGTACCAGGTCGGCCAGGCGTACGACGCCCACGCAGCGGCCGAACCGGTCGACGACCGCCACGTCGTCCGAGGTGCGGTCCGGGCCGCCGACGGCCACCACGTCCAGCACCTCCCAGGCGGTCGCGTCGACGCCGACCGTGCGGGGTGCGTCGCCCAGCTTGAAGGCCGGGCGGTCCGCGTACAGGGCGTGCCCGTAGCGGCCGGACATCGACAGCAGGAAGCGGGAGCGGTGCACCGACCGGACGGGGGCGCCGGTCTGGTCCACCAGGAGCACGCCGGAGACGTCCGGGGAGCCGGTAAGCAGCGCCCGCACCTGCAACGCGGAGGCGGTGACCGGCAGGAGAGCGGCGGGCCGGACGAACTCCCGCACGTACGGCCCGGATCGCGGTGCCGGCCCGGCGGCGGGGGAGGGCGGCGGAACGTATACCTCCGCGACCGGGATCCGGGCCGGGGGCGCGAACAGCTCGCCCTGGGCCAGCTGCGCCCCGGCCGACAGCGCGGCGGAGTAGTGGAGTTCGGTCTCCACGCCCTCGACGGCCACCAGGGCGCCGAGTTCCTCGCACAGGGTCCGCATCGCCCGCACCGCGGCCGGCCGGGCGAGCAGCGAGGCGTCGAGCTTGATCAGGTCGGGGGAGAGGTCGGTGAGCAGCCGCAGCGGCACGTCCCCGTCCCCGATGCCGTCCGCGCTGATCCGGAAGCCGTGGCCGCGCAGCACCGCCACGGCCTCCAGCAGGGCCCGCTGCGGCACGTGCGTGTACGGCGGGACGATGTCCAGGGTGACCTCCCAGGGCATCCGTCCGGCCTCGCGGACGGCCTCGGGCAGCGGTCCGATGCCGCCCAGGTCCGCCAGGGTGGCCGCGAAGACGTTGATGTGCAGCGGCAGCAGCGTCTCCTTGCGGGCCGCCGCGCGGAAGGCCAGCACCGCCAGCCTGCCGTCGAGTTCGGGATTCCGGCGGGCTTCGCCGAGGACGTCGCCGGTCTCGGGGCGGGCGAGGATCTCCAGTGCGGCGATCCCGCCGGTCGTCAGATTGACCACCGGCTGGAAGGCGAAACGGAGAACATCCGTCCAGGTGCGCACGGGAGCATGATGACGCCACCGGCGCACGCCCAGGGGCAGTTCATGAGACGTTCACGCACCCTTTCGGGGTGGTCACGCAGGGTATGCGCCTCTGGGGTCACACCCGTCCCGTCAGCGCACCGCTATCACGGACGAGCCGTGCCCGAACAGCCCCTGATTGGCCGTGATCCCCACGCGCGCGTGCGCCACCTGCCGGTCGCCCGCCGCGTCCCGCAACTGCCAGGTCAGCTCGCAGACCTGGGCGATCGCCTGGGCCGGCACCGCCTCCCCGAAGGACGCGAGCCCCCCGCTGGCGTTCACCGGTATACGGCCGCCCGGGGCCGTCGCGCCCTCGCGCAGCAGCTTCGCCGCCTCGCCCTCGGCGCACAGCCCGAGATCCTCGTACCACTGCAACTCCAGCGCGGTGGACAGGTCGTACACCTCGGCGAGGGACAGCTCCTCCGGGCCGATGCCCGCCTCCTCGTAGGCGGCCCGCGCGATCGACGCCCGGAAGGGCTCCGGGGGCGGGTCCACCGCCGCCGCGGAGTCCGTGGCGATGTCCGGCAGGTCAAGGACCGTACTCGGGTAGCGGGGCGTGACCGTGGACACCGCGCGGATCCGCACCGGCCGTGCCGCCCCGTGCCGGCGCGCGAACTCCAGGCTGGACAGGACCAGGGCGGCCCCGCCGTCGGAGGTGGCGCAGATGTCCAGCAGCCGCAGCGGATCGGCGACCACCTGGGAGGCGGCGACCTCCTCGGCGGTGACCCGCTTGCGGTAGCGGGCGTACGGATTGAGCGCCCCCAGGGCCGCGTTCTTCACCTTGACCAGGGCGAAGTCCTCGGGGGTGTCCCCGAACACCGCCATCCGGCGGCGCGCGTACAGCCCGAAGTACGTCGGATTCGTCGCCCCCAGCAGCCGGAAGCGCAGCCAGTCGGGATCGTCGGGCCGGTCTCCTCCGGCGGGCCGGAAGAAGCCCTTGGGCGCCGCGTCCGCGCCCACCACGAGCACCACGTCCGCGAGGCCCGCCAGGATCTGCGCCCGCGCCGCTGCGACCGCCTGGGCCCCGGACGCGCACGCCGCGTACACGCTCGCGACCCGCGCCCCCTGCCAGCCCAGCGCCCTGGCGAAGGTCGCGCCCGCCACATAGCCCGGATACCCGCCACGCACCGTGTCCGCGCCCACGACCGAGCCGATGTCCCGCCACTCCAGTCCGGCGTCCGCGAGCGCCGCGCGGGCCGCCGCCGTCCCGTACTCGACGAAGCTGCGTCCCCACTTGCCCCAGGGGTGCATGCCCACCCCGAGTACCGCCACGTCCGCCGTCATGCCGCCACCCCCGCAGGCCGCCAGTGCCAGGTCGTCCAGGTCGTCTCCGCGTCCTCGCCCAGGACGCCGGGAACGACCTCGACCTCCATGCCCACCGCCAGATCGGCGACGGTGATCCCGGGAACCGCCTGGCCCAGCACCACGATCCGCTCGGCCGCCAGCTCCACAGCGATCAACGCGTACGGTTCCCACGGAAGTTCCGGATCGCTCACATAGGGTGACGGTGGGCGGTATCTGCTGTCGGTGTACGACCAGATCCGTCCGCGCCGGGAGAGCGGGACCTCCTCCAGGTCGCCGCCCGCGCAGGCGGGGTTGCGGCAGTGGACGTCCTCACGCGGGAAGAAGACCGAGGCGCAGGCCGCACAGCGGGTCCCCAGCAGGCGGAATCCGTCCCCCTCGCCGGTGAACCAGCCGTCGACCGCCGGCGTGCGTGTGCGCGACAAAGCTCCTCCAGGAGACGAGATCTGACGGAACGTCAGAAGTGTGCCACGGGCCGCCGGGATTGGGCAGGTCGCGTCGGCACCGCCTGCCGCCCCGCCTGTCTCCCGTTCCGGGGCCGCCACATGTCGCTTCACTTCCGGAAGGAGACGTTCCCCTGACCGTAAGACGTCGTACTCCCGATCGGATAAAGTCCGCGCGTGTCCGAAAATCAGCACCCAATTGCCAACTCCGCTCCGGGCTCGCACTGTTCGAGCTGCGGAGCGGCCTACGGAGAGGGAATCTCCGGCTGGCCCCGCACCTGCCCGGCCTGCGGCCGCGTCGCCTACCGCAACCCGCTGCCGGTGGCGATCGCCCTTCAGCCCGTCTACGACACGAAGGGCACCGCCCTGGTCGTCATCACCCGCACCGTGGCCCCCGCGCGCGGCGGCACCGCGCTGCCCGGGGGCTACGTCGACGACCGCGAGGACTGGCGGCACGCCGTCGTCCGTGAGCTCAAGGAGGAGACCGGAATCGACGCCGCCGCCCGCGACGTACGGCTCGTCGACGCCATGAGCTCACCCGACGGGCACCTGCTGCTGTTCGGCCTCCTCCCGGAGCGCCCGGCCGAAGGCCTCCCGCCGTCGGGCGCGACCGACGAGACGGAGGGCTGGCACCTGCTGCGTCGCCCCGAGGAACTCGCCTTCCCGCTGCACAGCGTGGCCGTACGCGCGTGGTTCGAGGGCCGCTACTGAGCCCGCCGGCTCAGCCCAGCCCCCTGACCCGGACCGGACGGGACGGCTCGCTCACGCCGCTCTCGTCCTCGCGTCGGACCACCACGTGCCGGCCCTCCCAGCGGGCGACGTAACGCTCCATCCCCGGCTCCTCCCAGCCGTCGCCCGCCTCCGGCACGAACAGACCGCCCCCCGTCCGCCCTCGGGCGGGCGCCCACACCTCCAGCCGCGTCCCGCCGTCCTCGTCCCGTACGGGCAGGACGGCACCCGCGCGTGCCAGCACCGGGATCCGCGACAGCGGGGCGTCGACGAGCACCTGCCCAGGCCCCTCGTACGCCTGCTCGGTCACCGTGTCGTACCAACGGCCGCGGGGCAGCTGCACCGCACGCCGGTCGGCACCCGGATCCAGCACCGGAGCCACCAGCAGAGCATCGCCCAGCAGGAACGCGTCCTCGCAGTCGCGCAGCGCCCGGTCCTCCGGCGTCCCCCACCACACCGGCCGCACATACGGCGCCCCGGTCCGCCGGGCCAGCTGCGCCAGCGTCATGAAGTACGGCAGCAGACGCCGCCGTTCGAGCAGCGCCACGCGCGCGTGCTCCAGCACCTCCGCCCCGAACTCCCACGGCTCCCGGCGCCCCGCCCGCATGCTCGCGTGCGTACGGAACAGCGGCAGATAGGCACCCAGCTGGAACCAGCGCAGGAACAGCTCCGGCGACGGACTTCCGTCGAAACCGCCCACGTCAGGACCCGAGTACGGCACCCCGCACAACCCGAGTCCCAGCACCAGCGACAAGGACGCGCGCAGCCCCGGCCAGCCGGTGCCGACATCACCGGACCAGGTGCCCCCGTAGCGCTGCATACCGGCCCAGCCCGAGCGGGAGAACAGGAACGGCCGCTCCCCGGGCGCGAGTCCGCGCAGCCCCTCGTAGGCCGCCCGCGCCATGCCGAGCGCGTAGACGTTGTGCGCCTCCCGGTGGTCGCCGCCGCGCCCCTCCAGGGCGTGCCGCGCCGAACGCGGCAGCGTCGACTCGCCGAACGCGCTGAAGGACGTCGGCTCGTTCATGTCGTGCCAGAACCCGGCGAAGCCCAGCGCGAGCCGCTCCTCGTACAGCCCGCCCCACCACGCGCGCACGCGCGCGTCCGTGAAGTCGGGGAAGACCGACTCCCCGGGCCACACCACCCCCTCCACCGTCCGCCCCGACGGATCACGGACGAAGGCGTCGACCGCCGTCCCGCTGTCGTAGACCGCGTTGCCCCGCTCGGCTCGCACCGCCGGGTCGACGATCGACACCAGCCGGATCCCGTCCCGTCGCAACTCCTCCGACAGCGTCGGCAGCTTCGGGAAACGCTCGCGATCGACCGTGAACACCTGGTGGTCGTCGTAGTGGTCGATGTCCAGATGGACGGCGTCCAGCGGCAGACCGCGCTCCTGGTAACCGGCGACGATCCGCCGCACCTCCTGCTCGCTGCCGAAACCCCAGCGCGCGTGGTGATGACCCAGCGCCCACGCCGGCGGCAGCGCGGGCGCGCCCGTGAGCGACGCCCACGTGTGGAGCACACGCGCGGGGGTGCCCACCATCACCCAGCAGCGCAGCGGACCGCCGTCCATCCGCAGCTCGCAGCGCCCGGTCCGGTCGTGCCCCGAACCGGCGCCCTCCTCACCCTCCCCAAGCGTCACCGTCCCGTCCCACGAGTTGTCGTGGAACACCAGATGCGCCGCCGCGTCCGCCACCACCAACTGGACCGGCATGGTGATGTACAGCGGATCGTCACCGGGCCCGAAGGCGCGGCCGGGGTCGGTGTTCCACAACCGGTACGTGCCGTCCCGCAGCCGCGGCCCCGAGCCACGCCCGCCCAGACCGAAGAACCGCGCGTCCGCGGCCACCTCCGACCGCTGCACCCAGCGCGCCGTACCCCCGCCCACCGGCTCCCACCAGCGCGGCGGCAGATCCCGCCGCAGCAGCACGCCACCCGGCGTACACACCTCCACCGCGCCGTGCCGCGAGACACTGACCCGCACCCGCTCCGCCACCACCCGCCAGCCGCCGTTGGTGTCCGGTTCGAGGACCGCCCGCGGATCCGGCTCCGGGCAACGCCCCGCGAGCGCGTACGACGGCTCGGGACCGGCCCCGTCCCAGCCCCAGAAGACCGCCCCGTTCACGGCGACCGTGATCCGCAGCTCGGACCGGCTGAACCGGATCACACCGCCGCCCGGCCCCGGCTCCGCGTCCTGCACCGGTCCCGGCACCCGGGCCCGTTCCGCGCCGCGCGCGGGCAGCCCGGCGGCATCGATCCGCCTCCTGCGCCACGCGGCCCGTACGGTACGCAACCCCTGAGCCGCCTTGCTCGAACCGACCACTCTTACCGAACGCACCAGGTCACGACCGTCCATGCTGCTCACCCTGCCACTCAGCGCTCCACCCGCGCGTGCCGTTCAACTGGCATTCACCCGTGCCGAGACCACATCTTCACGACACGGACTATGTGGAGCGCACCCTGGTGTAGAAGTCGATCACATGGCATCGTCCCTGTCAGCCGCGTCACGCGCACACCCCAGCCCGTGCGCGTCCCACGCACACAAAGCGCAGAAGCCCGGGAGCCGCCCCATGTCGACCGCGAACCCCCAGCCGCTCTGGCAGCCCGATCCGCAGCGGATCGCCCAGGCACGCATCACCGGCTTCCAGGCCTGGGCGGCGGAACACCACGGAGCCCCCGCCGACGGCGGATACCCGGCCCTGCACCGCTGGTCCGTCGACCACCTGGACACCTTCTGGCAAGCCGTCACGGAACACTTCGACGTGCGGTTCTCGACGCCCTACGCGCGCGTGCTCGGCAACCGCGCCATGCCGGGCGCCGAGTGGTTCCCCGGCGCCCGGCTGAACTACGCCGAGCACGCCCTGCGCGCCGCCGACACCCGCGCGGACGAACCCGCCCTCCTGTACGTCGACGAGACCCACGAACCCCGCCCCGTCACCTGGGCGGAGCTGCGCCGCCAGGTGGGCTCCCTGGCCGCCGAACTCCGCGCCCTCGGCGTCCGCCCCGGCGACCGCGTCAGCGGCTACCTCCCGAACGTCCCGCAGGCCGTGGCCGCCCTCCTCGCCACCGCAGCCGTGGGCGCCGTCTGGACCTCCTGCGCCCCCGACTTCGGCGCCCACAGCGTCCTGGACCGCTTCCAGCAGGTCGAACCCGTCGTCCTGTTCACCGTCGACGGCTACCGTTACGGCGGCAAGGAGCACGACCGCCGCGAGACCGTCGCCGAACTCCGCCGCGAACTGCCCACCCTGCGCGCGGTCGTCCACATTCCGCTGCTCGGCACCCCCGCCCCCGAAGGCGCCCTGGACTGGTCGGCGCTCACCTCTGCCGACACCGAGCCCGAGTTCGAACAGGTCCCCTTCGACCACCCGCTCTGGGTGCTCTACTCCTCCGGCACCACCGGCCTGCCCAAGGCGATCGTCCAGTCCCAGGGCGGCATCCTGGTCGAACATCTCAAACAGCTCGGCCTGCACTGCGACCTGGGCCCAGAGGACCGCTTCTTCTGGTACACCTCCACCGGCTGGATGATGTGGAACTTCCTCGTCTCCGGCCTCCTCACGGGCACCACGATCGTCCTGTACGACGGCAGCCCCGGTTACCCCGACACCGGCGCCCAGTGGCGCGTCGCCGAACGCACCGGCGCCACCCTCTACGGCACCTCCGCCGCCTACGTGATGGCCTGCCGCAAGGCCGGCGTCCACCCCTCCCGCGACTTCGACCTCTCCCGGGTGAAGTGCGTCGCCACCACCGGCTCCCCGCTGCCCCCCGACGGCTTCCGCTGGCTGCACGACGAGGTCCGCGACGACCTCTGGATCGCCTCCGTCAGCGGCGGCACCGACGTGTGCTCCTGCTTCGCGGGCGCCGTCCCCACCCTCCCGGTCTACACCGGCGAACTCCAGGCCCCCGGCCTCGGCACCGACCTCCAGGCCTGGGACCCGGCCGGCCGTCCCGTCATCGACGAAGTCGGCGAACTGGTCGTCACCAACCCCATGCCCTCCATGCCGATCCGCTTCTGGAACGACCCCGACGGCAGCCGCTACCACGAGAGCTACTTCGACACCTACCCCGGCGTCTGGCGCCACGGCGACTGGATCACCGTCACCGCACGCGGCACGGTGATCATCCACGGCCGCTCCGACTCCACGCTCAACCGGCAGGGCGTACGGATGGGCTCGGCCGACATCTACGAGGTCGTCGAACGACTCCCCGAGATCAAGGAATCCCTCGTCATCGGCGTCGAACAGCCCGACGGCGGCTACTGGATGCCCCTCTTCGTCCACCTGGCACCCGGCGCGGTCCTCGACGAGGCCCTGCTGACCCGCATCAAGCAGGCCATCCGCGAACAGCTCTCGCCCCGCCACGTCCCGGACGAGGTCATCGAGGTCCCCGGCGTCCCGCACACCCTCACCGGAAAGCGCATCGAGGTCCCCGTCAAGCGCCTTCTCCAGGGCGCACCCCTGGAGAAGGCCGTCAACCCCGGCTCCGTCGACAACCTCGACCTGCTGACCTACTTCGAGGACCTCGCCCGCAAGCGCACCTGACGTCCGCCCCGTTGTCAGTGGCGCCGATTACTGTGAGTGAGCATTGATCGACCGCTCACAGGGGGAACCATGGCGCACACCGACCACCGGACCATGCGACGCGTCCTGCGCCGCGAGATCGCCGGCACCATCGGCCTGCTCACCGACGAACACGACTTCCGCGCCATGCGGCGCTACCGCACCTTCACCTTCGACGACCACCTCACCTACCTCCGCCAGGTCGAAGCCCTGCTCAGGACCCGCGCCGCCGAGGGCACCCACACCACACTCGCCCTCTTCGACCCCGAGGAGTACGCCGAGTTCTGCACGGCCACCGGCCTCGACCCGGACGACCCGGCCAGCCGCACCCGCTTCACCGCTGAACTCGCGGCCACCGGCCCCACCGTCCCCTACGACGGCCGACCCCTCACCGACCTCGTCCCCGCCCTCGTCGACGAGGCGGTACGACAGGCCACCTGGGAGTACGCCAGCACCCTCCTCGCCCGCCTCGGCCCCTGCCACACCTGCGGCGAGGACATCGGACGCGCCGCCTTCACCCGCGCCTCCCACCTCCTGACCCGCATCCTCGACACCGCCGCGCCAGGCAACCGGCACCTCGTGTGCAGCGTCTCCGGACCACCCGAAACCCTCGTCACCGTCCTCCACGCCGACCGGGCCGGCGACGGCACCACCCACCTCGACGAGGCCGAAGCCCTCGAATTCACCAGCGTCCTCGCCCTGGGCCTCGCCACCGACAGCCCCGGCGGACTCGTCATGCGCACCAGCGCCCCCGGCACCCCCGACCGCGTCTACGGCTGGCGGCTGCGCGGCGGCAACCTCGGCCCCCTCACCGCGGGCGAGGTCTTCGACGCCTACTGCACCGACGTCGAATCCGGAGACCTCGTCTCACCGGAATCGGACGTCGACTACTGCGCACCGCCCGACCTGGGCGACCCGGAGACGCCCCACGGGCACCACCACTGAACGCACCGGGGGCGCCCCACCCACAGGTGGAGCGCCCCCGGAAGGACAGCCGATCACGGCCCGGGCCGACTACTCGCCGGACAGCACCGCCTGAGCCGCCGCACGGGCCTCGTCCGCGCTGTCCGTGGCGCGCGCGGCCGCCGCGGCCCGCTCGCACTGCGCCAGCGTGTACTTGGCCAGCATCGCCCGGACATAAGGAATCGACGCCGCACCCATGGAGAGGGAGGTGACACCCAGACCGGTCAGCACACAGGCCAGCAGCGGATCCGACGCGGCCTCACCGCACACGCCACAGCTCTTGCCCTCGGCCCGCGCCGCATCCGCCGACAGCGCGACCAGGTCGAGCAGCGCGGGCTGCCACGGATCCTGCAGCCGCGACACCGCACCGACCTGACGGTCGGCGGCGAACGTGTACTGGGCCAGGTCGTTCGTCCCCAACGACAGGAACTCGACCTCCTGGAGGACCGAGCGCGCCCGCAGCGCGGCCGACGGAATCTCCACCATCGCACCGAACTTGGCCCGCAGCCCCGCCTCCCGGCAGGCATCGGCGAACGCCTTCGCATCGGCACGGTCCGCCACCATCGGTGCCATGACCTCAAGGTGCACGGGCAGCCCTTCGGCCGCCTTCGCCAACGCCGTCAGCTGGGTCCGCAGCACCTCGGGGTGGTCGAGCAGCGTCCGCAGACCACGCACGCCCAGCGCCGGGTTCGGCTCGTCCGCCGGCGTCAGGAAGTCCAACGGTTTGTCCGCGCCCGCGTCCAGCACCCGCACGACGACCCGGCCCTCCGGGAACGCCTCCAGCACCTGACGGTAGGCCTCGACCTGCTTCTCCTCGGTAGGAGCGCTCTTGCTGTCGTCGAGGAACAGGAACTCGGTACGGAACAGACCGACACCCTCGGCACCGGCCTCCACCGCGGCCGGCACGTCCGCCGGACCGCCCACGTTGGCCAGCAGCGGCACCTTGTGCCCGTCGGCGGTCGCACCCGGACCGGTCGAGGCGGACAGCGCCGCCTTCCGCTCGGCGGCCGCCGCCGTCAGCGCCGCCTTCTTCTCCGCACTCGGGTTCACGAAGATGTCGCCCGTGCTGCCGTCGACGGCGACGACGGTGCCCTCGGCGAGCTCCCCGGCACCCGGCAGCGCCACCACGGCCGGCACACCCAGCGCCCGCGCCAGAATCGCGCTGTGGCTCGTCGGCCCGCCCTCCTCGGTCACGAAACCCAGCACCAGAGTCGGGTCGAGCAGCGCCGTGTCCGCCGGCGCCAGATCCCGCGCCACCAGCACGTACGGCTCGTCACTGTCCGGGACACCCGGCATCGGAACGCCCAGCAGGCGGGCGACGATACGATTCCGCACATCGTCCAGGTCGGCCACCCGGCCGGCGAGGTACTCGCCCGCTCCGGCCAGCAGCTCGCGGTACGCGGCGAACGCGTCGTACACGGCACGCTCGGCGGTGCTGCCGACGGCGATCCGGCGGTCCACGTCGGACATCAGCTCGGGGTCCTGCGCCATCATGGCCTGCGCCTCGAGCACCGCCTGGGCCTCGCCGCCCGCCAGATTGCCACGCGCCGTGAGGTCGGCGGCCACGGCATCCACGGCCTGACGGGCGCGCGCCTGCTCCCGCTCCGCCTCCTCCGCGGGGATCTGCTTCGCGGGCGGCTCCAGCACCGCCGTTCCCATGTGCCGAACCTCGCCGATCGCCACACCGTGGCTCACGCCGACGCCTCGCAGCGTTGTCTCCATCTCACCCGTCTCCGATAGTGCGGCGGGTCCCGCCGCCGCGGTGGTTGTCGTGGTCGCCGCCTGGTCCGTCGTTCGACGGCACGGCGGCGGGGTCGGTCGCCGGTCCGGGGCGCGTCAGCTCCAGGCGAAGAGGGTGTCGCCGGACTTCACGTCGCCGTCCTCACGGACGTCGGAGAGAGAGTCGGCGGTGGCCTCCAGGGCCACGACGGGGCAGACCGGGGACTTCCCGGCGGCCTCGACCTCGGCCGGGTTCCAGCGGATCACAGCCTGGCCGCGGGTCACGGTGTCGCCCTTGTTGACGAGGAGTTCGAAGCCCTGCCCGTTCAACTGCACGGTGTCGATACCGAGGTGGGTGAGTACGCCGTGTCCGCTCTCGTCGACCACGACGAACGCGTGCGGGTGAAGAGAGACGACGACTCCGTCCACGGGCGCCACGACCTCCGAAGGCTCACGCGCGGGGTCGATGGCGGTACCCGGGCCGACCATGGCCCCGGCGAAGACCGGATCCGGCACTGCGGCCAGTCCTACGGCGCGTCCGGCGAGCGGGGACGTCACGGTGGTCATGGGAAGCCTCCCAGGAGTGGTGCTGCTTACGGGCCGTCACTACCAGTCCGGACGGCACTGAGCAGCAGCGTATGTCAGATGAAGTGGCGGTTCCGCATGGAAGCTACCAGGTAGTGGTCTAGACCACCAGCCTATTCGATTTGCGCGGCCTTCGAGGCCCCGTGTACAGTCGTACTCCTGCTTGGGACAGAGCGGCGCGATAAAGCGTCGTTACCGAGCAGCATCCAAACTTGTCAGATCCTAACTCGGGATCACCTTCCGCATGCCTGCGGGACGGTGGTCAGGGAGACGGAAAAACGCTGATAGAGTTTGGAACATCGAAGGGAAGCCCGGAGGAAAGCCCGAGAGGGTGAGTACAAAGGAAGCGACCGTTCCTTGAGAACTCAACAGCGTGCCAAAAATCAACGCCAGAT